>JAZQZL010000073.1:0-15946 GCA_045634005.1 Candidatus Flemingiibacterium sp. | reverse complement strand
CGATAAGGATGGTGGTGGAACCGGTGCAGGTAGGAATACGCTGTGCGGAACCGATGAGCTTACCGTTGAGTTCGGGGATAACGAGAGCGATAGCCTTTGCAGCGCCGGTGCTGTTAGGAACGATGTTCATAGCGCCAGCTCTGGATCTTCTAAGGTCGCCCTTTCTCTGAGGACCGTCGAGGATCATCTGGTCGCCGGTGTATGCGTGAACGGTGGTCATGATACCGCTCTGGATAGCTGCATAGTCGTTAAGAGCCTTAGCCATAGGAGCGAGGCAGTTGGTGGTGCAGGAAGCTGCGGAGATAACGGTATCTTCAGCAGTAAGGGTTTCGTTGTTTACGTTGAAAACGATGGTGGGAAGATCGTTGCCTGCGGGAGCAGAGATAACAACCTTCTTTGCACCTGCTACGATGTGAGCAGAAGCCTTTTCCTTAGAGGTGTAGAAACCGGTGCATTCGAGAACTACGTCAACATCAAGTGCTTTCCAGGGGCAGTTAGCTGCGTCCTTTTCAGCGTAGATCTTGATTTCCTTGCCGTCAACTATGATGGAATCATCGGTGCAGGAAACGGTGTGTGCAGGGGTGGTACCGAGCTTGCCGCAGAAACCGCCCTGTGCGGTATCGTACTTAAGAAGGTGAGCAAGCATCTTGGGGCTGGTGAGGTCGTTGATTGCAACTACTTCATAACCCTCTGCGCCGAACATCTGACGGAATGCAAGACGTCCGATACGACCGAAGCCGTTAATAGCAACTTTAACAGACATTTTAAAATCCTCCAAAAATATATAAAAATTTTTTTGACAATTTGCCACAGCAGTCCGCGTTAAATATTTAACATACATCGGCAGACATACTTGTACCTTATTATTTTACCTCATTTTTGCCTTTAATACAAGAGGTTTTGGGAAAGTTTTTCAATTTTGTAACATTCACTTTAAATATAACGTAAATTAAGGGCGTTTTTATTTATTTCGTGCGGTAATCAGGTATTAACGACCTTGTAGACCTCGTTCTTGGCGATGCCGCGATCCTTTGCGCAGGCTTTTATCGCATCCATTTTGGATTTGCCTTCGTTTACATAGTAGGCAACGTGCTCGTCAAGGCTCATCTCGCTCCAGAACGCCTCGGCGCGCACCTGCTCGCTGCTTGCGCCCTCAACGATGAGCACGTACTCGCCGCGCGGTTCACGCTCGGAGTAAAGCGTTACTGCTTCTGAAAGTGTCGTTCGGTATATTTCCTCATTGAGCTTCGTAAGCTCGCGGCAGAGCGAGATCTTGCGCTCGCCGAATGCACTGTAAAGATCGGAGAGGGTTGCCTTTAATTTGTGCGGTGCCTCGTAGAATATGAGCGTGCGCGTGTCACACTTGAGCTCTGCAAGGCGGTCGCGACGTTCGCCTTTATTGGTCGAGAGAAATCCCTCAAAGGCGAATCTTCCCGTGAACAGTCCCGACAGAGTAAGCGCTGTCATAGCGGAGCACGGACCGGGCACTGCCGTCACGGGTATGCCGCGCTCGGCGCACAGTTTTACGATATCCTCGCCGGGATCGCTTATGCCGGGCATACCGGCATCGGTAACAAGTGCGCAGGACTCGCCCGCGGATATGCGTGAGCATATCTCCTCGCCGCGCTCGCGCTTGTTGTGCTCGTAGTAGCTTACCATCGGTTTTTTAATGCCGAATATCGCAAGCAGCTTCGCGGAGTTGCGAGTATCCTCTGCAGCAACGAAATCAACGCCTGCAAGTACCTTTTTCGCGCGCTCGGAAAGATCGGCGAGATTACCGATCGGCGTTGTGACAAGGTACAGCGTGCCGCCGTTTACTTTATTTTTTTCATCGCCCGTATCGGCGTAATAAACGTCAGGGTCTTTTGTAAGGCTCATCGAAATCACCCGTTTTGTAAATTTTTGTAAGCGTATCCGTATAAACGCTGCCGTGCTCATACATTATGAGCGGCGGCGTTACGTAAACGCCTGCGCTTGCGCCTTTTTTTGCTTCGCACAGCACAAGGCACGGTGCAAGCTCAGCTCTCGCGTGCACGAACGTCATTCGCTTTGGTTCGAGCTTTGACGCCGAAAGCGCACCCGTCAGCTCGCACAGTCTGTCGGGACGCCATACGGTGTAAAACAGTCCGCCGTGCTTGAGGATTCGTGCGGCAGACTCGCAAAAGTCGGCGATGCCGCCTGCGATCTCGTGACGTGCGATGTTCTTGCGCTCACTTTCGCTTGCCTTGCCCGTAGGCTTCATATACGGCGGATTGGAGAGGGCAACGTCGACGGTGCCGCCGAGCATCGACTCGGTGACGTCGCGTACGTCGGCGCAGCGCGCGATAAGCTTGTCCGAGTAGCCGTTTATCTCTGCGTTCTTCGATATAAGCTCGGCAAACTCGCTTTGCAGCTCTATAGCGTGCACCTTTGCGACCTTTTCGCGTGATAGCATAAGAAGCGGTATCACTCCCGTGCCGCTTCCAAGGTCAGCCGCGACGGCGCGCGTCTGGCGGCGTACGTACGCTGCGAGCAGATATGCATCCGTACCGAACGTGAGTCCGTCCGCCTTTTGTATTAGGTTAAGACCGTCGTTTATCTCGGTCAGCGTTTCATCTTTTTTTAAGTTCATAATAATAAATTCGGGGTGCCCGAGGACACCCCATTATAGTTGATTTATTTTATACTGCGATGCAGTTAGTTGGCTTTTTCAAACTGTACGGGGTCGGGAAGGGTGATCTTCTTGATGTCTGCACCAACCGCGCGAAGCTTGCCGACAACGTCGTCGTAGCCGCGCTCGATAAAGTGGATATCCTCGATCTCCGTGCGACCGTTTATGCTGAGTCCCGCGATTATCATCGCAACGCCTGCGCGAAGGTCTACCGCCTTTACGGGTGCGCCCGAAAGGGGTACTCCGCCCTCTATTATAGCCGTTGCGCCGTCTACCTTAATGGAAGCGCCCATGCGCTTTAACTCCTCAACGTAGCGGAAGCGGTTGTTGAAGATGCCCTCGGTGAGGCAGGAAACGCCCTTTGCCAGACAAAGAAGCGCGCCGAACTGCGGATTCATATCCGTGGGGAAGCCGGGGTAGGGGAGGGTCTTTACGTTTACACGGTTAAGCTCGCCCGTGCTGATAACCTCGATAGCATCATCGTGCTCGATGATCTTTACACCCATCTCCTCAAGCTTTGCGGTAACGGATTCCATATGCTTCGGGATGAGGTTGGTAACCTTAAGGTGTCCGCCGGTAGCTGCTGCCGCGCACATATAAGTGCCGGCCTCGATCATATCGGGGATTATAGCGTACGTACAGCCGCGAAGCTCGTCGACGCCTTTAATTTTAATAGTGTCCGTGCCGGCACCGCTGATGCGTGCACCGCAGGTGTTGAGGAAGTTTGCAAGGTCAACGATGTGAGGCTCACGAGCTGCGTTTTCGATGATGGTTGTGCCCTTTGCGCGGGAAGCTGCGATCATTACGTTGATAGTACCGCCGACGGTTTCCATATCGAAATAGATATTGGCGCCGGTGAGCTCGTCGCTCTTTGCGTCGATGTATCCGCCTTCCACGTTTATCGTTGCGCCGAGTGCCTTAAAGCCCTTGATATGCTGGTCTATCGGACGTACGCCGAAGTCGCATCCGCCGGGAAGACCAACGTAAGCGTTGCCCCATCTTGCAAGCTCTGCGCCCACAAGGTAGTAAGAGCCGCGCATCTTGCGAACAAGCTCGTACGGGGATATTCCGCCCTTGGCATTTCGGGAGTCGATCTCCACCGTGTTTTTGGAGATCATTCTTATACGGCAACCTACGGATGAAAGAATCTCAAGCGATAAGGAAATATCACTGATAGCGGGCACGTTTTCGATAACGCAAACGTCGTTTACCATCAGCGTCGCGAGAATTATCGGGATAGCGGCGTTTTTGGAACCGCTGACCTCGATTGCGCCATGCAGGGGTCTGCCACCGTTGATGATGATTTTTTCCATAATTCAATCTCGTTTCTCGGCGTGTAATAGTGCGCGACGTGAATACGCGCGATGTATGAAAAACGGTCGACGCCCGCCGTGACGTGCCGTGGAATAGTGCAAATATGCTAAAAATTATGTTTGGTTAACAAAATGTTAATATTCTCACTTATACTACTATACTATTATACCACTTTTATATGGAAAATGGAAGGGGTGTTAACAAAAGATTTACAATTTCGAGCGATATTTATTGATTGCTCGAGTACACTGTGGCATTTGTGGCATTATACACTATAGTAAGTGAATCATTGTGGTCAATTTGCCATGCCGGAATGAAGTAAAGAGCGGTTTTATTTGAGTTCCAGTAGACGACGTAGCAGGCGTTTACTGCGCTGACCGCGGGAAGCGTGATATTTTCGCTTTGGGGAGCGTCCGAAAGGGTGGTATCTCCGCCATTCTCGGCGCTTTCTGATGCCGTGCTTGCGAGCGTTGCTTTAAGCGTTGTCATATCGGTGAACAGAATGTTTATCTGATCGCACAGCTCGGTATTGTAGTCCTTGTTTATGTCGGAGAAGTACCATCTTCCGTGGGCGAATATAAGCTCGCTGTTTTCGAAAACACATACTGCGTAGTGGGAGTAGATCTTGTATCCGTCGAGGCGCTGCTCGATAAGGAGAAACGTGCGTCCGTCTTTATCTGTGAACGCGCTTGAAATTTCCGCACTGAGGTTTGAATCCTTCGTTTGCTGCTTACAGAGAAACTCCGCTGCCGCCTCATAAAGGGATTTGAGCCTTGCTCCGTTCGGTGCGGTACCGCTATTTGAGGCCGCCGCAAACGTGCTCGCGGTAATTTCAGTATATGCCGCGGAGTTTGGATTGTCAAATGCGGAGTATCTGAAGTCAAACTCGTTATCAAACTCTATCAGAGCGCCGCTCTTGGTAGAAATGCTTATTCCGCCGTTTGGCAGAGTATAAAGCATTTCGCGCTCGGAGTCTGCGAGCGCCGTTGCGACCTCTGTATAGTATTCGTCGCTGTAATGGCTTTCATATACGGGTGTTTTGAACTTTTTAGTGGGAATAATATCCGCAGATACCGAGTACCCCCTCTCGTAAAGCAGCTCCACTGCATCGCGTATCTCGCTCTCGGCGATGTATCCGCGCGTGCGATCCTGTCTTGCGATGTTGAATAGCAGGAAAAGATTCGCCGCAACAAGTATGGCGATAAGAAGATTTTTAACAGATGACCAATTCACGGCGTATCATCTCCTTTCTTTAATTTTCGTATATTACGAACCAATCGGCGCTACCGTCGGTATAATAAAGGCGCACAGAGTCGATCGCACGGCTCTGCTCGAGCTTGCCCGTCTTATCAAGGCTGTTTAGTACATAGCCCTGGGAAAGCGAAAATTCTGTTTTATCGGTGGGCGTGACAACGAGCGGATGAAGCTGCAGCTCGCATATCGTTTCCTCCGTCAGAACGGCGCGAAGATACGGCTCGCCGCTGATTCGGATTCCGTTATACGTGAGGAAGTATTCTATAACGAGCAGAGAGTCGCTGCTGTAAACCTCGCCGAGGCACACGTCAGCAGCGCCTCCGATAAGATCGCCCGATATGCTGCCGAGGCGGCTGATAAGGCTGTCGACTGCGGTAAGCTTATCAAAAAGTCCTGACGAATCAGAGCTTACGTAGCCGAGGAGCGAGTCCGTACGAATACCGCGCAGAGCGTTGCTCGAGGCTGTGGCATCGGTGGTCTGGAAGTGTATGGAGCCGTCCTCTATACGAAGCTGACTGTGCGTGTCGACGAATACGTAGCCCGTGCTGTCGGAGTAGCCGTCGAGCTTTTCCTTGTTATATTCGAAAAGATCGAGAAGGGCATCATGCAGGGCGTCGTTGCCGACGTCAATATAAGAGGTGTTTATTATCGAATATTCGACCTCTCCGTCGACAAAGGGCTCGTCGCAGGAAAAACGGTGATCGTCATAAAAATAAAGCGGAAACGTAGTTACGCCCGAGGCTGTGGTCGCGAGCTTCGAAATATAGAAGTCCGAGGTCACCACGTGATCTGCAAGACGGAATTCATAATAATGTCCGTTGCCGTCCGTCGCGTATGCGACAAAGCGGTGAGCCGCAAAATCGTTGTCGGGAACTATGATAAGCTCACGGACATATGCGCCGATATTGCCCTTGCTTCCCATAGCAACGTCGCTTTCGGAAACAGTAAGGGCGTTTGCGGCATACGCATATATAAGCTGGTAGAGCACGGGCTCGTGATAACGCAGATACACAAATTCCGCGCTTGCTTTAGCTGCGGCAAAGCGGTGCTTGCCCTCTGCGGCAGAAAGCTCGGTGCAAACGGAGTTGACTCCGAAAAGCTCGAGAATGCACGGCTTTGCAATTGCATACAGCTCGGATATGCCGTCTGTATCTGCGATGGTAGCGATAGGAGTCGGTGCGCTCGACTGCTTGTATCCGATAATTTCGGGCAGAAGGTGAGAGGCGTCAAGGCCCTTCGGCTCGGAGTCGCTTACAACGCTCCAGAGTCGGTCGAAGCTTTCGCCAAGATCGTTTTTTGAGACCGCTTCCTCGTATGCGCGCATTCCCCCGACGTAAACGATCACCAATACGAGAAGGGACAGTAAGAGCCCCGTCAAAAGTGCCGTTTTGAAGGTTTCGCGCGTAAATACAGATCGGCGTGAGGTGGATTTTTTATTCATTTGCTTACACCGATTTCAGTTTGGTTTCAATAGGAAGAAGGACGGTGATAACAGAGCCCTTGCCAAGCTCACTTGTAACGGAGATTGAGCCGCCGTGCGCCTCAACTATCTCCTTTGCTATAGCAAGGCCGAGACCTGTGCCGCCCGTTTCGCTCGTACGCGATTTTTCAACGCGGTAGAAACGCTCAAAGAGGTGCGGCAGATCCTCCTCGGGAATGCCGATGCCGGTGTCGCGCACGTCAATTTTTATCTGATTGTCAAGCGCTCTTGCCGAAAGGGTAACGCTGCCTCCGTCGGGCGTGTACTTGATAGCGTTCGAGAGAATGTTTATAAGAACCTGCTCTATGCGCTCTTTGTCCGCGGTGATGTGCGGAAGCTCGCCGTTTGCGTCGTATGTCAGCTTGTGAGAGTGCGCCTCTGCGTCAACTCGCATAACCTCGATGATATGAGCGAGCATCTTATCTGTGTCGAAGCTGTCAATGCTCCACTGCGTGCGCTTGTTATCGAGGCGTGACAGTACGAGAAGGTCGGAAACGATGCGCGTCATACGGTCACATTCCTCGACCGCCATATTGAGGAAGAAGCTGCGCATATCCGCATTCATACCCTCGTCGGCGAGTATGGTTTCGCAAGCACCCTTTATACTGGTCAGCGGTGTGCGCATCTCGTGCGACACGTTAGCCACAAACTCTCGTCTTGACTTGTCAAGCTCATAACGGCCTGTTTCATCGTGAATAACTGCGAGCATACCGTTTCTTGCGGCATCGCCCTCGCGGTAGCTGACCGTGCCGAAGCTTATGTCGAGTACCTTGCCGCCAAACATAACGTCGCTGACGTTATAGCCGTCGCCGTCCCCTTTGGGGCGATCGATGTATTCAACGTTAAAGTGGGGATTGTATTCGATGCCGAAAAGCTTGGTAAAGCGAAGGAAATCAAAGCCCTCGTTGTAGTTGCTGCCGAGGAGCTGTTTTACCTTTTCGTTTATGTGCATCACCTGACCGTCCTCGGTGAAGGCGATAACGCCGTCGTTGAGATAGGTGAATACGGTTTCAAGCTTACGGTGCTCGCCCGAAACCTCCTCGAGCGTGTTCTTGAGCGTTTTTTTCATATAGTTGAACGCATCTGTCAGCTTACCTATCTCGTCGCTTGAATGAATGTCTATCTCGTGCGAGAACTCGCCTGCCGCGATAAGCTTTGCACCACGGGTAAGGCTCTGGATAGGCGCAGTTATTGCCTTCGAAAGGAAGAAGGCGAGTATTATCGCAAAGATCAGACCGAGCATAAGTGCCTGAAGGATTATCGAAACAAGCACCCACGTGAATCGCTGCATCTCGTCCATAGAATCGCGTACGTATATGATGCACTCCGCTTCGCCGTTTTCGAGCTTTATCGCGTAGTCGGCATAGTCTGCTCCGAGCGGTTGGGTGTTGTCGGGTGTGCCGCGCATAGCGGCAAGCAGGTTGGGCGTCTTCTGAAGTGCGTCGCCAAGCCTTGAATCAGAGCCGCCGAGGTAATTTCCGTCGGCGTCGAGAATATAAAAGTTACGGTAGTCGTCAATACCGAGAATGCCTCGGTAGGTACCGAGTATCTTTAGCTGCTCGGCAGCGAAATTCTCCGCCGCCAATGCTTGCTCAAGCTCTTGTGTCAGCGTGCTGTCTACGGAAAGACTTTGTTCCATCTGATCCGTAAACTCGCCCATATAAAAGCTGTTTACGTTGTTGATAAGGACCGTTCCGATAACGCACATAACCGTTATCATAAAGATAACGAGTATAAGAATGATTTTAAAATAAAGACTGTTATACATAGCTTATTTGATGTAATACCCCATGCCGCGCTTGGTCAGCAGATATTCGGGACGGCTTGAATTTGCTTCAAGCTTCGTACGCAGTCTGCTGACGGTAACGTCGACGCTCGAGGTGTCGCCGAAAAATCCGTCGTATCCCCAAACCTCTGCAAGCAGCTGCTCGCGCGAGTAAACCGTGCCCGAGTTCTTTGCCATAAACGAGAGCAGCTCGTACTCCTTTTTAGTAAGCTCAACGGGTTCGCCATCGCGTGTTACCTCATATTTTGAGGTGTCGATCGAAAGTCCGCGAATGGTAATAACAGAGGATGCGCTGTCTGCCTTTTCGCTTACGACCTCACTTCTCGAACGGCGGATATTCGCCTTGATGCGCGCCATAAGCTCGTTTAGCGAGAAGGGCTTTGTTACGTAGTCGTCTGCACCGAGATCGAGGCCCATTATTTTGTCGACCTCCTCGACCTTTGCGGTTGCGAAGATGATGGGTGTATCGAGCTTTTCACGAATACGCTTGCAGACCTCAAAGCCATTCATCTTCGGGAGCATTATGTCAAGCAGAATAAGGTCAAAGTTGCCCGTGAGAGCCTTCTTGAGGCCCTCCTCGCCATCGCTCGCAAGCTCGCAGGCATAGCCGGCGTGCTGGAGATTGTATATTACTGTGATGGCGATCTTGTTCTCATCTTCAACGACGAGAATGCGCTTCTTGTTTTCGGATTCGGACATTTTCATCATTCCTTTCAACTTTGGGGTAATGTGTTTGTTCGCAGTTTAGTCGGCGAACGCCGGGTATGCGGTACGCACGTCGCATACGGCGCCGTTACGCTTTATAAAATCAAGCACAAGCCGCATCGCTTCGGCTGTGTTCTGAGCTTCCTTAAAGCGAAGCGTGACGGTTTCGTTTTCCCATATCGCATCAATTGCAGCGTTTGCCGCTGCCTGCGAGCCTTGGGCTGTTGATATGTCTTGTGTTGCATTCCACATAACGTAGCTGCTTTCAAAAAGCTGCGTATAAAGCTCCGAGCTTGCGCTTGCAGCAACCGTAGTTGACGCTGCGAAGCTCCAGACGTGAGTTTTTTTCTTTATCAGGCGTGACAGCCATTCGTTTTGGTGAGATATTTCGGAAAGCACGGTATCCTTGTCTGTACCATTCTCTGCGGTGAGCGAGAGTGCAAGCCCGTGTCCGCCGGCACATATCTTCGATAAGAGCGCGGCGTTATTTCCGATTTCCTCCTCGGATACGAAGAAAGTGGCCTCATAGCCGTATCGCTTCAGGACGGATAATATCGCAGATGTGTATTTGCCCGTGCAGCCCTCTACGGTAATATAAACCGTTCTTTGGGAAAGCGTTGGTGTGGGGTCAGAGGTGTCTGGGCTCTGTCCGCTGTTTGTTGTGTCGGAGGTTGGAATGCTCGTTTCGGGCTCGTCGGGAAAGAGGGAGGGGTACCTTGTTTTGATGAGATTGGCAAAGTCCGCTTGCTCGTTTCCGTCGGTTATACGAATAGCGGTCACTCCCGTGACAGAGTTTGTTATTTGCTCGTAACCAAGCTCGAGGTAAGCGCAGACTGTGCGAATGGGAACGTATCGCTCGTTGTGATATTCAGCGGTTTTAAGGTATGTTCGCTCCTTGTTCTGGTTCATAGCAAAATCTGTCGTTGTGTCAAACGAGAGAAAAAGCTCGCCGTGTGTGATGACGAACGTGCCGAGAGATTCGTTCATTCGTACGTCTACGTTTGGAAGCTGTACAATATAGGATATAGGGACATAGTAGACGGTGTGCACCTGCTCCGCGGGCAGACGTGCGGAAATGGTCCACGCGCGGTCGTTGTAAAACAGTACCGTGTCTGACGACGCGCCGTGAAGCTCTGTCTTGGTGAGCGCTATCACCGTGAATATAGCGGCAATACAAACGAGCGCGGATATAAGTCTTACGTGTTTTGCTTTCACGGGAAGGCTCCTTTCGTTTAAAAATCAGTCGTTTTTCGCCGCAACCCACGCGCACGCGAGGTCTACGACCATTCCGTAGCTCTTTTCACCGTTGTCAACGCCCTGCGCCTTGAGATACGTGTCGTTCATCATACCCGAAATGTCAGACGCTATGCTTTTTTGATATTTTTCGAAAAATCTGTTGTATGCGGTGATCTCGCTGATAACGCGCGTGTCAAGCGACGTGTATACCTCGGCGAAGGTGTCATAGTCCGCCCTGTAGAGCGCAGAGCTTAAATACTCGTACATACAGAGATATCCGCTGTAGCGCACGTACGGGTCGTCCGACTCGGTGCATATGAGAAACGCGACGAAATTCGCCTCGTTCTCGCGCATTACACCGCGCTGATGTGCAAGCTCGTGTGCCGCGGTGAAGGGAAGATTGTAGTCGGGAAAGTTTACGTTGATGTTTGATTCGCCTGTGTAGTAGGTATACATTCCCGAAATGTGCGTGTAGGTCATCGGCTCGGACAGCGCGATCGGCTTTATTCGCGAGTTGAGTCTGGGTAAAAACGTGTATTTATCCGATGCTCTGTCGCAGGCATCGAGAAGCAACGCGTTCATTTTTTCGAGTGAGTACGGCATTACCGAGCCCTCGCCGTACAAGTAGGTTACGGTGTCGATCTCGTCGTTCATCTTTTCTATCATATACTGTGCCGTGTTGCGAAGCTCGTCAACGGTGACGGGCTTTTCGTCAAGCCCGAGCTTGTCGGACAGCGCAGAGCCGTTATAGCCGACGGCGGTGGTGAAAACGAAAAGAGAGTAGAGCGTCGAAAGCGCGCACGCCATAGATATTATCTGGCGGATGCCGTTTTGAATGCCTTTGCTTGCTGCGCCCAAGGACAGCGCTATCGCGACGATAAAAATTATCGGCAGCAGTACGACCAGTGTTTCCGCAAGCGAAAACGGCAAAACGCTCGTAAGCGTTGCAAGCGCTCCGCGAATGACCGAGCCGACGTATCGGTTAAAAAAGTCCGAAAAGGTCGGTGACAGTGCACTTGCGGCGTGTACAGCCGCGGCTGTCAGGGCAACGGCGAACAGGATCACCGTCGGCACGCTGCAATATTCGCGGATCTTATTTTTAATTGCCTTTATCTGCATTTTTAGTATGATACTCCTTCTATCCTGCCGCAGAGCAGGCTCATATCGCTCGGCAGTTCGGCAGACAGCGTGATCTGCTTTTCTCCGAGATCTATTTTCAGCGAGGACGCGTGAAGTGCGTGACGCGACATCTCGCGATCGTATTCTGTAGGGGAAGCTTCTGCCGTGCCGTACATTCCGTCGCCGACTATAGGCGCACCCATATGGGCAAAGTGCACGCGAAGCTGATGTGTACGTCCGGTTATGGGCTCGGCACGCACGATGGAACAGTCGCCGTTTTCGGCGAGAGTTTCGTAAGCCGTGAGCGCGCTTTTGGCGTTTGGTGCATCTGCATCGCACACCTCGCGAAGGATAATACTTGCTTCACGGCGGCGTATCGGTGCGTCAATTTCGCCTGAACGCGGTGTGAGCACACCGCCGAGAACGGCGATGTAGCCTTTTCTGATCTTGCCCGATTTCATAAGCTCGCCGAGCCTTGCCGCGCTGACTCTGTTTTTCGCAACGAGCACGATGCCCGACGTGTCGCGGTCAAGACGGTTGACTGCGCGAAAAACAAACGGTATGCCGCGCGACGAAAAATAGTACGCAAGCCCGTTTGCGAGCGTATCGTCGAAATGACCTATCGACGGGTGAGTCGGCATATCGGACGGCTTGTTGACGGCAATCATATCGTCGTCCTCGTATATAATGTCAAGCGTCATTTCGGTTGCGACGAGGTTCTCGTTTTCGTCATCGTGACGGTCGTCTATAGCGAGCGCGAGAACGTCACCCTCACGAAGCACACGCCGCACGGTTGCGTGCTCGCCGTTCACGGTGATGCCGTGCTCGAGCTTTTTAAGGTGCGTGATAAGTCCGCGCGATATTCCGTTTTTGTATAGCCAATCCTTGACGGTAATGCCGTCAAGCGCTTTTGTGACAGTAATATTCACGCGCGCCTCCGCTTGACATAGTTATCTACCTTATATTATACCATTAAACTTTTATAATATCAAGGTTTTTTCGCGAATAATTACAAAAAACAAGCAAAAATACCGTCGCTCAAACGAGTGACGGTATTAGGGATTATTTTACAACTCTCACAGTGTCGATGCCGTAGTATTCGAAAAGGCGGATTTGTTCATCGTCGATGACCTCGCCGCACATAACTATCGGTATCGCTGGCGGACAGGACACGCCTGCATCGGCAAGTACGCGTCCGCGTGCCTCGCGCACGCTTACTATCTCCGATGGCGCAAGCGTTGCCTCGCGTACCGACATCGCGCGCTCGGCGCGTGCGAAAACGGGTGCAGATTCGCTTATCGGATCGCGCTTTGGAATAGATTCAAGCGCTTTTTGCACTCGCTCAAGCATTATATCGCCCATTTCGGGTGTGAACATCATAACGAGGTAATCGACATCGTAAAACTCGCATACTATGCCGCTTTTTTTGAGTATCTCGGCAAGCTCATAGCCCGTGTAGCCGAAGGATTTCGGCGCGAGGGTGAGCTTCAGAGGCTCACTGCCTACGGTCATATATCCTGCTTTTTCAAGCGTGTCACGTAGGTCGCCTACGGCATTTTCAAAGCGTGTAATCTTCGCGCTATATCCGTCTGCCAAATACGCGTTCGCCGCGTCGAGCGACTGAAGTATAAGATACGACGGACTTGTCGAGGCAAAGAGAGCCATTGCGCGCTCGGCGTTCTCGGCGAAAAGCGCCGGTGCACTTTTAGATATGTGCAGATACGCACCGCCCGTTAGCACGGGAAGTGTTTTGTGTGCGGAGTCTGCACACATATCAGCACCGAGATTTATCGGGTGACGCGTTTCAAATAGGAATCGCGTGTACGCGCCGTGTGCGTTATCGACAAGAAGCAAAACGCCGTACTTTTTACATATCCCAGACAGCGCCGCGATATTCGCAAAACTTCCGAGATAATCGGGCGAGGTGACGTAAAGCGCAGTTGGAGGCTCACCCATAGCGGCGATCGCCTTTTCGGTTTGCTCCACGCTTGCAAACGAGAATATATTATCCTCGGGATAGAGCCACGTTACGTCAAAATCGAGCATAGCCGCGGCGTAAGTGAACACCGCGTGAGCGTTGCGTCCCGCTAAAATATGCGCTCGCTTGCCGTTTTCTTTTGCCCAGAGGCATACGAGATAGAGCATAGCGCGAATAGAGAGGGACGAGCCCTCGGTCGAGTAGACCGTGCGCGCGCTGCCAAAGAGCGCCGCGGCGTTTTTCTCACTCTCGCGGATAATTCCGTGCGAGCGGTAAAGCACGTCCGCGCCGTCAATCTCGGTGATGTCAAGCCCTTCGATGCCGAGCGGTCCCTTGCCCTTGTGACCGGGCATATGCAGACGCGCCGAGTCTGAACCTGCATACTCTCTCACAAAGTCGCAGATCGGCGTTTTCATCTTACTCATTGTCAAGCGTTTTTGCCGCCTCGAGCATTATCGCGCATTCCATACGCTTGCGGAAAAGCTCACAGCCATACTTGTAGATACCGTTGACCGAGCCGGTCGCGTGGTACGCGTTCGCTGCACATCCGCCAGAGCAGTAAAGCTTTGCCCAGCAGTCGCGGCATTCGGGGCGCGTGTATACGTTACACGCGGCGAATTCGCACTGACAAGCGGTGTTGGTGACACCCTTCCAAACGTCGCCGAGCTTAAATTTCTCTTCGCCGACGAACTGGTGGCAGGGGTAGAGATCACCCCACGGAGTAACAGCCATATATTCCGTGCCCGAGCCGCATCCGGAGATGCGCTTGTAGATGCACGGACCGCCCTTGAGGTCGATCATATAGTGATAGAAGGTGAACGGCTTGCCCGCACGGTGACGCTCGAGCATAAGCTCTGCGAGCTTTTCATACTGCTCGAGTACGATCGGAAGATCCTCCATCGTAAGCGCAGAAGGATCGTCGTCCGGGCAGACAACGGGCTCCATAGAAAGCTCACTGAAGCCGAGATCGAGCATAGTTTTGATATCCTCTAAAAAGTCGGGGTTCGCGTGCGTAAACGTGCCGCGCATATAGTAGTTCTTACCGCCGCGCGCCTCGACCATTTTCTGAAATTTTGGCACGATGCGCTCGAAGCTTCCGTTTCCTGCGAAGTCGACGCGGAAGCGGTCGTGTACCTCTTTTCTGCCGTCGAGCGACAATACGACGTTGGAACACTCACGGTTAGCGAAGTCGATAACGTCGTCGTCGATGAGAAGTCCGTTCGTGGTAAGCGTGAAGCGGAAATTCTTGCCTGCCGCTTTTTCAATGGAGCGCGCGTATGCGACGAGCTGTTTTACAACGTCGAAATTCATAAGCGGTTCGCCACCGAAGAAGTCGACCTCGAGATTGCGGCGGGTACCGGAATTGGCGATAAGGAAGTCAAGCGCCTGTTTGCCGACCTCAAAGCTCATCATAGCGCGCTCGCCGTGGTATTTACCCTGACTTGCGAAGCAGTACGAGCAGTTTAAGTTGCAGGTGTGAGCGATATGTAAGCACAGCGCCTTTACAACGCCCTTCGATTTTTCCTTGAGGTTGCCTGCGAGCGGCTCGAAGGTGTCCTTTGCGAAAAGCTGACCGGCTTCGCGAAGTGCCTCGACTTGCTCACAGCACTCGTCAAATTCGTCTGCGCTGATGCCGTGCTTTGCGGTGATTTCGGTTTTGAGAGTTTCTCTGTCGGTGTCCTCGTAGCGCTCGATGATGTCGTATGCGACCTCGTCCACCACGTGAACGGAGCCGGAGTATATATCAAGCACGATGTTGAGTCCGCCGAGCTTGTAGCAATGTATCATTAACGGTTCTCCTTTATCATAAAAAATGCCGCCATATGGCGGCATTTTTTGTTTTTGCACTTATTTCTCGCAAGCCTGGTTAGCAATACCGCAGCTGGTCTTGCAAGCGGACTGGCAAGAGGTCTGGCACTCGCCGCAGCCGCCGTTCTTCGCGCTGTCGCAAAGGCTCTTGGTAGCAAGAGTCTTGATGCGGGCGGTCTTATTCTCGCAAGCCTGGTTAGCGATGCCGCAGCTGGTCTTGCAAGCGGACTGGCAAGAGGTCTGGCACTCGCCGCAACCGCCGTTCTTTGCGCTGTCGCAAAGGCTCTTGGTGGAAAGAGTAGTGATATGTTTCATTTTTATAATCTCCTTGTGATAGATTTGCATTATTACACATATTATATCACGCAAAAAGCGATAAGTCAACAATATCTCATCAAAAAGTTTGAAAATAATTTGCATCGCGGATAAATTGTAACGATTTGTATATGATAAGCTCGAATAAAAAAGAAAATATTTTTCTCAAAACCTATTGACAAACAGTTTCCGTTGTGATATAATATCGTACGTTGAATAAATCCGTTGGGGATTTGTGTAATGGCAGCACGACAGACTCTGACTCTGTTTGTGGGGGTTCAAATCCCTCATCCCCAGCCA
>JAZQZL010000072.1:0-11918 GCA_045634005.1 Candidatus Flemingiibacterium sp. | reverse complement strand
ACGTAGCCGCCGAACTTATAAAGCTTGCCATCACGCTCTGTGAAAAGCGGTAAGCCAGACACTTTCGTGTTCATAAATTTATCGGCAAGCTTGGGAGTGAAGACTTGCTCTAAAAGTGAGCGAAGCTCGGAGAGTGAGTTTGCAAGACCGTAGTGCTCGTACTTTTGCGTGAAGCCGTTTTCATCGGTGACCTCGAAAAAGTCGCCGTCGCCGAGGTAGGCGGACGCGTGACCGGTGAAATGCGCCGCGAGCGCTTCGGCTTTGATAAAGGTGGTGGCTATGTTCTTCGCGTAATCGTAGACGAGCGCGTAATTCGATATATCGTCGCAGACGTAGAAGTTGTCAAACACCCAGCGTCCGTCCTCGTATATGAGTCGCATTTCCTGCACGGCAAGAGCGGCTTTGTACCATATATCGTCGGGCATCACGAGGGCATAATCGAGCACATCGATAAAGCGCGCTACCGAGATCGTAGTATCGTCGATAACCTCATATTCGACGTGTGATGCACCTGCGCTCACGTCCGTGCCGCGCGAGCCCGGGGAAACGTACAAGCGTCCGTCGATCTCGCGGTACTGGAACTCGAACATATGCTCAAGCTTATGCTCGGTAAGCTCCTTTGAGAAGCACTCGCGAAAACGTGCTTCGAGGTCTGCCTTGGTTTCATAGTCGCGCACGGGGAAGTATTGCATTGGGTATGTTACTCCGCTCGAACTTTCTGTAACGTCGAGGATTACTCCCTCGGTGCCGCCGACGGCATCAAGCGATTCGATGTCTATCTGATTCCATATCGAGCTTGCGTGCTCGAAGACGCGCATTATATCCTCCTCGGAGGGTATCGCGGGATCGGTAAGTATTTTAAATCCCGTTGTAGGCGTGTCTGCGGTGTCGGGCGTGTTTGTTGTGTCGCCGAGCTCCACGGTGTCATCATCGGGAAGGTCATTACTGCGTCCCGAATTTGTGCAGGCGCACAGCGAGAGCGCGAGCGCGCACGCGAGTATGACGGATAATAAATGATACAGCTTCATAGTAAATACCTCCGTTGGTTGATACTCATTAGACGCACGAAAAATAAAAAAGTTCCGCAAAATAAAAGCCTTGACAATGGAAATTTTATGTGCTATACTTGAGTTGCAAATTTATATTCTTGAAAGGAATAAAGCTATGATATTCGGAAATATTAAAACCTTTGAGTCCTGCGGCATGATCTCCGCTGATCTTGAAAAGTATCTTGAGCTTTTAAAGACAATCAAGCCCGACATCGAAAACGGCAGCTACAAGCTTGAGGATGGCGCATATTACAACGTAGTAACCATCAATCAGGGTCCTGCATCTGAGAAGAAGTACGAAACTCATAAGAAGTTTATCGACATTCAGTACGTGTTCGAGGGCAGCGAGCAGATTGTTTACGCTGATCTTCAGACGCTTACCGTTACAGATCCCTACGATGCTGAAAAGGACTGTGCACTTGAGATTGGCGAGGGCGTTACACTCACCCTTAACACCGGCGACTTTGCAGTATTCTGCCCCGAGGATGCACATATGCCCGGCGTTGGAAACGGCGTTTCCCGCAAGGTTATCGTTAAGGTTCCCGTAAAATAAAATACGACGAAAAAGCGGCAGAAAAAAGGCGCACTTTATAACGGGGCGCCTTTTTTATTGAAAAGTAAAATATTTGTATCATTTTCAACAATGTTTTGTTATCAAGTTAAAAATATTTTTCGCAATAACAATCAAAAAACCCTTGCAAAACTCGGCGATATATGTTATAATATTGGCGTATAAAACGAAAAACTGTTATAATAATGCTTGCGAATGTATCTTTCTGCCGTAGAAGAACCAAGAGGAAGCATTATTTTGCTGTTTTCGTTTAATATTGCGCACAGCGCAAAATATTTTATGGAGGTTTTTGCTATGAGCAATACCAAGAGAATTGTAAGCCTTATCCTGGGCATTCTGATGGTAGCTTCTGTTGCTTTCTCCGCAGCTTCCTGCGACAAGACTCCTGCAGACGACACCACTGTAGCTCACGATTATACTTACAAGACCTACACCACCGCACTTGGCACTAACTGGAACCCTCATACTTGGGAAACCAACGCTGACGATTCCATCCAGTCCTACATTTCTTCTCCCTTCGTTGATATGTCCATTCTCGATTCCGAGAACGGCGTATATCAGTGGGTTTATGAAATGGCTACTTCCATCACCGACGTTACCGCAGATCACCCTGAGGATCTCGAGAAGTACGGTGTAACCCTTCCCGAAGGCGAAACCACTGCTGATGCAGGTTACGTTTTCGAGATCGCTCTCAATCCCAACGCAAAGTGGGAGAACGGCGAGGCTATCACTTCTGAGGACTACATTGAGTCTATGAAGCGCCTCCTCGATTCCAAGATGAGAAACTACCGCGCTAACCTCTACTATGCAGGTGAGTCCGCAGTAGCAGGCGGTCTTGCATACTACAACTCTGAGTCCCCGATTTACGACGTTGTAGTTCCCGCATACACCGACACTCCTGACTACTCCTTCGACCTTACTGCTAACGATGTTTACATCGCTCCTACCTCTGAGGGTATGACCATGGCTTCCTACAGCTTCGGCTGGATGGCAGACAACGGTTATATCGATGCTGCTAACTACAAGGCCATCGCTGATACCGCTAACGCATACGGCTACGTTAAGGTTACCGATGAGAACAAGGCAGCTATCGAGCAGATGATGGACGAGTACCTCGCTGCTTTCGGTCTCTCCCTCTACAACGAGGATGGCACCGTTAACAACGACTTCTACATGGAGTTCCTTTTCTACTTCACCGGCACTTACGGCGAAAAGGTTGAGTTTGATAAGGTTGGTCTTTACGCAGTTGATGATTACACCATCCGCTATGTAACCCAGACCTACATCGGTATCAACTACTTCCTTACCTCTTGCACCTCTACTTGGCTCGTTTACGTACCTCTGTACGACTCCCTTATTGACACCACCGGCGAGCTCAAGACCACTACCTACGGCACTTCTATGGAGACCTCGATGGGTTACGGTACTTACAAGATCGCATCTCTCCAGGAAGAAAAGCAGATCGTATTCGTTCAGAACGAAGAATGGTACGGTTGGGACCGTGACGCTGCAGGCGAGCTTGTACGCGACGAAGAGGGCAACCTCGTTTCCACCACCAACTTCGAGGTAGACGGCGAAAAGAGACGTCAGTACACGACCACCAAGATCGTTATCGACGTTATGGACGAAGCTACTGCAAAGCAGGCATTCCTTAAGGGTGAACTCTCCGACTGGTCGCCTTCTGCAGACGAGCTCTCCACCTACAGCCTCTCCGATCAGCTCTACAAGGTTGACGAGACCTACACTATGTCCTTCTTCTTCAATACTAACCTTGATGCTCTGAAGGAAATGGATAACTCCAAGGGCAACGTAAACTCCGTAGTTCTTTCCAACGAGAACTTCCGTAAGGCATTCTCGCTTGCAATCGACCGCGCTGAGTTCGTTACTGCTACTCAGGCTTACAAGCCTGCATTCTCCCTTATGAACAGCCTCTATTTCTACGACATCTATGATGATGACAAGGAAGACGGCGTTGACGGTCCTAACACTAACTACCGTAACACCGACGAGGCTATGACCGCTATCGTTAACCTCTACGGCGTTAAGTACGGCGAGGGCGAGGCGTATGCAACCCTTAAGGAAGCACACGACTCCATCACCGGTTACAACCTCACCGAGGCTAAGAACCTTATGAAGACCGCTTGCGATGAACTCGTTGCTGCTGGTATCTACACCGCTGGCGACGCTATCACCATCAAGATCGGTTGGGCTAAGGGTGCTCTTACTTCTGACGATAACAAGCAGCTTGCTCTTATGAACAAGTACATCAATGCAGCAGCAGAGGGCTCGGGCTTCGGCGCTATCACTCTCGAGGCTGTTGGTAACATTGATAACCGTTACGACGCAGTTCCCGGCGGCGAGTACGCTATCGGTTACGGCGCTTGGGGCGGTGCAGCGTTCTATCCCTTCAGAAACTTCCAGGTTTATATGGATCCCGATCAGTATGCCATCAACGAGGCTGCTAACTACGATCCTACCACCGAAACTCTCACCCTCAACATTGACGGCGAGGATGTTACTATGACATGGCAGGCATGGTCCAATTCCATGATCGGTGCCGGTCAGTTTGCGGCTGCTTCCACTGCAACCAAGCTTCAGATCACCTCTAAGCTTGAGGAAGCATTCCTTAAGACCTACTACCGCATCCCGCTTTGCGCTACTACTATCTGCTCGATGCTCTCTTATCAGTGCAGCTACTATACCGAGGACTACAACATTATGTACGGCTTCGGCGGCAGCCGCCTTATGAGCTACAACTACGACGATGCTGAATGGGCAACGTTCGTAGCAGATCAGATTGCAGAGCTCGGCGAGCTTGACTATCAGTAATTAATATGCCTGTGGCATAGCCACAAAGGCTTTTAGCTGAAGGTTATTCAATAAGACAATGGGAGATTTTTCTCCCATTGTCTTAATATATTTCCTTGACGCTTTAATCCGATACCAAGTTAAAAATACATTGTATGCAGAGTTTTGGAAATACTATTTTGCATACAAGGTAAGAGTTTTGGTCGCAAGGACCGACTCCGCGTGGTCGTTCACATAACCGCTAATGTTGATGTGACCGACCACATGGGGTCGACCCTATGTATAACTCTATATTACGGCAGCTTCAGAGGCTGTCGGCGCGAACTTATCAAAGCAGACTATTTGACCGAAAAGGGGAAATGAATTATGAGTCAATTCAAATACATTGTAAAAAGACTTCTCCTGATGTTCTTTACGCTGTTCGTCATCACAACGATATGCTTTATGCTCATCAGGGCGCTGCCGTTCGAGCTTCCGCAGGACAAAAACCTCGCGGACGTTATCAAGGCAAGACGTACCGCGCTTGGATACGACAAGCCGCTTCTTGTTCAGTTCGGCATTTATTTAAAGAACATATTTACCGAGCTTGATTTCGGTACGTCGTGGTATATTGCCTATAACAAGCCTGCTCTCGGCACGCTTCTTGGCAGACTTCTTCCTACCGTACTTGTCAATCTCTATTCGCTGCTTTTCTCAATTCCGATAGGTATCGCGTTCGGCGTACTTGCGGCTATAAAGAAGAATAAGTGGCCTGACCACGTTATAAGCACGGGCGTTATGCTTTTCGTATCTATTCCGAGCTACGTTTATGCGTTCCTCGTTCAGTATATTTTCTACTTTAAGCTTGGCTGGTTCCCGCAGGTGCTTTACTCGCTTGCCGATGCAGGTGGCTCGTATTTCACCGGAAAGATGTTCTACAGTATGGTTCTTCCCATACTCGCGCTTTCATTTGGTGAGATCGCGGGTCTTTGCAGATTCACCCGTGCGGAGCTTACCGAAACTCTGACATCTGACTATATGCTCCTTGCGCGTACCAAGGGACTTACTCGCGCACAGGCTACTACCCGTCACGCGCTCAAGAACGCAATGGTTCCGATACTTCCGATGATAATTTCCAGCTTTATCGGTATTCTCGGCGGTTCTATGATAATCGAGCAGATATTCTCGATTCCCGGTGTCGGACAGCTTTATATCAAGGCGGTTCAGCTCCTTGACTACGACGTATTTATGGTTGACTCCATATTCTATACCTTTATCGGACTTCTTGCAGGCATCGTTGTCGATATAAGCTATGGCTTCATCGATCCTCGTATCAGAATGGGGGAAAAGTAATATGACAAATAATAATATGAATATTTCCGCTATTCCGAAGGAAAAGCTTGAGTTCGCCGGACATGGCGAACGTATCACGGATAAGAAGTTCGATGATAAGCCTATCGGCTATTTCAAGGACGCTTGGCTTCGTTTTAGAAAGAACAAGGCTTCCATCGGCGCGGCTATTATAATTATATTGATAGTTCTCTACGCTCTGCTTATGCCTTTATTCACGCAGTACCCCACCACCTTCCTCGATCCTTATTATGCAAAGAAGGGTCCTCGCAACAACTTCCTTGCAGAGTTCGGTATTGCAGACGGCGGTGTAAACCGTGCATTTAATGAGCGCGGCTATCTCGCGGCTCTTGCAATCGGTGTCGGTGCCGACGGTTACGACGGTGAAACCGTGCCGAGTGCCGAGATGACAGAGAAGTACAACCCTATTCTCAAGGTTCACGACGTGAAGAACAACAGCGTTACCAAGAAGATGACCATTAACGCTGACATTGAAACCTACCTTGAGGTGGGCTTCCTCTACAGACCGATCGAGCAGTCTGAGCTTACAGAAATTCGTGCGTGGGAGGAAGAAACGGGTATTCACGTTCTCTATCCGCTCATTGCAAACAACGAATATTGCCCCGATATCACCAACGCCAACTATTGGTATAAGGCGGATGCAAAGTTAAATCCGCTTGACGAAAACGGCGACAAGATCGGCTACTCGGAAAACGTACAGTTCGTTGACAACTATATGCGCGACGAAAACGGCGACCTTGTGTACTATCAGTATACAGGCGGCGGCACGAAGGAAACCGCGCAGTACAAGGTTCGCGTGCTTTACTACAACTACTACCTTTATAAGAACGGCTTCGAGCCTGAGTATATTTTCGGTACGGACAGCCAGGGCTATGACCTTGCACTCCGTATGGCTATCGGTATAAGACTTTCGCTTCTCGTTGCAATCGCGGTATCCGTAATCAACTTTATCCTCGGCGCTATCTACGGTGCCATTGAGGGCTACTACGGTGCAACCGTCGATATCGTAATGGAGCGTATCAAGGATATACTCTCGGGTATTCCGTTTATCGTCGTGGCGACGCTATTCCAGATACATCTGGCGAAAAAGGTTGGTCCTATTCCGTCGCTTCTGTTTGCGTACGTTATGACCGGTTGGGTTGGTACGTCTGCGCGCGTTCGTACGCAGTTCTACCGCTTTAAGAATCAGGAATACGTTATGGCGGCACGTACTCTCGGTGCGTCCGACTCGCGTATCATCTGGAAGCACATTTTCCCGAACTCGCTCGGTACGATCATTACCTCGTCCGCGCTTGTTATCCCGTCAGT
Source organism: Candidatus Flemingiibacterium sp. (assembly GCA_045634005.1). Lineage (GTDB taxonomy): Bacteria > Bacillota > Clostridia > Oscillospirales > CAG-272 > Flemingiibacterium. The sequence continues at coordinate 4,832 of JAZQZL010000072.1, read as the reverse complement.
AATATTCAGCGAGTCTATGCTCTCCTTCCTCGGTATCGTTAACCTTGGCGGCTCAACTATGACTTCGCTCGGCACACTTCTTTCGGACGCATCGAAGATTTGGGTAAACTATCCTCATCTTATGCTGTTCCCGGCGATAATTATTTCGCTTCTTATGATTTGCTTTAACCTTTTCGGCAACGGACTTCGTGACGCGTTCAATCCGTCACTTCGCGGTGTGGAGGACTAAGACATGAGTGAAAAAATACTTGAAGTCAAAAATTTAAAAATATCCTTCCGCACGCAGGGTGGTACGGTTAAAGCCGTCCGCGACATCTCTTTTGACCTCGAGCGCGGCGAAACACTTGCTATTGTTGGTGAGTCCGGCTCTGGTAAGTCCGTAACCTCCAAAGCTATCCTCGGTATCCTCGCCGGCAACTCGATAATCGAGGGCGGTGAGATACTCTTTGACGGTAAGGACCTCCTTCGCATCGACGAAGAAGATATGCACAAGATCCGTGGCGACAAGATAGCGATGATCTTCCAGGATCCGCTCTCCTCGCTTAATCCTATCGTAAAGATCGGTAAGCAGATCACCGAGGCTATGCTTCTTAAAAATAAGGCAACCCGTAAGATGTCGAGAAAAGAGTTCAACACTCTGCTCGCGACTCTAAAGGAAAATATGCTTCTGGTGCTCGGTAAGGAAAACGAGGCGAAGATTAACGAGTATATCTCGACATTCGACAAGTTCAACATCGAGGGCATCAAGCTTGAGGAAGCGTATAACGTTTCCTATACCACCGCAGAGGAGCTTATCGGTGAGGTCGAGGATCTCCTGTTCCATCTTGAGCGCCGCCGCAAGTACGACGTGAAGGACGCTATGGCGTCTATCATCAAGCGTCTGCCGAACGTTAAGAATTTGTTTCTTACGGCAGGCAAGGATGATAAGATCTCAGATGTGTGTGCAAACCTTGCCGAACTCCGTACGGCTTATAACGATAAGACACAGGCGAACGTTGACGAGATAATCACCGCGATCTCCGATCTCAAGGCTTTCCTTGAGGCGCTTACCGCAGATGTGCGTCCCGACTTCTTCCGTATCGGCTTTTATAGTCTGAAGAATCCCGATGCTGATCTCACGGCTATGCCCGTAGCAGAGCTTAACGAGGTTGCGCTCAAGTGCCTTGATGAAAACTTTATGCTCGAATTTATCGAGATGGAAACAGCGGCACTTAAGTATTCCGCGGACAAGACTGTTGAGGCTAAAAAGGCAGTGCTTGCAGCTCTCCCCGAGATCCGTGCATATTTTGAAGGCGAGATCGACAAAAAGGGCGCAGCAGAAGTATCCAAGCGTATATCTGCGCTTGTTGCTGCCTGCATCGACAGACTTGATATACTCAAGGATTCTACGACGTATACCTTTAAATCCTCCTTTAACACGGCGATTAACAAGTATTTTACCGCCGCTGTAAACAATCCCAAGGAGGAGGCTCGCTTTGCGCGTCAGTCAGCAAGACGTGAAAGACTTATCGCACGCGGTAAGAACGTTGAGTGGAAGGTTGTTCCGAAAAACGTATACGATCTTGACGAGCTTAAGTCAAACATTGTAAAGATGCTCGATAATCTTGCTGCAAGATATGCGAGTGATATCGAGAGTGCTGGCAGTGCAGATATGAACGCCAAGGCGCTCGCTCTTATCGATTATCTCAAGGAAACCGCATCCAAGGTAGTTTACCGCCTTACCAAGCGTATGGCGAAGGAAAAGGCGATAAAGCTTATGGACGAGGTTGGTATTCCCGAGTCGCGTATCAGATACAATCAGTACCCGTTCGAGTTTTCGGGCGGTATGCGTCAGCGTATAGTTATCGCTATAGCGCTGTCCGCTAACCCTGATATACTCATTTGTGACGAGCCCACTACCGCGCTTGACGTTACCATTCAGGCGCAGATCCTCGAGCTTATCAACAACCTTAAGCGTGAACGTAATCTCACGGTTATCTTCATCACCCACGACCTTGGTGTCGTTGCGAACATCGCTGACAAGATCGGCGTTATGTACGCCGGCAAGATAGTCGAGTACGGTACTGCTGACGACGTTTTCTATGATCCCCGTCACCCGTATACGTGGGCACTGCTTTCGAGTATGCCCGACCTCGACACGAACGAAAAGCTTGAGGCTATTCCGGGTACTCCCCCGAATATGATCTATCCTCCTGTCGGCGATGCTTTCGCAGACAGAAACAAGTATGCGCTTAAGATCGACTTTGAGATGCAGCCTCCGCAGTTTGAGGTTTCGCCCACTCACTGGGCGGCAACCTGGCTTTTGCATCCCGATGCACCGAAGGCCGAGCCTCCGCACATCATAGTTGACAGAATTGCGCGTATGAAGGCAAAGGAGGACACTGACAATGGCTGATAATAAGAATATTGAAAACGGTGAGGTTCTGCTTCGGGTTGAAAACCTCTGTCAGTACTTCAAAATGGGTAAGAAGGAGCTGAAGGCGGTCGACAACGTAAGCTTCGATATTAAGCGCGGCGAGGTATTCGGCCTCGTTGGCGAGTCGGGCTGCGGTAAGACCACCACCGGACGCTCTATCATCAAGATATACGATATTACCTCGGGCAACGTATACTTCAAGGGTCAGCGTGTTTCGGCAGGTATCCGCTCCTACAAGGACGCTATCAAGGCGGCAAAGAAGGAGATGAAGGGTGCTGATGCTGCACGCCGTGCAGAGCTCGCACAGATCATCGCCGACAATAAGGCAGAGATCGCAGCAGCTCGCCGCGATAACAAAATCGCGCAGAAGAGCAAGGTCATCACCAAGATACAGATGATATTCCAGGATCCGTCCGCATCGCTTAATCCCCGTATGACCGTTAAGGAGATAATCTCCGAGGGTCTTGTTGTAAACGGTGTTAAGGATAAGGAATACATCGAGCAGAAGGTTTACGAAACGCTTGAGCTTGTCGGACTTGTCCGTGAGCATGCAGGACGCTATCAGCACGAGTTCTCGGGCGGTCAGCGTCAGCGTATCGGTATCGCACGCTCGGTTATTATGCAGCCCGATATGATTATCGCCGACGAGCCTATTTCGGCACTTGACGTATCCATTCAGGCGCAGGTAATCAATCTTCTTAACGAGCTTCGTGAGCAGCTTGGTCTTACGATCCTTTTTATCGCACACGACCTTTCTGTCGTTAAGTATTTCTCCGACAGAATCGGCGTAATGCACTTCGGTAAGCTCGTTGAGCTTGCTGATTCTGACGAGCTGTTTGCTCATCCGCTTCATCCTTATACGAAGTCGCTTTTGTCTGCAATTCCGCAGCCCGACCCGCATTCCGAAAAGAAGCGCGTGCGCATCACTTACAACGCGGCAAAGGAGCACGACTACTCCGTTGATCTCCCGTCGCTTCGTGAGGTAAGCCCCGGACACTTCGTTTACTGCAACGATGCAGAGGAGGCGAAGATTCGCGAGGAGCTTGCAAAGTAAGAAAGCTGTATAAACGGCACAATATTAAAAAAGTCCCGTGGTGCCGAGCATCACGGGACTTCGTTTAAGATTTACGAGGGGTTATTCATATGGAAAATCAAACGAAGAAAAAACTTTTAAAATACGGCATAACAACGGCTGTTGCGGCAGGCGTTGCGGTGCTCATTATGTATTCGGGCGGCCTTTTCGAAACAGCGGATACTCTCACGCGCTATAAGCTGCTTGCCGATGCGTTTACTATTCCCGGTGTGATACTTTTATGTATCGGAGCACTTGTCTGGGTAAGCACAGACGGTATGTTCGACGGCTTCACCTATGCGGCAAAGCGACTTGGATCGCTTATTCCGTTTTACAGTAAGAATTATAAGCACGAGCGCTATTACGACTACGTTATGCGCAAGCGCGGCAAGCGCATCGGCGGCTACGGATTTATTCCGATAGTCGGCGCGGCGTTTACGGCTATAGCGGTAGTGTTTATTGTGCTTTACTATACGAGCCTTTAAGTTTACAAGATGAAAAAAGTCATAACTCTCCAATTTCAACACGAAACGAATACCTTTTCCTCAAAGCGCGCTGATGAAGGAACATTCAAAAATCTTTGTTATGCTTTCGGAATAGAGGCGTTCGAGAGCCAAAAGGGCACTGACACCGAGCTTGCGGCGTTTGTAAACGTGCTTGGTGGACGTGACGACATAGAGCTTATCCCAACCGTAGCGGCAACGGCAAATCCTTGCGGATTTGTTAAAAGCGAGGTATATGACCGCGTAAAGGACGCGGTGTGCGATGCTATCGCCGAAAACGCGCCGATCGACGGTGTGCTTTTTGAGCTTCACGGCGCGATGGTTGCCGAGGGGCACGAGGACGGCGAGGGCGATTTACTTGAGATCGTGTGCGGTATGGTTGGCAAGGACGTGCCGATCATATGCTCGCTCGACCTTCACGCGAACGTGACTCTGAAAATGGCGGAAAACGCTGATGCGCTCATTCCGTACGAAATGTATCCGCATACAGACAGATACCAGACGGGCGCACTTGCGGCAGAGCTTATGTACAAAGCGCTTTGCGGCGAGGTAAAGCCTGTAATGGCGTACCGACGCATACCGTATCTGCTCCCGCTCTTTCCGACGGAGCGCCCTGAAATTGCGCCGCTTTATAAGCTTGCAAAAGAGCTTGAGTCGCGCGACGGCGTTATAAGCGTGCGCTTTGCACACGGCTTTTTCACGGCGGATATTGAAGAAATGGGTATGAGCGTGATGGTTGTGACCGATGGCGATGCGGAGCTTGCAAACGAGCTCGCAGATCAAATGTCGTCGGCTATCGAAGCGGCTATACCCACATTAAAGCGCGAATTTATTTCGCTTG
>JAZQZL010000071.1:0-43878 GCA_045634005.1 Candidatus Flemingiibacterium sp. | reverse complement strand
TTGACGCTCTTACCATGGCTGTTCGTGCACTTGGTTACACCAACCTCGAATATCCTTGGGGCTTCTACAACAAGGCAGTAGAGCTTGGTCTCACCGAGAACGTTGCAGTTGACGCTCTTTACACCACTCTTGACAGAGCTGAGACCGCTCAGATCATCTACAACATGATCTATGCTGAGCGCGCTAACAGCGACGTAAGCTTCGCAACTGAGAACTTTGATCTCGACGTAGTTAGAACTTCTGACCTCTTCGTTATCACCGCTACTCCCCTTCAGTCCTATGCTCAGGGCTACACCTCCAAGGACCACAAGGAAGAGGGTACCTTCGTTGGTATCCAGGCTATCGTTAACGGCATTCCCGAGGGCGATATGATCTACGTTCCCGTAGAGAAGCTCGGTATCGAGGCTGCTGACGTTGAGAACTACCTCAACTACGCTGTTGAGCTCATCAACTACGACGCAGAGACCGGCGAGTTCTACGACGCTAAGCTCGGCGCAGCTCCTGACAAGGTTTACTCCGCTGACGTTAAGTTCGACGATAAGTCCGCTACTAAGATCGTTATCGACGGCACCACCTACAACATGGTAGAGACCGTTTCCGGCAGCGTTCTTAAGAACGAGCTCGTTGCTTTCGCAAGCGCTGATATCAACATCTACACCGCTAAGGACCTCGTTGTAATTGGCGACACTGTAGTTGATATAAACGGCCACGCAGTTGCAACCTTCAAGGGCTACGTTGGTAACACCAAGTACTATGCTGCAATGGTAAATGTACCCACCGACGATAGTGAGGACACGCTCTGCGAACATGGTAAAGAAATAGGTGAAACCTGCAACCGTTGCGGCGGCACTGCTGTTGCTGACGGTGAGCTTGATACCAAGCTCTTCATCAAGGCTGGTACCATCATCCCCGAGGATAAGGCTCTCAAGGCTTGGGGCTACGAGGCTCAGGGCTCTGAGTACATCAAGTACTCCACTATGACCGCTGAAGATATCGAAAAACTCGGCGCATTCGAGCTCCAGCTCTTCGACGACGACAAGAACGGCAAGTATGACCGTGCAGTTGCTAACACCGTTTATATGTCTGTAAAGGGCACTTACGAAGAGGATCTCGATCCCGCTAAGAAGAACGGCAAGGAAGTTTGCGATGCAGTTATTAGCAAGTTGGTAAAGACTCACGTAGAGGAGGCTGACGTTGCTTACTCTGAGAAGCTTGAGGCTGGTACTCTCTTCACCTTCACCTACAACAAAGTTATCAACGCTGTTGATGTTATCGAGACCTTCGATCTTAACACTGCTAAGCTCAACAAGATCGACACCACCACCAAGGATAGCGAGGGCAACAAGCTCTACAAGTTTACCTTTGGTGACACTGTTTACACTGGTAAGACCGATTACACCAACGCTGATCTCGGCGCAATCGTAGTTGACTACGACAATTCCGAAGACGGCAAGTTCAACCTTAAGAACCTCAACGCTGGTCTTAAGTTTGACATTCTTGAAAACTGGGAAGCATTCAAGGAAACTGCTGACCTTGGTTGGGATTACAACTTCTACACTGTTAACGGCTTCGTTATCTTTGCAGATGCTGTAGAGGAAGCGGCAAAGACTGCTGAAACTACTAAGTTCGTAGTTCTTGACTCTGTTGCAGACTTCGACTTCCGCGCTATGGATCTTAACGTATACGCTGACGGCGAAGAGAAGGTTGTTGCTCTTAACAACTTCATGGGCACCACCCTTGCTGATCTTCCCGACTGGTTCTACGGTATCTTTATAGGCGATGTTTCGAACTTCTACAGAGGTTCCATCTACGCTATAACTGAAACCGCTGACGGCATCAATATCCGTGGCTTCGTTAACGACGAAACCTATATGAATTACCTCGAAGATACCGATGAGAACGGCGTTCTGGAACCCAATGGCAAAGATAAGGCGATCCTCGAGTACATCGACAATGTTAATACCGAGAATCTTACCACCACTATTGATGGCTACGCAACTCTCGTATTTGACGGTGGTATTATAAGAACGAGTGACAGCGGCAACCTTAAGTATGAGCAGAGAATCCGCACCACTGATACTACTGTATTCTACTTCATCAACTACGGTCCTGCTGAGGATGAAGATATTAAGAAGCCTACCTCTAACCAGTATGGTAGAGAGGATAGCACCGATATTAAGGTACATGTAGGTTCTGCAGGCGATGGAACCATCACTCTTGACGATAACTCCTACGTTCTCGTTGACAATATCGGCTATACGGCAAATACTACTCAGGGCTCCACTCAGCTTATCATCGTTGTTAACGCTCTTGATTGGGACTTCGACGCTGAAATTGAGCGTGACACCTATGGTTACTTCATCGGCGACGTTAATGACTACGAAGCTGACGAAGCTACCGACCTCGATCTTAAGGGCTACGATAAGGACGCTAGATTCTACAAGTTCACTAACGGTGCTATTGACATCGACACCGGTAAGGTTATCACTGTTTACTCTACTGACCGCAACCTCGAGGCTGGTAATGTTTACGAGTTCGACGCTAACGGCGTAATCCTTAACTATGATAAGATTGGCACTATGGATAAGGACAACAAGCTTATCACTTCGGCTAATTATGCAAAAGAGCTCGAAGATATCGTCGACGGTGATAAGTATGCAATGTACGACGGTAAGACCGTTGCTATTGACTACCTCGTAGACGAGAAGACTTATGACGTTGTTGCAGAGGTTGAGGGTGTTCCGAATACTACTATCTTTGATTACGATGAATATGTAATCAACAAGATCACTCTCGTTAACATCGGTGATGACATCACTATCGTACGCGAGAAGAAGGATGGCAACCCTGTAGAGTCTAAGAACCTCGAGTATAAGGAATTCGCTTCGACTACTGCTTGGGATAGGGTTGTTAACTACTTCCGCTATGGTAACAACGCAGTCCTTAACACTATAACTGATAGCAAGGTATTCGCAGTTAAGGTTTCCAATACTGAACTTCTCCTTCTTGTTGACGCTGAATAATAGTTATACTGTAATTTAGTAAAACATAAGGGCTTGAACCGTTCCCTTCGGGGAACGGTTCTTTTTTGCGCTCAAAATTTGCCTGCACCATAATTCTTCCAGCACCTTGCAATTTGCGTCGGTTTAAGGTATAATATAGGTATAATATTTTGTTTGGAGTTAGCTATGATAAAAATACTGCACTGTGCCGACCTGCACCTTGACAGCCCGATGTCGGTGCTCGACGTAGCGAAGGCTGAAGCGCGTCGCCGCGATCTGCGAGCCGCGCTTACCTCTCTGACGCTGTTTATAAAATCAAATGCGGTTGATTTTCTTCTTATCGCGGGAGATCTTTTCGACGGCGAGTTCGTTTCGCGCGATACGGTCGCGCTTCTTTGCCGCGAGTTCGCGTCGATTCCCGATTGCCGCGTTATAATCGCGCCGGGTAACCACGACCCGTATACCTTCTCGAGCTACTACCGCTTGACAGACCTTCCCGAAAACGTGTACGTGTTCGACAGTGAGGAGGTCAAAAGCTTCGATTTCCCCGAGAAGAATACGACTGTTTACGGCTGGGCTTTCACATCTGACACGCTTGAAAAGTGTCCGCTTGAGGGCTTTGAGGTAGCATCCAAGGAGCGCATCAATCTGCTTGTCGCGCACGGCGACCTTGACGGCGGCGAGAGCAAATACTGCCCGATCCCGTCGAAAACGCTCGCGGCGTGCGGCTTTGACTATGCGGCACTCGGACACGTGCATACGCACGGCGGCGTAAATCCGCTTGGCGGAGGATACGTGTCGTACAGCGGCTGCCTTGAGGGCCGTGGCTTTGACGAGTGCGGCGTGAAGGGCGCGGTGCTTGCTGTTGCGGACAAGGCGGATAAGCTTGATTTCGCGGCAAAATTTGAGCGCTTTTGCAAGCGTTATTACGAGATCGCGGCGTGCGACGTGAGCGGAGCCGAATCGAACGCGGACGTGCTCACAAAGCTTACGGCATTTATAAAGGACGCACACTTTGGCGACGACGTTGCTCTGCGTGTGCATCTTAAAGGCAGCGTTGCGAGTGATTTCAAGCTGTCGACCTCGTTTATTGCAGAGCAATTTCCGCAGCTGTACCGCTTTGAGATAGTAGACGAAACGGCGCCGCTTGCCGACAGTGCGTTCCTTGCGAGCGATCCTACGCTTCGCGGAGCGTACTACCGCAGTCTTGAGCCGATGCTCTCGAGTGCAAACGCGAGTGAGCGTGAGATAGCGGCGATGGCGCTTCGGTACGGCCTTGCGGCTCTCGCGGGCAACGATATAGCGGACGAGTGAGGTGCGAGATGTATATAGAGAAGATACATATTGATACGTTCGGCAAGTTATCGGACAGAGATTTCGAATTTGGCCGCGGTGTCAATATAATAGAAGGCGAAAACGAGAGCGGTAAATCCACGCTCGCGGCGTTTATAAAGTTTATTTTTTACGGAGTACCCTCGCGTGAGCGCGCAGGCATAGTGTCGTGGCAGTCCGGTGGCGCGGCAGGAAGCATAACCTTCTGTGACGGCGATAAGCGATACCGTGTTGAGCGTGCGCTTGCAGGTACACGTGAGGCGGTACAGCTTGTCGACGCGGATACGAATATGGTCGTGCGCGGTGCGCTTGACGGAACCACGCCGGGAGAGCTTTTCTTCGGAGTTGGAGCGGATATGTTCGCGGCTACGGCGTTTGTGTCGCAGCTTGGCAAGACGTCTCCGAGCGGCGCGAAGGTGAGCGACGGAATTGAAAATATACTCTTTTCGGCAGACGAGAGCGTGAATACGCAGAAGGCGATATCGAAGCTTGATGCGATGCGTGTGTCGCTTTTACACAAAAACGGAAAGGGCGGACGGCTTTTTGAGCTGGATGCAGAGTGCGCCGACGCGGAGGTGCGCCTTTCCGAGGCCCGTCGTGGACACGACGATATTCTCACGAAGGAGGCACAGCTTGCAGACGTGAGAGAAAAGCTATCCGCAGCAAGTGAAAAGGCAGAGGATATTTCCTCGCGCGTTGAACAGTTTGAGGCAAGGCGTACAGCAGAGCTCTTTTCACGTTCACATAAGATTGAAGAAAGCCTTGAGGAGCTTCGCGTACACATCGCAAAGGAAACGGGCGCGGACGTCGCGTCGGTCAACCGACTTGAGCAAACGATAAACAAGATATCGCTTCTTAAAAAAGAGGCAGATGAAGCGGCAAAGCGCGAGGCGGAATTGCCGCCTATAGAGGAAGATGCACAGCTAGACGAATACGTTGCGAACGGTGGAGTTTCGGTGCTGTTTGATAATATTCAGACGTTCGTCGGACGTGCGAGAGCTTATAAAATAATAGGTGCCACGGCAGCTATTATCGGCATTATACTTGCAGCTTTTGGTGTGCTTACGCTTTCGGGTGCGAAAATGCTCGCGCTGGCGCTTATCATCGGCGGCGCGGCGGTTTTGGCGGTTGCTGTGGCGCTCTTTGTGCTCGGCGTGCGATCGGGCGCGAATGCAAGGGCGATAGCGGAAAAGTACGACTTCGACGCGCTTGAGGATAGACTCGCAGAACGTAATGAGGCTCTCGAGGCGGCAAAGCTTGCCGCGCTTGCAAATATGGCGGCTCAAAAGAATTATAGCGAGGCGTACAGTGAAGCCAAGCTTGCTTACGGTTGTGAGTACGACGGGCTTCTTGCTATGCTTGACGAGCAAAAGCAGAAGCTAAAGTCAATAGAACAGCTTAAAGCGGAGTACGACAAGTACGATACGGTTCTTTCCGAGATGAAAAATCAGCTTGCGCCATATGATGAGGCGAGCACGCTTGAGAAAATCGACGGTAGCGTAGATGTGTCGGATATCAATGCGGACAAGCTTCCAGAGCTTCGCCGTGAAGCGGATTTTGCGGCAAAAATGGCAGCTTCGCTTGAAAAACACACGGTAGAGCTTGAAAAAACGCTCGCGGGACTTTATCCCACTGTGGAGGAGCCGACAGTGGTCGCCGATAGGCTTTCGGCGCTTAAAGCGGAACGTGAAACGCTCGCAAAGCGCTATGCTGCGTACAAGCTTGCGCTTGAGAAGCTTTCGGAGGCGAGTGACAGCCTTCGCGAGAGTGTTTCCCCGAGACTTGCCAAGGATACAGCGCTTCTGATGGGACACCTCACGGGCGGAAAATACACGCAACTCGGCGTTGGCACGCAGCTCGAGCTATGCGTTGAAACCGAAAGCGGTACAAAGGATATTGAATTGCTTAGCGCGGGTACGCAGGACGCGGCGTATCTTTGCCTTCGAATGGCGCTCATATCCCTTCTTTACCGCAAAACGACACCGCCTGTTATCTACGACGAAGCGTTCTCGCGGCAGGACGACGGCCGTCTTATGAATATGCTTAAGATAACGAGCCTTCAGGGGGCGCAGAGTATCATATTTACCTCAAATTCACGCGAGGCGAATGCGATGCGTGCTCTCGGCGAGTTTAACCACATAAAGATGTAATACGCAATAGCCGACTGTATAAAATCTTTCGTTTGAGGGAAATATAGTACCGAAAATAACGGTACGGAGATATACTTATGCGAAAGGGATTTGAATACGGGGTCGTGTTTGTGATAGGCGCGATGGGGTACGCTCTTGTTGAGCTTTTGTGGCGAGGGCGCACTCATTGGACTATGATGCTCACAGGTGGAACCTGTCTGTCATTTATCTATCTGACGGAGCGGCGTTACGGCGACGCTCCGAGGTGGAAGCGCTGTCTTGTGGGCGCGCAGGTGATAACGCTCTTTGAGCTTGCGGTCGGATTTTTGGTCAACGTGCTGCTCGGGTGGGCGGTGTGGGACTATTCGCGTTTGCCGCTCAATCTTTTTGGGCAGATATGTCCGCGTTACTGTGCGCTGTGGTTTTTACTGTGCCTGCCTGTCACGGGCCTTTGCACGTGGCTGGAGCGAATATTTGACGGTATTTTACAGCTTAAAAAGAAACGCCTTCCGATGTGACTCGGAGGGCGTTTTAACGTTTTTGGCACAGGGGCTGTCTTTTGGCGAAAAAAAGCGATTTTTTTGTGTGATGCGTGCTTTTTAGATGAAAACTACTTGATTTATTAACAAAAACGCGATATAATATAGTATAAGACTAAATTTTTCGAAGAGAAAAATACAGCATTTTACAAGAGGTACAAAACTATGCAAAAAATCAAAAAAGCGGTAATTCCCGCAGCCGGTCTTGGAACACGTATGCTCCCTATCTCCAAGGCGGTTCCGAAGGAGATGCTTCCCCTTGTTGACCGTCCTGCAATATCCGTTCTCGTTGAGGAAGCGGTAGCGGCAGGCGCAGAGGACATACTCATAATCACAGGCCGCGGCAAGGAAGCGATTGAGAATTACTTCGACTACAGCGTTGAGTACTAAAAGAAATTTGCAGATGCAGGCAAGCTTGACGAGGTTGAAAAGCTTCGTAGCGTTTGTACTTGTGCAAACGTATATTTCCTTCGCCAGAAGGTAACAAGAGGCCTTGGTGACGCAGTTCTCAAGGCAAAGAACTTTATCGGTAACGAGCCCTTCTACATACTCTATGGCGACGACGTTATCGTTTCCGAAACCCCCGTCTGCACACAGCTTGCAAACGCATATGAAAAGTACGGCAAGGCTGCCTGCGGCGTTAAGCCTGTTCCGATGGAGCTCGTTCGCAAATACAGCTCTCTGAAGGCAGACTGCAACGGTGACAACACCTACCACGTTACCGATATGATCGAAAAGCCGAAGCCCGGCGAGGAATTCTCCAATCTTTCCATTCTCGGACGCGTGCTTCTCACACCCGATATTTTCGAAATTCTCGAGAACACACCTCTCGGTGCCGGCAATGAGCTTCAGCTCACCGACGCGATGAAAACTCTTGCACGCCGCGAGGGTATGACCGCCGTTGACTTTGAGGGCGAGCGCTTTGACTTTGGCTCGAAGCTCGGATTTTTAATGGCAAACGTAAAGACCGGTATCAACCACCCCGAGGTTGGCGAGGACTTTAAAGAGTTTCTTATTGAATTTGCGAAAACTCTCTAATAACAGTATTTGAGGAGTATTGTGTATGGAACGCGTATCAAAGCATAACTATTACCTTGATATAGCAGAAACTGTTGCATCTCGCGCCACCTGCCTTCGCAAGAAGTACGGCGCTATTATCGTGAAAAATGACGTTATCGTTTCTACGGGCTACAACGGCGCTCCGAGAGGTCGCAAAAACTGCACCGATCTCGGATTCTGTATGCGCGATAAGCTCAATATCCCGCGCGGTGAGCGATACGAGATGTGCCGCTCGGTACACTCCGAGGCTAACGCGATAATCTCGGCGTCACGTGAACAGATGCTCGGTGCGACACTCTATATGGCGGGTGTTGATGCAAAGACGGGCGAGCTCGTTACCGATGCGTGCTCTTGTATGATGTGCAAGCGTATGATCATCAATGCGGGCATTTCTACGGTTATTATCCGTACCGGCAAGGACACGTACAACGTGGTCGACGTACAGAACTGGATCGACGACGACGACAGCCTGTCGGGCAAGTTCGGCTATTGATGTCGCAGACAAAAATCACCGTACGCGCGGCAACGCACGGCGATATTCCCTCGCTTTGTGCGCTTGAGGCGGAATGCTTTTCGCTTCCGTGGAGTGCGGCGGCGTTTGAGGACTTTTTCGCCAACGGCTGCTCGTGTGCGCTCGTTGCAGAAATTGACGGCTCTGTTGTCGGATACGTCGGAATGAACCTTATTTCAGGCGAGGGTGAGATCACAAATCTTGCCGTAACCGAGGACGCTCGCGGTCGCGGCGTTGCAACGCGGCTTATGGACGCGCTTGCCGCAGTAGACGGCGTTTGCAAACTTATGCTCGACGTGCGTGTGTCAAACGCGCCAGCGAGGGCGCTTTACGAAAAGTGCGGCTTCGGTGTTGACGGTATCCGAAAGAATTTCTACTCTCATCCAAGAGAGGATGCGGTGCTTATGAGCCGCGAGATTATAGACTAAAAGGACGATTTTAAATGTTAATACTTGCTCTTGAAAGCTCCTGCGATGAAACGTCCGCCGCCGTCTGTGAGTTTGACGGCGATAAGCGAATTATTCGCTCGAATATCATAGCATCGCAGATAGAAACGCATAAGCTTTACGGCGGTGTTGTTCCCGAGATAGCATCCCGCGCTCACTCTGACGCGATATCGGGAATTACCTACGAGGCGCTTGAGGTCGCAGGCGTAACGCTTGCGGATATCGACGCCGTTGCGGTCACGTCAAATCCGGGACTTATCGGCGCGCTGCTTGTCGGCGTTAATTTCGCAAAGGCACTAGCTTTCGCGAACGGCAAGCCGCTTATCCCCGTAAATCACATTAAAGGTCACGTCGCGGCGAATTATTTCGTGCACGAAGGCTTAAAGCCGCCCTTCCTTGCGCTTGTTGCATCGGGCGGACACACTTCGCTTATTAAGGTCAGCGACTACACCACGTTCGAAACCGTGGGGCGCACTCGCGACGACGCTATTGGCGAGGCTTTTGACAAGGTTGGACGTGTTATGGGGCTTCCGTATCCCGGCGGCGCCGAGATGGACAGGCTTGCATCTATTGGTAACCCCGATGCGATAAAGTTCCCGTCTGCGGCGGTAGTTGGAGATAATCTTGACTTCTCATTCAGCGGGCTTAAGACTGCGGTTATAAACTATCTTCACAACTCCGAGCAAAAGGGCGAGGCGATCGTTCGCGAGGACGTTGCCGCATCGTTTACCAAGGCGGTTACGGCCTCCGTTACCAAAAAGCTTGCGATGGCTTGCGACGCTACGGGAATGAACGATATCGTAATCGCGGGCGGCGTTGCGGCGAATTCGCATCTGCGCACGGCTCTTGAAACACTTGCAAAGAAGCGTAAGGCGAAGATATATATGCCCCCGCGCTCACTGTGCGGTGACAACGCGGCGATGATAGCGTCTCAGGGATACTTCGAGTATCTGAACGGTGTTCGCGCAGACACATCACTTAACGCGAAGGCTACCGGAAAATAATCGGCAAGGTTATTCCGAAGGTGTGGAAAACTCCGAGGAAAACTTATCGCCTCTCGCGAAAATCGAAGCAAAAGCGCGATATTGCGAGAAAAAACGACAAAAACGCAGTTTTTATAACTGTGGAAAACTCTGTTGATTGTGTGCAAAACACTTGATCATAAAATCTATTTTATTTATTGGAGAACGGTAAAATGAACAATTACGATGCAAACATCAAAGCAGCGCTTGACAAGTTTGAGGCAGTGCTTCGCTCCCAACTTGAGCGCGTTGAAAAGATAAACGCGGCGAAGGATTTCGTCGACTATGAAAAGCTTCCCGTGCTTACCATCGGTATCTGCGGCGGTGACGGTATCGGTCCGATAATCACCAAGGCAGCGCAGGACGTGCTTGAGTTCTTACTTGCTGACGAGGTTAAGGCAGGCAAGGTAGTATTCAAGGTTATCGACGGTCTTACCATCGAAAACCGCGCGGCTTGCATGAAGGCTATTCCCGATGACGTTATGGAAGAGCTCTACAAGTGCGACGTTATACTTAAGGGCCCGACTACTACTCCCAGAGCAGGCGATCCCTGGCCGAACATCGAGTCCGCAAACGTTGCTATGCGTAAGAATCTCGACCTTTTCGCAAACGTTCGTCCCGTTAAGGTTCCTGATAAGGGCATCGACTGGACCTTCTTCCGCGAGAACACCGAGGGTAGCTACGCAGTAGGCTCGCAGGGCGTTAACGTAACCGATGACCTTGCAGTTGATTTCTGTGTAACCACCACCGAGGGTACTAACCGCATCGCTCGTCTTGCATTTGAGTACGCAAAGAAAAACAAGAAGGATCGCGTATCCATTGTTACCAAGGCTAACATCATCAAGACCACCGACGGTAAATTCCTCCGTATCTGCGAAGAGATGGCAAAGGAATATCCCGATATCACGACTGACGAGTGGTTCATTGATATTATGACCGCGAAGCTCGTTGACGAGAAGCGCCGCACCGACTTTAAGGTGTTCGTGCTTCCGAACCTCTACGGCGATATTATCACTGACGAGGCTGCAGAGTTCCAGGGCGGCGTTGGTACTGCAGGCTCTGCTAACATCGGTAAGAAGTACGCGATGTTTGAGGCTATTCACGGCTCGGCTCCCCGTATGATCAAGGAAGGCCGCGGAAAGTACGCAGACCCCTGCTCGATGCTCCGCGCGGCTGTAATGCTTCTGTCGCACATCGGAAGACAGGATGAGGCTGATAAGCTTGAAAAGGCACTCGATTACTGTATGTTCGAGGATAAGAAGTACGTTGTTACCGGTCGCGATACCGGCGCAACCTGCGACGAATTTGCAGCATACGTAATGGATACCGTAAAGAGCCTTAAATAAGACTTTTTGAAAGGATTTCGATAATGTCTATCATAAACCGTGACAAGGGATACGGCGAGGACGACGTGGAGAGAAGCCGCGTTTCTCCCGCGGTTATAAAAAGACTGCCAAGATATCACCGATACCTTCGTGAGCTTTTGCAGAACGATATTCTCAGAATTTCGTCGGGTGAGCTCTCGAAACTGATGCACGTGACCGCGTCGCAGATACGTCAGGACCTTAACTGCTTCGGCGGATTCGGTCAGCAGGGATACGGCTATAACGTGAAGTATCTTTACAGCAAAATCGGCGAGATTCTTGGCGTTAACGAGAATTTTACCGCTATTATAATCGGCGCGGGTAATCTCGGAAGCGCGCTTGCGGCAAGCCCGATATTCGAGCGCAGAGGCGTTCGCCTGACGGCGCTGTTTGACAATAATCCTGCGGTTATCGGAAAGAATATTTCAGGTTACGTTGTGAAATCCACCGACGAGCTTGAGGCTTACGTTGCGGAAAACACAGTCAATATCGCTGTGCTGACGCTTACTAAAAATGCGGTACGCGAAACGGCAGAAAAGCTCGCTGATCTCGGCATAAAGGGCCTTTGGAACTTTGCCAGCACCGAGCTTGATCTTGAAAGCCGCGGTGTTGTGGTTCAAAACGTACATATGGGCGACTCGCTTATGACACTTTGCTATCAGCTTACAAAATAAATTTTTGAGGTATTAAAATGAGTGCGAAAAGACTGAAAATTGAATACGGTGACGGTGTTTTCGCGCTTCCTCGCGAAACGGTGCTTGAAACCCTTCCGTCTGCGGACGGATTTCAGCTTAAGGTGCTGCTTTTAATGGCGTCCGACGATGCGCTTCGCAACGATTATGATGTGGCGTGCGAGTATATCTGCAAAAAGCTTGACTGTACGAAAAGTGCGTTGGCAAAGGCACTTGCCTTCTGGGAGAAGGCCGGCGTTATCGCTGCTTCTGAGGGTACGGGCGAGAAGGATGCAGATGCAACGAAGAAAAAGGCGCTCGCCAGTGCCACGCTTCCGACGTATACCGAAGGACAAACAGCGGACGTTATGGAGGCGCACTCCGACCTCGCCGCGATAATTGATGCGTGTCAGCAGATATCGGGCAAGGTGTTTACACCTGCCGATGCGCAGACGATAGTGGGTATTTACGATTACCTTGGGCTTAACGATACTGGATATATCGAAACGCTGTACTCCTACTGTGCATCGATGGACAAAACCACCGCGCGATACGTCGAGAAGGTCGCCATCAGTATGGCGGATGAGGGTGTTACAACCACCGAGGAGCTGAATCGCTACATAAAGCGCAAAGAAAAGCTCGACGAGGATATTTCAAAGCTTCGTACGCTTATCGGTGCGGCTTCGCGCACACTTACCTCAAAGGAAAAGAAATGCTTTACCGCGTGGGTGGAGGAGCTTTCGATGCCGTATGACGTGATAGAAAAGGCATACGAGATAACCGTTGATAAATGCGGTGACGTTAAGCTGCCGTATATGAACAAGATACTTGAAAATTGGAAAAATGAAGGACTTTGCACGCTTGCGGCTGTAAACGAGTCGCTTGAGGCGTACAAGAAAAACAAAGCCGAGGCTAGTGCAAAGGGCGGCTCGGGCTTTGAGACCGACGAGTATTTCGAGGCGGCGCTTGAGCGTAGCCGCAGATACCTTGAGGGTAAAAAATAAGCGTCTGAGGGGGTATAAACGGTGTCGTACAATAAGAATAATTACATACGCATACGTCAGCAGTACGCTGATAAAAACCTGCGCGCAAAGAACGGTGCCGAGGCTCGTACTAGGGAGCTTCATATGCAGTATCCCGAGCTTGAGAAGATAGACCGTGTGCTTGCCGAAACGGGACTCAGTATTCTGAAGGAAGCATCAAAGGGCAAGGAAGGGCTTGAAGCGCGCATCGAGGCTATCAAGGAAGGTAACAAGGCGCTTCTTGAGGCGAGAGGTGCGTATCTTGAGTCGATAGGCTATCCGGCGGATTACACGTCGGTCAAGTATGAGTGCGAAAAGTGCAGTGATACGGGATTTGTCGGCACTAAAATGTGCGAGTGTATGCGCCGTGAGCTTGTGCTTGCGGGATACGAAAGCTCGGGTATAGGCGGACTTATCCGCACGCAGAGCTTTGAGTCCTTCAGCCTCGACTATTATAAGCGTACGCCAAATGAGCTTGCCAATATGCAGATGATCTTCGACACCTGCAAGGCGTATGCCGAGCGTTTCTCGACAGAAAACGGCGAAAGTCTGTTTTTCTGCGGTACAACGGGACTTGGTAAGACCCATCTTTCCACGGCTATTGCAAAGGTGCTTATTGAGCGCGGCTTTGACGTTGTTTACGACAGCGCGCAGAATATTATTTCGGATTTTGAGCATGAGCGCTTTGGACGCGGTTACGGCGACAATTCTGACTCGCGTACGGACAAGTACTTTGAGTGCGATATGCTTATAATCGATGACCTCGGCACGGAAATGGCGAATCAGTTTACAGTTTCCTGCCTTTACAACATCATCAATACGCGCATCAACCATTCAAAGTCGATGATAATAAGCACGAATCTTGCGCAAAACGAAATTCGTGAGCGATATACAGACCGCATTACCAGCCGACTCTTTGGCGATTTTATGGTCATGAAGTTCGCAGGCAAGGATATTCGCCTTCAGAAATTATCGTAAAACCGAGCCGTCTGCACATAGTCCGCAGGCGGCTTTTTCGTTTGCGCGCAAAAATATTTTAAAATTGTATTGACAAACACGAAATTGTGTGATATAATACTTGGGTACCACACGGAGAAGTCGCCTAGTTGGTCGAGGGCGCACGATTGGAAATCGTGTAGGCCTTAACGGGTCTCCAGAGTTCGAATCTCTGCTTCTCCGCCATACAAAAAGCACGCGAAAGCGTGCTTTTTGCTTTTTAATGTGCGAATTTGGTCGAAAATAAAATTTGAAGATTTTTCAGATACACCCTTGACAAAAGTGTGCACGTATGCTATAATACTACTGTTAGTCAAACGGACCATTAGCTCAGTTGGTTAGAGCTACCGGCTCATAACCGGTCGGTCCTAGGTTCGAGTCCTAGATGGTCCACCAACCCCGAGATTTTTCTCGGGGCTTTTTTATTTGTGTCGGGGGAAATATATTGACATATCGCTCGCGATATGCTAAAATAATGGTAATCTAAAAAAACTTTTTGGAGGCTTATTATGGATAACAAATACATTGGACACGAAAATCAGTTTTACGGTGTTGAGGAGGTAAGACTCGTCGGCGGTAAGGGCGACGGTATGCGCCTTTATCAGGTAAGAAACGGTGCGGGCCTTGAGTTTACCGTATCTCTTGACCGTGCGGCTGATATTTCAAGACTCACATTTGACGGTGTAAACTGCGGTTATTTCTCGCCCTGCGGTTACGTTGCTCCCGCGTATTACGAAAAAGAAGGCAACAACTTCCTTCGCTCATTCACAGCAGGCTTTATTACTACCTGTGGTCTTGAAGGTACAGGCGGTTCTTGCGTAGATGAAGGTGAAGAAGTTCCACAGCACGGTACCATTCACAACATTCCCACATCTCACGCGTACTACTACGTCGAAAACGAGGAGATCCACATCAAGGCGACTATTCGCGACACCCAGCTTTTCGGTCGCAGACTTGTCCTCGAGCGTGAGTACGTTGCACCGCTCGGCAAGAATGAGCTTTACATAAACGATACGATAAAGAACATCGGCTGTGAGGAAGTACCGCTTGCGATGCTTTATCACTGCAACCTTGGCTATCCGCTCCTTTCGGAGAACACCGAGATCAACATTCCCTCGGTTGAGGTTATTCCTACCGGCGAGCATGCTGCATCCGGTCTTGACAAGTATCAGACTATGGAAGAGCCGCAGTTTGGCTACAAGGAAATGTGCTATTACCACACTCTCAAGGGTAACGTTGACATTACCGCTCACAATAAGAAGCTCGGCAAGAAGCTGACTATGTCCTACGACACGGCAGAGCTGCCCTATTTCTGCGAGTGGAAGGTTATGGGTGAGTGTGAGTACGTTCTCGGTATCGAGCCGGGTATTTCGCGTCCTTACGCGCGTAACCTTGCACGCCGCGACGGTATCCTTTCCTTCATAAAGCCCGGTGAGGTTAGACGTCAGACGCTCAAGTTCTCGTTTGACAGAGATTAAGTAAATATAAGAAAGGCGAGCCGTTTTGGCTCGCCTTTTGGCTTTTTGCGGATTTTTTTGAAAAAGACTTGACATACGACGGAAAATGTGATATTATATATCTGTTGTTTAGGGGTGTAGTTCAGTCGGTAGAACACCAGTCTCCAAAACTGGGTGTCCAGGGTTCGAGTCCTTGCGCCCCTGCCAAGAAAAAAAGCCATTCGCTTTTGCGAATGGCTTTTTTCAGTGAAATTTGCCCTTCGGGCAAGTGAAATAGCTTCGCTGTGAAATATTTGCTCCGCAAATGTGAAATATTCGCTGGCGCGAATGTGGGCAAATTTCATTTCACATCGACCAAAGCCGTAGGCGGCGGGAGATATTTCACAATTTCCGCAAGGAAATTATTTCACATTCGGCGTAAGCCGAATATTTCACTCGACAAAATATCGGATTTATGATATAATAACGGAAGAAAGGCGGTGTTACTATGGCAGATTCCAAGCTTCGAGATTTATCAACAGACTTTGCGGTTAAAGTTATCAAGATGTGCGACGGCATAAAAGGTCACTACTCTCTCGTCAATCAGTTGGAGCGTTCGTCAACCTCCATCGGTGCCAACATTCACGAAGCGAATTATGCTCACAGCAAAGCCGACTTCGTTGCCAAGTTTCAAATTGCGCTAAAGGAGTGCTACGAAACGGAATATTGGCTTGAATTGTTTGTAAAATCCGAATTGATGGATCGAGAGATTGCAAAAGAGTTATACAATCAGTGTGGAACGATCCGCAGAATGTTGATCGCCTCGATCAACACGGCAAAGGAGAGTGCAAAATGAAGCGTATCATCATTTATTGTGCAATACTTCTTTGTATTACTCTTTCAGCATGTGGACCTGTGGAAAACATATTAAGCAAGCATTTTGAATTTGAAGCGTCCGATTTTACCATTTTAGAGGAAAAAGATACACATGGCGGATTTCACGGAGATGGTTCATACTATCTTATTTTAGATTGCTCACAAAACGCAGATAAAGCAAGAAGTATCGTAGAAAATTGGACTACCTTGCCTCTTTCTGAAAATTTGCATATTGTTATGTATGGTGGCGAAAAGGACGGCATAAATTACGAATATAATTTTGCCGAAGAGGCACATTGGCCAACAATTAAAAATGGTGTATACAAATTCGTAGATCGTCACAGCGAATCCAAAAACAGCAGTGATGATTCCGATCTGCTAGACAGATATTCCGTTAATTTTTCTATTGCTGTTTACGATTTAGATTCTAATATTTTATACTATTTTGAAATGGATACTTGATGTGATTGTGTTTCGAAGTACATAGACCTCGTTTGCACTCAAGGCGCAATACATCACTATGGCGAAGCCATAACATCACTGCGACAACGCCGCAACATCACTAAAGAATTCCCCCTTGCCCTACCCGCAATTTTGTGGTATAATGGGAAAAATAAAAGGAGGTAACAGAAATGGTTACATATTTTGGTTGCTATAAATTCAACAAAGAATGGTTGCTTGTAGAGATGGCATTAAATATATCAAGTGCGGAAATCGATTGGGATTCGATTGTTGTGCCGGATGAAGAGCTCGATGAAAGTGATTGGCAATGTCCTTATATGGAGCAATATTTGAATGCAGATGGAACTGAAAAAATATGTGAAACATACGATGAGCCCGAAAAAGAGGTGAATCCTTGTCGCATCGCATTTTTTATCTACAAAGAAGGCTCTCGTACATTGAGAACACCATACGGCGATTTTGACTTAACCAATATTGAAAAATTGCCCAAACGTCTAAAAAACATTATCGAATTTGAAGAGGATTGATTTCAAAATCCTTTACATAGATCCGTTTACAAACATGGCGTTAAAAGTCCGGTAGACCGCGGAAACTTTTAGCTCCAATCACCGCCAAGGGATAAGTCTATCCGCTTACCTCAAAACATGGATCGATTTCGAAAAAACTTGTGGTGCGGATCGATTTTGTAATAGTGTGCCAAGAAAAAGGGCTGGTCAAAGACTATCCCTTTTTGTTTTGCGGTGGATTTTAAGCAATGGCCCGAATGGGAACTTTAGAACTGCGACTTACCGGTAAGGCAACCGTTACAAATTTTATAAAGCGCAATCCGCGAAATGCGCTTCGTGAGATGACGGTAGAGATCTATAACTAAAAAGGGGAGCTTGTGCTGACAGTCGTACGACCGTCAGTTTTTTGTTTCGTTTCAGTTTATTTTTCTATTGTATAATTTTGTCGAATAATATAGAAATATTTGCACATTGGATCGAACCGATTTTATTATAGCAACGCAGGAGGTCTGTATGAACACTCAAATGATCGACGGCAGGTGTTATACGCGTATGCTTCTCGGCGGAGCGGCTATGCTCGCTGCACACAAAGAGGAGCTTAACGCGCTTAACGTGTTTCCCGTGGCGGACGGCGATACAGGTACTAATATGCTTATGACGATAGAAGGCGGTCTTGCCGTCTCGGGCGCAGATTGTGCCGACGGTATCGGTGAAGCATCGAGCGCTTTTGCACGCGGGATTTTACTTTCCGCACGCGGCAATTCGGGCGTTATACTCTCGCAGATATTCGCAGGCATCAACGACGGGCTTGCACAGTACGAGCGCGTGAACGCCGCACAGCTTGCGGACGCTTACAGAAACGGAATTGCAAAGTCCTACGCAGCGGTTCAAAACCCCACCGAGGGAACTATTTTGACCGTGTTCCGCGAAAGCACCGAGTACGCCGGGGCGAATCTTACCGAAAATTCGACGGTAGAGGACTTTTTTAAGCTCCATATCGAGCAGGCGAGAAAGTCGCTTGAGGCAACGAAGGATCTCCTACACGTTCTTGCAGAGGCGGACGTTGTGGACTCGGGCGCGGCAGGATACCTGTATATAGCCGAGGGTATGTATAAGGCACTCGGCGGAGAGGCAGTCGAATATACACCGTCTGCACAGCGTGAAAAATCCGCAGTCAACATTGATGCGTTCACGCGTGACAGCGTGCTTGAGTTTGGCTATTGCACGGAGGTGCTCATACGTCTGACGACCTCGAAGGTCGATCCTGACAGCTTTGATATTAACGAGGCTTTGTCGGCGCTTGACGAGCTTGGCGGTGAGAGCGTCGTTGCATACAAGCAGGACGACATCGTGAAGGTGCACGTTCACACGTTCACCCCCGGCGCGGTCTTGGCGAGCCTTCAGGCGTTTGGTGAGTTTTTGACTGTAAAGATTGAAAATATGAGCCTCGGGCACTCGGGTGCGGAGGCGCAAAAGCCGAAAAGCAAAAAGAAATTTTCTGTTGTGGCGGTGGCTTCAGGTGAAGGAATATCCGCATTGTTTTCACAGATGGGTGTCGATCAGACCGTCGCCGGCGGTCAGAGCGCAAACCCTTCTATTGAGGATTTCGTTGAAGCGTTCAAAAAGTGTGACGCCGAGAACATCATCGTCCTGCCGAATAATAGGAACGTGATCCTCGCCGCTAAAGGCGCGGCGGAGCTTTACACCGACGCGAATATCCGAGTCGTGGAAACAAAGAGCCTTGCACAGGGCTATGCGGCGCTGTCCGTTATAACACCCGGCATCACGGATATAGATGCGCTTGTAAGCAGTGCAAGCCGTGCCGCACACGACGTAACGGACGCGGAGATCACGATGGCTATACGTGACGCGAGCATTGACGGTGTGACGGTAAAGTGCGGCGATTATATGGCAATAAGCGGCGGCGCTATCGTTGCGGTGGCAGACGATGCCGAGGGCGCGGTACTCAAAATGCTCGAGGCGGCTGACACCGACCTTGCCGAGATAATAACGCTTTTCGTCGGAAAGAGCGTGTCGGCGGAAAAACGCGCGGAGCTTACCGAAGAATTAAAGGAAACATACGACGAATGTGAGATAGTGGTCTACGAGGGCGGACAGGACGTTTACGACTATCTTGTAGCCGTTGAGTAAGGAGGAGATCTGGATGATTAAGATTGCGATTGATACCAAGGGCGGCGACAACGGCGCGAAGGCTATTATCGACGGTGCGGCAAAGGCGCTCAATAAGTTTGAAGAGCTTTGGGTTTTGCTTGTAGGAAATACGGACGAGATTTCCTCAAGATGCGCCGAGCTTGGTATGCCGATGGAGCGTGTCGAAATACTCGACGCGCCCGACGAGATAACGAATTTTGACAACCCCGCGGAGGTGCTTTTCAAAAAAACGGAGTCATCTATGATAAAGGCACT
This sequence comes from Candidatus Flemingiibacterium sp., assembly GCA_045634005.1. Classification (GTDB taxonomy): domain Bacteria; phylum Bacillota; class Clostridia; order Oscillospirales; family CAG-272; genus Flemingiibacterium. The sequence continues at coordinate 24,078 of JAZQZL010000071.1, read as the reverse complement.
CGTTGCCGCCTCAGAGAGAGATGACCTATTCGGGCTTATTACCGCAGGCAACACGGGTGTTTTGCTTGCAGGTGCTATGCGATATCTTTCGGGCACGGAGCGTGTACGTCCTGTGCTTGCGGCGGTATTACCTGCGCAGAACGGTGCGTTTACCTGCCTTGTTGATACGGGTGCGACGATCGACTGCACGCCGGCTATGCTTCACCATTTTGCAAGGCTTGGCTCGGCCTTTATGAAGGATATGTACGGTATCGAAAGTCCCAAGATCGGCCTTTTATCAAACGGTGCCGAACCCACCAAGGGCAACAAGCTCGTCAAGGAAACGCACGGTATTTTAGCCGAGGACACAGAGCTTAACTTCATCGGCAACGTTGAGGGTAACGTGGCACTTTCGGGCGTTTGCGACGTGCTTGTTTGCGACGGATTTGCGGGCAATCAGGTGCTCAAGGTGACCGAGGGTACGGCGACGCGCATCATAACGGATATTATGAAATACGCGCACAAAACGGGCAGTGACGAGATAAAGAAGCTTGCAGCGCATCTTATGGGTATCTACGATATCGGCTCGCTCGGCGGCGGAAACATACTCGGCGCCAAGAAGCCCGTTATCAAGATACGCGGAAATGCAGGCGGCGAGGCGATAGTCAACACTGCCCAAATGCTTCTTAATATGGCACAGAACAAAGCGGTTTTCGACCAAAGCAGGAACAGGATTTAAAGGAGATGTGGCTATGTCAAAGATCAAAATAATTTGCACGTCCACGGGCTGTATTGAGTACGCGCCCGATAGATACAGAAATCTCGGAATAGATATTCTCCGCATACACGTTTTCTTTGAGGGTAAGGAATACAGAGAGGGGCTTGACCTTGATCCGGTGGAGTTTTATAATAAGCTTGAAACTGTTGAGGACCCCAAAAGCAATCTCCCCTCGACCGGAATGCCCGATACCGAGGAGATACGCGCCGCGTTTGATAACGCGATCTGTGAGGGCTGTGACGAGGCTATGGTGTTTACGCTCTCATCTGCGCTTGGCGGCACGTACAACAAGATCTGCCTTATCGCGAAGGAGTACGAGGGGCGTCTTAATATAAAAGTCATAGACACGAAGCTCACTTGCTTTGGCGAGGGACTGCTTGCGATAAAGGCGGCGGAATTTGCGGCACGCGGTATGTCGAGCGACGGTATTATGAAGGAAATCGAGTGGATGATGAAGCGCCAGCTCTTTATCGGTATCGACGGAAAGCTGGATTATCTTATCTACAACGGCAGACTTAAGGGCGGCAAGGCCTTTTTGGGGCAGATGCTTAATATTTGCCCTGTTATCAATTTTTCTCCCGAGGGCGAGATCGTACCGCTTGAAAGTGTACGCACGCAGAAGAAGGCGCTTGCAAGAACCTGCGAGATACTAAAGGAGAGGATCGGAGATCGCTCGCCCGAGGATTATTTGCTCTGGCATATCTATACCGGTCCGTCGGTGCTTGAGGTGTTAAAGCAGATCGAGCCGAAATACGGTATACAGACAAACCACGAAGCTGTTATTATGTCGCCCGTCAGCGGCTGTCACAACGGCCCGTGGCTCGCGGGATACGGACTTGCGTTTATCCGCCGCGAGGACGAGAGCCTGGAGGGATAAAATGGTCGAGATAAGAGAGGTTAAGACACCTCGCGACGTCAAGGAGTTTATCGAGCTTCCGCTTCGAATGTATAAAAGCTGTCCGTATTTCGTTCCGCCGCTTTATTCCGACGAGAAGAAGCTTATAGCGTCGGGCGGAAATAACGAAAATGTTCAAGCGGTATTCTATATTGCCTCGAGAGACGGTAAAACGGTCGGCAGAATTCAAGGCCTTATACAAAAGCAGTACAACGAGATACATAACACGGCGCAGGTGCGTTTCACGCGCTTTGACAGTATCGACGACACAGAGGTGTCGGACGCACTTTTTGCGGCGGTTGAGGCGTGGGGCAAGGAACGCGGAATGACACAGCTTTGCGGACCGCTCGGCTACAGCGATCTTGACCGAGAGGGACTCCTCGTTGAGGGCTATGAGGAAAACTCCACATTCGAGGAGCAGTATAATTTCGAATATTACGGACGGCTTGTTGAAAACGCAGGTCTTAAAAAGGATGTTGATTGGGTTGAATATGAGCTGAAAATGCCCGAAAAACGCAACGAAATGCTTGCGCGTGTGGCAAAGCGTACGCTTGAGCTTAACAAGCTTCACGTTGCGGACACGAGCTTGCCAAAGCGTAAATATATTGATAAATACCGTGACGGATTTTTTGATTGTCTTGACGTTTGCTACCGTGAGCTTTACGGTACCGTGCCGATACCCAAAGAGGCGCAGGACGAGCTTGTCAAGCAGTTTATGATGATCGTGAACAAGGAATATGCTGTGTTTATATGCGATGAAAGCGAGCGAGTGGTTGCGTTTGGTCTTTGTTTTCCGAACATCAGCGACGCCGTGAAAAAAAGCGGCGGCAGACTTACGCCCTTGACGCTTTTGAAAATACTCGGCGCTGTTAGAGATCCAAAGGTCATTGACCTCGGACTTGTTGCGGTGCGACCTGAATATCAGAACGCGGGCATCAACGCGGTTATAGTCAACGGTCTTCTCGATATTCTGGAAGAAGGTAAGGTTAAGGCATGCGAAACCAACCTAAACCTCGAAACAAACACGGCGGTTCAGGCGCAGTGGAAATATTTTGATGCACGTCAGCACAAGCGCCGCCGTTCGTACATTAAAGAAATAGGAGAGTAAATATGCTTGAAAAGTTAAAAGAAATTCTCGGAAGAGTGCTTCCCGATATTGATATGGAAGCGGTTACCGAAGAAACGCGACTTGTTGAGGATCTCGGCTTTGACTCGCTTGCGATGATGATGCTCGCGATGGAGATCGAGGATGCGTTCGGCTTTAAGTTTGCGGAATTCGTGCGCTTTGAAACGGTCGCAGACGTTTGCGGATATCTCGAGAGCAGAATATGATAAAAGCAAAAGCACTTGCTTGCAAGTGCTTTTGTGCTTGTGCGTCAAATTTAAAAATGCCCTTGAAAAAACGCCCGTATTGTGGTATACTTTATACATCACGCTTACAAAAGAGGAAAATCAATGAAAAAATCAAAGCTCGTATTTAACCTGCTCTTCACGATGATGAAGATAGGACTGTTTACGTTCGGCGGCGGATACGCTATGATCGCGCTGCTTGAGAACGAATTCGTTTCCAAGAAAAATTGGCTCACGAAAGAAGAATTTCTCGATATGCTCGCAATAGCTGAGTCGACTCCGGGACCGATCGCCATTAACTCCGCAACCTATATAGGCTGTAAAACGGCAGGCTTCTTCGGTGCTCTTGCGGCGACTGTCGGCGTTTGTATCCCGTCGTTTGGCATAATTTATATAATTTCGCTTTTCTTTGACGCGTTCCTCTCGCTTACTATCGTTGAATATGCGTTTAAGGGTATTCAGGCATGCGTTATTTACCTCATCCTCTCCGCCGGAATAAAAATGCTCAAGGGCATACAGAAAAACGCGCTCAATATCGCAACCGTTGCGATCGTTATTGCGTGTATGATAGCATTCTCGCTTATCTCTATTAAATTCTCGACTATATTCTATATTCTCATCTTCGGCGCGCTCGGAGTTTGCATCTACCTCTTTAGTCTGCTTCGCGGCAGAAAGGGGGAGAGCAAATGAATATTTATCTTGAGCTTTTCTTAAACTTTTTCAAGATAGGCGCGGTTTCGTTTGGCGGTGGATACGGTATGATCTCGCTCGTGCGCGAAACGGTTATTACCAATGGGTGGCTTACCGAGGAAGAATTTATCAATATGATAGCCGTATCGGAGTCTACGCCCGGACCTATTGCTGTCAATATGGCGACCTTCGTCGGCTCGACACAGGGCGGCGTGCTCGGCTCGGCGCTTGCAACTCTCGGCGTTGTTCTTCCGGCGTTTATTATAATGCTGCTTATATCGACGGTCATTCGCAACTTTATAAAATATAAGGGCGTTCAGGCATTCCTTGGCGGCGTACGCCCCGCTGTTGTCGGACTTATTGTCGGCACGGCGCTTACGATGTTCCTTGGTACTATCTGCAGTATCTCCGTCCTTGGCGACAAGTTCGCGCTTGACTATAAGGGACTTATCATATTCGCTATAATCGTGGCGATATCCGAAACCGTGAAGAAGCTAAAAAAGAAAAAGCCCTCGCCGATTTTGATGATACTCATCTCGGCTGCGCTCGGTATGATACTATATTCGTTATAAAATAAAATCCGCACCGGTCGGTGCGGATTTTTCTATTTTTCGCCGAGCAGCTTCAGCGCGTTTTCGCTGAATATCTTATTCTTTGCCTCGTCCGACAGCTCAAGTGAGCTTACGTAGTCGTACGCCGCCTTCATAGAACACCACGGGAAATCGCTTCCGAAAAGTATCTTGTTGGGGTCGTGATTTTGCAGCATACGTGCCATTTGCGTTTTGTCAAGCTCATACAGTGGCGCGAGCGAGGTTTCAAACCACAGATTTTTGCCAACAAGCAGTCGCTCGACCTTGTCCCAAGCTTTGCATGCGCCAAGATGTGCCGCGACAAATTTAAGCTCGGTGTATTTATTGAGCACGTTAAGTATACGCTCGGGCGAGCAGTGTACAAAATCGGGAGAATAAAAATCCCAGCCCGAGTGCGTGATTACGAAAAGGTTATTCTCGATGCACGCTTCGTAAACCGCGTCGAACTTCTCGTCGTCAACGACAACACCCATATAGTCGGGGTGTATCTTGATACCGCGAATACCTGCGCCGCGAAGACGGCGTGCTTCTTCGCGAATATTTTCGCTGTACGGATTGAGCGAGCCGAGCGCCCACAATCTGCCGTCCTTTCGGTTTATCTCTATTGCGAAATTGTTGACGTTGGTTTGCTGCTTGGGGTTTGTGGCGATATTGAGTATTACCGCGCCGTCGACGCTCCACTCGTCCATACGTGAAAGCAAGTTTCCCGCCGTGCCGTTGCCGTGCGGTTCGATGCCGCCGATGCCTGCGAGCTTCGGGATCGCCTTCGCGGCTACTGCGTCGGGGAATGCGTGCGTGTGAAAATCTATGATCATAAGTAAAACCTCGTCAAAATTATTACCTTTCCATTTTAACATACGGTGTGCTCAAATTAAAGCGCATATTGTAAATATTTGAGCGCGCAAGGCTTTGATTGAGAAATATAAAAAATATCAAAATAGGTATTGCAATTTCCTTAATTTTGATTTATAATAGTATTATAATGGGGTAGAATGGTATTCATGTAAAAAATGTGACCTTTTTTACATAATAACATCCATGCCCTCGCGATTAAAAATAAATTCAATTTGGAGGTAAATATATGGAGAACAAAACGCAAAACGGTATCGCAAGCGTAAGCGCTGCTGCCGAGCTGTGTAACCTCTCACAAAACGAGGAGTCCACCGCCAAGGAGCGTATTGCACAGCTTTTTGACCTTGGTACCTTCGCAGAGATCGGAGCGTACGCGCACAGACTCGCCGCAGAGTTCGGCGAAGGCAAGTGCGAGCTTGAGGGCGTTGTTACAGGCTATGGCGCGATCGACGGCAGACTCGTGTTCGCGTTCGTTCAGGACCCGTCCAGAATGAAGGGCGCGCTCGGAGCTATGCATGCAAAGAAAATCTGCGATCTTTATGATCTCGCTATCAAGAACGGTGCACCCGTTATCGGTATTTTCGATAGCGCCGGAGCATACGTCATGGAGGGCGTTGAGGCGCTCGCCGGTTACGGTAAAATAATGAAGAAAGTGTCCGATGCATCGGGCGTTATTCCTCAGATCGCCGTTATTGCAGGTAATTGCGGAGGCGCGATGAACACCGTTGCTTCCATGTTTGATTTTGCGGTAGGCGCAAAAGAGGCGGCTCTTTACGTAAATCCTCCGTTCATTATGAACGAGCTTGATAAGAGCGCGGATTTCGGTACGATTGAAGTTGCCGCAAAGAAGGGCGAGGTGAGTGCTGTTTGCGACAGCGTAAACGATGCGCTTCTCTACACAAGAAAGCTTCTTTCCTATATTCCACAGAACAATACCGACGGCACGGCTTACGCGGCTGTTACGGATGAGATAAACCGCCTTACTCCCGACGTTAGTGCAATCGTCGGCGTGCAGGGCTACAATATGGCAGACGTTATCTCGGCGATTTCGGATAACGGAGAATTCCTTACCCTTGGCGCAGATTGGGCAAAGGCGATGCTGACCGGATTTATTACTCTCAACGGTATGGTAGTCGGAGTGGTTGCAAATCAGCCTATACACAACGGCGGCAAGCTTACCGCTTGCTCGGCTCGCAAGGCGGCAAGATTTATTTCCTTCTGCGACTGCTTCAAGGTTCCCGTACTGACGCTTGTTGATACCGAGGGCTACGACACGCGCGTTGAGGCCGAAAAGGCACAGTATGCGGCGGCTCTCGCAAAGCTCGCTTCTGCATACGCTTCGAGCGAGATGGCAAAGGTTACCGTCGTGCTCGGCAAGGCGTACGGCGCGGCATACACGCTTATGGGCTCGAAGGCTATCGGCGCGGATATTGCGTTTGCTTGCGAGAGCGCAAAGATAAGCGCAATGCCTACAAAGAGTGCAGTTGCATTCGCGTGGAACGAAAAGGTTACTGATAACAGCAAGCGTGCAGAGATCGAAAACGAGTGGGATAGCGTAATGGCTTCTCCCGTGGTTGCTGCAAAGGCAGGCGAGATCGACGATATTATAAATCTCGACGAGCTTCGCGTACGCACCGCGGCGGCATTTGAAATGCTTGGTGCGAAGAATGAGCTGTGCGCGAAGAAGCGCCACAACAACCTTCCGCTTTAATTTGGGAGGCTTACTATGATAACTAATCCTGTTTTCCTTGCGGACACGTTTGACCCCACAAAGGCTATGGACTTTGCAGAGGCGCTTCCGTACGGACTTAAGACGGCACTTCTTGGTATGTGCGTTATTTTCGCAGTGCTTATCATTCTTTGGGCGGTTCTTTCTGTGTTCAGACTCGTCTTTTATAAGGGTGGCAAGAAGGACTCCTCCAAAGCTGTACCTGCACCTGCTGTGGCTGTACCTGCTCCGGCGCCCGTCGCGCCGAGGGCGGATGACGACGCAGAACTTATCGCGGCAATAACCGCTGCCATTGCAGTAGTAATGGACGCACCCGAAACATCCTTCAGAGTCGTATCGTTCAGACGTACGGCGAAAAAATAATTATAAAGGAGATAACGATAATGAGAAGATTCAGTGTAACCGTAAACGGTAACGTATATGAGGTAGAAGTAGAGGAGCTTGCAGCAGGCGTATCTGCATCCGTAGCGGCTCCTGCACCCGCAGCACCCGTTTCTGCTCCGGCAACTCCGGCAGCAGCTCCCGCACCGGCAGCAAAGCCTACGGCACCTGCAGGTTCTGCAGGCGCAGTAACGGTCAGCGCGCCTATGCCCGGAAATATTCTTAAGGTGAACGTAACCGTCGGTCAGTCGGTTAAGAAGGGCGACGTGCTTTGCGTGCTCGAGGCTATGAAGATGGAAAACGATATTCCTGCTCCTGCGGACGGTACCGTTGCTTCCGTAAACGTACAGAAGGGCGCTTCCGTAAATTCCGGCGACGTTCTCGTTACCCTTAACTGATACCTCGACAAATATCAAGAGGTACGGATATGTTAGAAACAATTCAGAATTTTATTGACACGACCGGTGTCGTAAGACTCTTTGAGACGGGCGATTGGTGGAAGACCGTTGTTATGTGGTGCATCGCGTTCGTGCTCATATATCTTGCGATAGCGAAGAAGTTTGAACCGCTTCTTCTCTTACCGATAGCGTTCGGTATGCTTCTTGCAAACCTTCCGGGCGCCAACCTTATACATACCGAGTTTTTCTTCGATGATTATTACGTGAATCTCGGACTTATTGCTGAGGGCGAACACGCCACTATGTCGATGATACTCAAAACGGTAGCTAACAGCGGCGGCCTTATTGATATCCTCTATCTTGGCGTTAAGCTTGGCGTTTATCCGTCGCTCATATTTATGGGCGTTGGTGCAATGACCGACTTTACCTCGCTTATTGCAAACCCGAAGAGCCTTCTTATGGGTGCGGGCGCACAGCTTGGTGTATTCGTTGCATTCTTCGGTGCGCTTCTTATCGGATTCAGCCCGATGGAAGCAGCATCTATCGGCATTATCGGTGGCGCGGACGGCCCCACGGCTATCCTTGTAACCAAAACTCTTGCGCCCCAGCTTCTCGGCGCAATAGCGATCGCGGCGTACTCGTATATGGCGCTTATTCCGATAATTCAGCCGCCGTTTATGCGCCTTCTTACCACAAAGAAGGAGCGCGAGATCGTTATGAAGCCGCTTCGTCCCGTGTCGAGAGTTGAGCTTTTGCTCTTCCCGATCGTTGTAACCGTTGTGGTTGCGATAATCGTGCCCGATGCGGCTCCGCTCGTAGGCTTTTTGATGCTCGGTAACCTCGCTAACGTCAGTGGCGTTACCGACCGTATTTCGAAGACCGCGCAGAACGAGCTTATGAACATCGTTACTATCTTCCTTGGTGTTTCGGTAGGTGCAACGGCAAATGCCGAAAACTTCCTGAGCATCAACACTCTTTCGATAATTGCGCTCGGCCTTACTGCGTTCTGCATCTCTACCTGTGGCGGTCTTATCACGGGTAAGATCATGTGCTTTGTTACCAAGGGACAGATCAATCCCCTTATCGGTTCCGCGGGCGTTTCCGCCGTTCCTATGGCGGCTCGCGTGTCGCAGGTTGAGGGACAGAAGGCTAATCCTTCGAACTTCCTTCTTATGCACGCTATGGGACCGAACGTCGCAGGCGTTATCGGCTCTGCCGTTGCCGCAGGCGTGTTCCTCTCGATGTTCAACTGATACGCTTACTACATAAATCCGATATATGGAGGAAACATATAAATGGCACAGGTAAAAATTACAGAAACGGTGCTTCGCGACTCTCACCAGTCGCTTGTTGCAACTCGTATGACCACCGATGAAATGCTCCCTATCCTCGAAAAAATGGACGGTATTGGCTACCATTCTCTCGAGGCGTGGGGCGGCGCTACGTTCGACTCCTGTATGAGATTCTTAAACGAGGATCCGTGGGAGCGCCTTCGCAAGATCCGCGCGGCTGTTAAGAACACCAAGCTTCAGATGCTTTTCCGCGGACAGAATATTCTCGGCTACCGTCACTATGCGGACGACGTTGTTGAGTACTTCGTACAGAAGTCGATAGCAAACGGTATCGACATTCTTCGTATCTTTGACGCGCTCAACGACCCGAGAAACCTAAAGACCGCTATTAACGCGACCAAGAAGGAAGGCGGTCACGTTCAGGCGGCGGTTTCCTACACTACAGGTCCCGTTTACACCACCGAATATTATACCAAATATGCGCGTCAGCTCGAGGAAATGGGCGCTGACTCTATCTGCATCAAGGATATGGCAGGTCTTCTTAAGCCCTACGATGCTTACGAGCTCGTTAAGGCTATGAAGGAAACTGTAAAGGTTCCGATCCAGCTTCACACCCACTATACTGCGGGCGTTGCATCGATGACTCTCCTTAAGGCTATTGAGGCAGGCGTCGACATTGTTGACACTGCTATCTCGCCTATGTCTATGGGCACTTCCCAGCCGCCCACAGAGCCGCTCGTAGCTTCACTTGCAGGTACCAAATACGACACCGGTCTTGATCTTGCAAAGCTTGACGAGATCTCCAAGTACTTTATGCCGCTTCGTGAGAAGTATATGGAAAGCGGACTGCTTGACCCTAAGGTATTGAAGGTTGACGTAAACGCGCTTCTTTATCAGGTTCCCGGCGGTATGCTCTCGAACCTTGTTTCCCAGCTTAAGCAGGCAGGCAAGTCCGATAAGTTTATCGAAGTTCTTGAAGAGGTTCCGCGCGTAAGAGCTGATGCAGGTTATCCGCCTCTCGTAACTCCCTCGAGCCAGATTGTCGGTACGCAGGCTGTGTTCAACGTAATCATGGGTGAGCGCTACAAGACCGTAACCAAGGAGTTTAAGGGGCTTGTACGCGGCGAATACGGTAAATCTCCGATGCCCATAAAGCCTGATTTCCAGAAGAAGATCATCGGTGATCTCGAGCCTATCACTTACCGTCCGGCAGACGATCTCGCACCCGAGCTTGAAAAGCTTCGCGAGGCTGTAAAGCCGTGGGCGGTGCAGGATGAGGACGTACTTTCGTATGCGCTCTTCGAGCAGGTTGCAACCAAGTTCTTCGAGTGGAGAAAGAATCAGCAGTACGGCGTTGACGGCAACGCGGATGCTGCAAACAAGATCCACACCGTTTAAAAAATACGAGGTGACGCCAAGGCGCCACCTCGTGCTATTTGCAATATAGTTAGGTAAGAAAACTAATGGATAACAAAACAGAAATGTCACAAAGAAAAGAAAATAAAATGGGTACGATGCCCATAAACAAGCTCGTTTTAACAATGAGCCTTCCGATGATGGCATCTATGCTTGTTCAGGCGCTTTACAATATCGTAGACAGTATATTCGTGTCGCACATAAGCGATGTCGGAGAGCAGATGCTCGGCGCGCTGTCGCTTGCATTCCCGCTCCAGATGCTTATGATCGCGGTGGGCGGCGGTACGATGGTCGGCGTTAACGCACTGCTTTCCAAGCGTCTTGGCGAAAAGAATTTTGAGGGCGCAAACAAGATCGCAAACAGCGGTATTTTCCTGTCGGCTTGTAGCTATGTGGTGTTCCTCATGGTCGGATTGCTCATTGCTCCGCCGTTTATCCGTATGCAGACGGATAATGCTGTTATGGGCGACGGTGCTATTGTTTATCTTCAGATAGTACAGTGCGCTTCTGCCGGACTTTTCGGACAGTTTATTTTCGAGCGACTTTTGCAGTCGACGGGCAAGACCGTGCTCTCGATGGTATCGCAGGGTGTCGGCGCGATAACGAATATTATTCTCGACCCGATATTCATTTTCGGCGTGCCTGCACTTGGTATTCCCGCAATGGGAATAGCGGGCGCAGCCATTGCAACCGTTATCGGTCAGTTTATTGCGGCTATCGTCGGTCTTATACTTAATTTTAAGTGCAACAAAGAGATAATCATAAATCCGATAAAATACCGTGCTGACGGAAAATCGGTTGCGGATATTTACAAGATCGGTGCGCCGTCCATCATAATGCAGTCGATAGGCTCTGTTATGACTGTCGGAATGAACACTATTCTTCTCGGCTTTGAAACGGTTGGTGAAACAGCCGTGAGCGTTTTCGGCGCATATTTCAAGCTCCAAAGCTTCATATTTATGCCGATATTCGGTCTTAACAACGGAGTTGTGCCGATAGTGAGCTACAATTTCGGTGCGGGCAGACGCGACCGTATGATGAAGGCTATAAAGGTTGGCTGTATCTATGCGGTTGTGATAATGGTTATCGGTATGCTCGTAATGCAGCTGTTCCCCGATAAGCTTCTGATGCTCTTTGATGCCTCTGAGCAGATGATTGAAATCGGTACACCCACGCTTCGTCTAATAAGCTTAAGCTTTGTTTTTGCGGGATTTTGCATTACCGTGGGTTCGGTATTCCAGGCGCTCGGAAACGGTGTTTACAGCCTTATAACATCCGTTGCGCGTCAGCTTTGCGTGCTTCTTCCCGTTGCATATCTTATGTCGCTTACGGGTAATATCAACCTCGTGTGGCTGTCATTCCCGATAGCAGAGATCGCATCGGTTATCTTATCAACGTTCTTCTTTGTTCGTATATACAAGAAGGTTATCCGCCACGTCGGCGAAAACTAAAAGAAAAGCCTTGCCAAGCGGCAAGGCTTTTTTGTTATTTATTCTTTCTGAAATTGTTGAGCTTGTCAACGTATGCCACGAGATTATCAATGATCTCACCGCATATCTTTTCGCCAAGTTCGGCGGTTGCGCGCTCGGGGAATCCCATTACGCCGACCTTGATCTCGTCGCGCTGACCGACAGTTTCGATGATGAACGGTGTGTCGATCGGCTTGGTACGCTTTTCGAACCAGTCCTGATCGGTACGCATCATACGCGCGTAGTAATCCTCGTCCATAACGATCTCGTCGCGTACGTTTTCGGGCGCCCAATACATCATAAGCGCGGTTTCCATCATACCTGCGTGGAAATCGTGCTCGGGCTCAAATTTGAAGCCCGACTGCCACGTCGGAGAGAGATTCCAAGCCTCGACGAGCGAGAGGGTGATCTTGTCTGCAACGTCTTTGTTGCGGCGAAGGAGCATCTGAAGGCTGTTGCGAAGCGCATTAATGTTGTCCGTGCCTGCGTGGCCGAGCAAGATAATGACGTTTTCAAAGCCCATACGTACAAACTCGGAAACGATTTCGGAAATGTAAAGTCCGAAAGTGTTCGGGCTTACGTTTACAGTACCGAGAAGCTCACCGCCTGAAAAGCAGTAGTTAACAGACGGAGCAACGACAGCGTTAAGTCGGTCGCCTGCTAAAACCGTGGGCATAACAGAGTTTAAGATGTCGGTCGAAAGCGGCAGGTGAAAGCCGTGTTGCTCAACGACGCCTGTGGGGATAATTACGGTTTTAGTTTGCTCCATAGCCTGCTGCAGTTCGCGGACGGTCATTTTTTCCATATAGAATGCCATAGCTGTATCTCCATATATCTTAATGAAATCAGTTGAACCGATCGGGTTCGCTATAGTCAAATTATAGCACGCTATACTTTATAATTGAATGTATTTTTCACCGATATTTTTGCACTTTTGTGCACTAAATATCGAATCAGATATTTGTGGGGAGCTCCTCCATAAACATAAACGTATAGCCTGCTTCACTGAGGGTTTTACCCATTGTGTAGATCTTTTCTGCGTAGTCGGGCTGATAGGAATAATAGTCGGAGTAGAAATACTGCTCGTGATTGCCGACGGAAATGAATTCGTTGCCGACGTATTTTGAAAGCTCGTCCTCGAGCACGGGAAGCTTTACGTTGTTTAAAATCATATGGGCGGACGGCATATAACACATATCAAGCTCCTTATCCTTTACGGTCGCGAGCTTTGTGGCTATAGCGTCGTGCTCCTCCTCGGATATATGATTATACGAGCAGAGCGATTTTGTCATAGAGGCAACCATAGTGTGCTTCTGATAAATGCTCGATTCGGGCTTCTTGTTTTGCAAAAGTCTTGCCGACCAGCCGTACGGAAGCGAGGAGTGATTGCCGTCCCATTCCGCCTTTGTTCCGTAGGATGCATAAGTTACGCGAATGCCGTTGTCAGCGAGTGCGCTCAGACCTTCCTTGGATATCGGAATCCAATGGGGTACAACGGATTTCGCAAACGAGCCTGCACCTGCAAAACGGCAAACCTCATTGTAGATGCGCTTAAAAACGTTGTCTACGGTAGAGTAGTCCGCGTTGATGAAAGGATAGTCGGGGAATTCCTCCTTAGAGTGGAAACCGAGCTTTAACCAATCAGCCGCTGCCTCAAATTCCGCCTTGTACGCATCGGTCATATCGGCAAGAGAAAACTCATCGTCACCGTAATAGAAAGAGGTTCTGTAAAAGATGTTTAACTGTGTTTTAACACCGTAATCGTCGTGAGCCTTCTTAAGTGTCGCCATATAGGGATTGTCCCAAAGTGACTTCGGACGCTGTCTTGTTAAATCGCGGAAAACCCAGATGACGTCATCGATAAAAAATGCGGCCTTCTTTTCCATAAGTAGTTATCTCCTGAATTTTATGTTGTATTGGTCTTCTATTTAACTTTTTGTATACCCGACGAATCAATATCGGGTGGAAGATCAATTGATATTGTAGCATTTAGCAAAAACTTTGTCAAGGCACTATCATAAATTTATATGACAAAATTATTTGTTTGTGGGAAGATCCTCCATAAACATAAACGTGTATCCTGCTTCGCTGAGTAGCTTACCCATCGTATAGATCTTCTCGGCGTAATCGGGCTGATATGCGTAGTAATCCGAGTAGAAATACTGCTCGTGATTGCCGACGCATATGTACTCGCAACCTGCGGCGCTTGAAATTTCGCCGGATAATTTACCGAGAGGAATGCGATTTAAAACGAGTCGGGTTGAGGGCATATAGTATATATTAAGCTCTTTGTCCTTGACTGTGGCAAGCTTTCCCTGAATACTATCGTATTCCTCGTCCGGGATATGATTGTGAGAGCAAAGTGATCTTGCGACGTCTGTATCCAAGGTGTTTTTTTGATAAACACCTGACTCAGGCTTCTTATTTTGCAAAAGTCTTGCCGAATGGCCGTAGGGCAGCGAGGAATGATTGCCGTCCCATTCGGTTTTGGTTCCGTGGGACGCGTAGGTCGTACGAATACCGTTGTCGGCGAGTGCCTGCACACCTTCCCTTGACATAGGAATCCAGTGAGTTACTACTGATTTGGCAAACGAGTCTGCGCCTGCGAAGCGGCAAATCTCGTTGTAAATGCTCTTAAATACGCTATCAACGTCAGAGTAATTGGCGTTAATGAACGGATAGTCGGGAAATTCTTGCTTTGAGTGAAAACCGAGCTTAAGCCAATCAGCTGCTGCTTCGAACTCAGGCTTGTATGCATCGGTCATATCAGCGAGAGTGAATTCGTCGTTGCCATAATAGAAATCCGTTCTGTAAAAAATATTAAGCTGTGTTTTAACGCCATACTCGTCGTGTGCCTTTTTGAGCACCGCCATAAAAGGGTTATCCCACATAGATGCGGGGCGCTGTCTTGTCAGGTCGCGGAAAACCCAGATAACGTCGTCGATAAAAAATGCGGCTTTCTTTTCCATAATAAATTATCCTTTCGCTGTGTACTAAGGTCAGGCGTTTGTAGGGAGATCCTCAAGCAGCACAAACGAGTATCCTGCGTCGGACAGTATTTTGCCCATGGTGAAGATCTTTTCTGCATAGTCGGGCTGATATGCATAATAATCGGAGTAGAAATACTGCTCGTGAGTTGCAGTAGATATATATTCGTCATTATTGCACTTTAAAAGCGCGGACTCGATAGTTGAGAGCTTTTCACAGTTCAGTGTGAGCTGCGTCGTGGGCATATAGCTTATATTTAGCTCTTTATCCTTCACAGTCGCAAATTTTCTGAATATATTTTCCTGCTCCGCTTCGGAAATGTGGTTGTATGAGCAGAGTGAGTTTACCATAACGGCGATATTGGTGTCCTTTTTATACGGGCTTGCCTCGGGCTTTCTGTTTTGCAAAAGTCTTGCCGAGTGACCGTATGGAAGTGAGGAGTGATTGCCGTCCCACTCGATCTTGGTGCCGTAGGAAGCGTACGTAACGCGGATGCCGTTATCGATGAGAGCTTTGATGCCCTCTTTGGAAATCGGAATCCAGTGCGGCACAACTGATTTCGCAAACGAGCCTTCGCCTGCAAAGCGGCACACTTCATTATAGATACGCTTCAGAGCGTTGTCTACGTCGGAATACTCGGCGTTAATGAACGGGTAGTCGGGGAATTCCTCTTTCGAGTGGAAGCCAAGCTTTAACCAATTATTTGCCGCTGTGAATTCTGCCTTATATGCATCGGTCATATCGGCGAGAGTGAATTCATCGTCGCCGTAGAAGAAATCCGTTCTGTAAAATATATTAAGCTGTGTTTTAACGCCATACTCGTCGTGCGCCTTTTTGAGCACTGCTAAAAAAGGATTATCCCACATCGAAGCAGGACGCTGTCTTGTCAGATCGCGGAAAACCCAGATGACGTCGTCGATAAAAAATGTAGCCTTCTTTTCCATAGTAGCGCGGTCCTTTCTATACGTGTACATAATGCATACTATAATAAAATTATAACATATAACGATTTATTATTAAATGTGTTTTTCGGCAAAATTTATGTGTTTTTGCCTATCCAATACTGTGACTGAGTGAAAAAATAAATTTTTTTAAAACTTATCCCGACCCGTATTGAAAAAATACTGAAATTGTATTATACTTAAAGTATCATACATTGGCAAAGGAGGCGCTTTGATGCAGGATGCAGAGCTTCGGTCTGCGGTAGCCAAAAATATTACCGCACTCAGGATACAAAATAATATGACGCAGCTTGAGCTTGGCGCCGCTCTTTCTTATTCTGACAAGGCGGTTTCGAAATGGGAGCGTGCCGAGAGTGTTCCCGACGCATACGTGCTTCTCAAAATGTCCGAGCTTTTCGGCTGCAGCGTGGACTATCTGCTTCACTCGCACGACACTAACGAAAAATTGCCGAGTGGCGGCTCAAGGATTAATCACGTCAGCATATCGCTCATATCTCTTGTCGGAGTATGGACAGCCGCTGTACTTGCGTTCGTTATAATGCACCTCTCCGGATTCACATATCCGCTCATATTTGCCTATACGCTCGTTGTGTCTGCGGTGATTCTCACAGTTTTTAACGCATTGTGGGGTAGCAGACTTTGGCGGTTTATTTCCATTTCGGCTCTTGTTTGGAGCGTGTTTACGATGGTATATTTCGTCTTTTTGTCTGTAGGCAGAAATTATTGGCAGTTTTTGCTCGTCGGCTTGCCAAGCCAGATCATAGTTTTGCTTTGCTTCTTCATAAAGCGAAGTTGTGTAAAAAAGCCGCAATAATACGCGTTTTATGGCAACTCTACTGTCGGTAGAGTTGCTTTTTCTTTTGGTAGAGCAGACATTTTAAGGTGTGGAGCACAAAATCAAAGCGTAGGTTGATATATTTGGGCATAAGGGATATAATTAGACCAAACAAAAGCTTTGAGGTGAAAAGAAATGTGCAAAAAGGTTATCGCAAAAATTTTTCGTGTGCTTACAGTACCGCCGATACTCGTATCTGCTATGCTGACACTCATATTTTTTATGCGGGATACGGCGTTCCGGGGTACGCTCGATTATTTGGTGGCGGTGGTATGCCTTGCGCTTATTCCGGCGCTTGCGTATCCGCTTCAGCCGATTATCCCCGGATTTCGGGGTAAGGGGCGCGATGGACAACGCGCACTCGCGTTTGTAACGAGCGCTGTCGGATACATCATCGGCTTTTTGTACGCGCTTATCAGCCGCGCGAGCGATGAGTTCAAATTTATCGTGACGTCGTATCTTTTGTCCGTCGTGCTGTTGCTGATATTTAATAAGATATTTCACCTAAAGGCAAGCGGACATGCCTGCGGCGTGCTGGGGCCGCTGCTCTTTATGGTCTACTTTATGGGGCCTGTGTGGGCGATTCCTTGCGCCGTTATTGCCGCGGCGGTCGTGTGGTCGTCGATCGCGCTGACGCGCCATACACCGCGCGAGCTTTTCCTTGGAGGCGCGTGTGCGCTTGCGGCTTTTGTATCAATGGGACTCGTCATTCTTTGATAAGTAAAACGAAGCCCTCTCGGTTTTGCCAAGAGGGCTTTTTCTGTGCTTATTTAAGATATTCTGCGGCAGTTTCGCAGGTGCCCTTGAGTGCGCCGTCCTCGAACGGAACCTCAATGGCAGCTGCCTCACAAAGTCCGACGAAGGTCTTTTTACCGCCCTCGCATACGAACTTGTAGTAGCGTTCCCACGCATCCTTGTAATCCTTCTGCGACATACTCCAGAAGTTAAGAGATACCGTCTGTGCAAGGCAGTAATCAATATAGTAGAAGGGGTAGTGGTAGATGTGGAGCTGTCTTTGCCAGGTGCGTCCGCTACCGTAGAACTCAACGTCGTCGAACTGCATATACGGGCGGTACATAGCCTCGAGCTTCAGCCACTCCTCGTGACGCTGTGCCGGTGTTAAGTCGGGATTATCATAAATGATATGCTGGAAGTGGTCGACCATACAGCCGTACGGGATAAATACGAGCGCTGCCTCAAGATGCATATACTTTGCTCTGTCGGTGTCGTCGCCGTAGAAGAGGTTAAGCCACTTCCAAGCGAAGAATTCCATCGACATCGAGTGGCACTCGCAGGACTCCATAGTGGGCTGTGCGGTGTCCATAAACTCGAAATTACGGGTAGTGTACGCAGCGAAAGCGTGACCTGCCTCGTGGGTTAAAACGTCAACGTCGCCGGATGTGCCGTTGAAGTTCGAGAAGATGAACGGAGCCTTATATTCGGGGAACTCGGTGCAGTATCCACCGACAGCCTTGCCTTCCTTTGCAACGAGGTCAAGAAGCTCGTTGTCGTACATAAAGTTGATGAATTCAGCCGTTTCGGGCGACATTTCCTCGTACATACGCTTGCCCGCCGCCATAATATCCTCGGGTGTACCCATCGGCTTCGGGTTGCCCTCCTTGAATCCGAACGGATCGTCGTAGATATACATAGTGTCGGGTGTAAGACCGATGCGCTCTGCCTGACGGCGCTTTAATTCCTTGACTATCGGTACAAGGTCTGTTACTACCTGACGGCGGAAATTCGCCACCATTTCAGGGTTGTAGCAGTTTCTCGTCTGACGAAGGTATGCAAGCTCGGTGAAGCTACCAAAGCCGAGCTTCTTCGCGATCGCTGTGCGAACCTTTACAAGCTCGTCAAAAATGCGGTCAAGCTCCTCGGCGTGTGACATATAGAAGTCGCTTTCTGCCTTGTACGCCGCGTGACGAACCTCGCGGTCATCGTTTTCCTTGTATGCGCCGAGCTGGGAGATATTGAGCGTTTTGCCGTCGAAGTCAATCTTTGCCGATGCAACGAGCTTCTGATACTCGCTTACAAGCTTGTTTTCCTGTCCGAGCTCCTCGATTATCTCGGGAGAGAAGGTCTTGAGGCTCATCTCAAGATTTATGAACGAAAGCTCGCCGATTACCGCTTCAAGCTCCTTGCGGAAGGGCGAAGCGTAAAGAGCAAGCGCGAAATTCTGCGAATGCTCCTGGAATGCAGGGAGATTGGTGTCGTAGAATTCCTTTTCAGCGGCGTAATATTCGTCGCGGGTGTCGATAGAGTTGCGAACGTGCACAAGCGAGATCATCGTCATCGTGTGAACGCTTAACTTTTCCTGCTCGCGAACGATTTCAATAACGGTGTTCGCATCCGTTGCAGTCTTTACCTTTTCAGTAAGCGCGTCGAGCTGTTTGCCAAGGGCTTCGAGATCGATTCGCTCATATGGCATATCATTGAATTTCATTGGTTTGTCCTCCTGATTTTTATGTTTTTAGTGGGATTCCCATTCCCAAGTCTGTCCGTTGTCAAAGGACACGTAGTTTAGCCATTCTTCCTCGAAAACGGTTTCAAGCACGAGTGCCCCGTTATACTTATATGCATTGATGACGTATGAGCCCTTTGGCGTGTAGCCGTCGGGTACGGGAATGTCCATATGACGCCAATTTCTGCCGCCGTTTTCGGTGATAAACACCTCGGGACCGCTCTCTCCGTGAGCGATGAAGGAAATAAATCCGATAGATTCATCCACAAGTCTGCCCGTATGCACAGCGTCGTAATGGGTTATATATGTACGCATTTCCCACGTTTCGCCGCCGTCCTCGGTTACGAAGAAGCATACATCGCTACGATCAGTGGTTATGAGAATACTGCCCGTGTTATAATCCGTAATTGACGTCATAAACACTTCCATATGAGTAACCGATGCTTCTCTTGAAACGGGCGTTGTAAGAAGGATGCTGTTTCCGGTCCAATTTTCACCCATATCCTTGCTGGTATAAACTATTAAGCGACGGGAAGCGGCGTCAATATTCTCGGTCATTTTCTCCCAAGCGAGTACTATAAGATGCTCACCCGAAAGCTCGCCCCATACAAGCACGTCATTTTCGAGATTTTCGGTGTCGCCGACGTAAAGCACAGGCGTTGTCACAAGCTTATAATCGTTTTTGTTGCCGTAGTGGTGGTTGATGCACACGTTGTTGCTTTCGTTAACGAAAATAAACTCGTTTGAGTGAGGCGGCTCGGTTGTATCAAGCGTGTCGACGGTGTCTGTTGTATCCTCGGTATCGCCTGACGGCGTGGTGTTACACGAAACAGCCGTAGCGCAGATAAGGCAGAGCAGAAGTGCGGCTGCGATAAATTTTTTCATAATGAAGTCCTCCTTTTGTGGGTTGCACTTTATATGACGTAATAAATCGCAAAAAAGTTCCGCTTTTAAAGCTCGATATCTATGTAAAGTATCGCGTGGTCGAACATCCAGGGGGCTGTATGCGATTTAACATCCTGTATTTTGATGTTCGGGGTTACGATAATGTTATCGCACGGAACGGGCTCTTTGCGCTCGGTTGTGGGAAGGGTGTTGAGTACACCCCACGCACCTGCATTTGCAACGGTGAAGCCTGCTTCTTTGAAGGGAGCAAGATCTTCCTCGTATGTCAGACGAGTGCTGTTCGACTTGAAGTCGGTGCAGTCGAAGGGGTTGAAGTCACCGATGATGACAGCGCGCTCGAATTTCTTTGCATATTCGAGTACCTGGCGAAGCTGCTCGCGGCGAGCGCCGTTGTCCGCCCAGTCAACGTGGATGTTAATGAACTGCACGGGAGTTTCGCCGAGCATTACCTCCGCGGTCAAAAACCACGGATGGCAGTAGCATCTGCCGTTGCTGTAGCGGTGATCAGTTTCGGTGTAGTATACCTTCTTGGTGCCGCTTACGTCAAGATCGGTGATGATCGATTTGTAGTTATAGTACCATGTGCCGCGGCTTTCGAAATTCTTGTATTTGTCAAAGAGAACCTTTCGTACGGGTCTGCCGTTCTTTCTTCCGTAGAACGGAATATCCGTCTGGGTTGCCCAAACGTCTGCGCCTACCTCGTCCATTACCGCGCGAATGGCAGCGGCAGCCTCGTCGGAGCCGTCCTCCATTCCCTCACAGGTATAATCGCCGATATTATAGTCGGCTATTCTGAAAATTTTCTTATCTTCCATTACAGTATCTCCTATTGGGAACCATTAGTTACCCGCTCTGTAGTAGTTGATAAGGCATCCGCAGAGAATGATCGTGCGCTCGTCGTCGGTAAGCTCGCCCATGCGGAGGGTGATCGGCTTAACCTCGCCGTTTGCCTTTATAACGTATGCATCGAACTCATACCTTGCCGCCTCAACGGTAGCGCGTGCATTCGGAACGTAAACGTGATCGCCGATCTCGAACGCATCTGCATTGTCGAAGAGGAACGGGAGCATACCCCAGTTGATGAGGTTGGAGCGGTAACGCTTGGTAGCGTACTCGATAGCGATGTTTGCCCAACCGCCGAGCACCTTCTGGCAGGATGCCGCCTGCTCACGCGCGGAGCCGTCACCGGGCTTGTTAGCGTAAACTACGCTGCCGATGCCGACGTTCTTTGCGTTAACTGCGGGGTTGATCTCGCGGATCTTTGCGAATACGGGCGCAAGCTCGCCTGCGGTCGTATCTTCGCCTGCCTCGCGAGCCTTTTCAAACTTCTGAACGTCCTTTGCTCTGCCGACGTATGCGGGATCCTTTCTCGAAAGAGCGAACTCGGAGAGCTTAAGAGGATTGGAACGGTAGGACGAGGTTTCACCCGAGGGGATAAGCTCGTCGGTGGTGGTTACGGGGTCGGTAATGACCGAAGCAACGCGTAGAAGGAGATCCTCGGTAAGCGCGGGCATTACAGGCCAGTCTGCGATGTTGGGACCGATCTTGAGATCAGCCGCGGTATCAGCCTTGCCGTAGCCCTTGTAAACGCGGTGATCGTAAACGGTGGAGTCGAAGCGATAGTTCGGAGTGCTGTACTCAACATCGATCTCGGTTGCGGGAGTAAGGATACCGCCGTTTCTTGCGGTTGCCGCGATGGAGCGTGCATCCATAAGCGCAACTGCCGCGATCTGACCGTTACCGGGCTTAGAGCCCTCGCGGTTCGGAAAGTTACGGGTGGAGTGACGGATAGAAAGACCGCCGTTAGCGGGAACGTCGCCTGCGCCGAAGCAGGGACCGCAGAATGCGGTACGAAGCGTTACGCCGGCTTCCATAAGCTTTGCTGCGGAGCCGTTTCTTACGAGTTCGATATATGCGGGCTGGCTTGCGGGATATGCAGAGAGATTGAACGCGCCGCATCCGGTGGAGTAGCCGCCGAGGATGTCAGCTGCCGCAACGAGGTTGTCAAACGTACCGCCGGCACAGCCTGCGATAACGCCCTGATCCACCTTTATGCCGTCCTTGGTGATCTTGTCAACGAGCGAAAGCTTGATATTCTTGTTGTCAAGCTGTTCAGCAACGCTCTTTTCGCACTCGCGGAGAATGTCTGCCGCGTTGTCGATAAGTCCGCGTACGGTGTAGGTGTTCGAGGGGTGGAACGGAAGCGCGATCATCGGCTCAACTCTGGAAAGGTCTACCTTAACAACGCCGTCGTAGTAAGCAACGTCGCCGGGAGCGAGCTTCTTATAAGCATCGGAGCGACCGTGGAGATCAAAGTAACGCTTGGTTTCCTCGTCGGTTACCCAAATGGAAGAAAGGCAAGTGGTTTCGGTGGTCATAACGTCGATGCCATTGCGGAACTCGATCGGGAGATTAGCAATGCCGTCGCCGACGAATTCGAGAACCTTGTTCTTAACGAAGCCGTCCTTGAACACTGCGCCGATAATAGCGAGTGCAACGTCCTGCGGGCCGACGCCTGCCTTCGGTGCGCCTGTCATATGTACAGCGATAACCTCGGGGCGCTTAATGTCGTACGTACGGCAGAGAAGCTGCTTTACAAGCTCGGGACCGCCCTCGCCGATTGCCATGGTGCCGAGTGCACCGTAACGGGTGTGGCTGTCGGAGCCGAGGATCATACGTCCGCAGCCGCTCATCATCTCACGCATATATGAGTGGATGACTGCGATATGTGCGGGAACGTAGATTCCGCCGTATTTCTGTGCGGCGGAAAGGCCGAATACGTGGTCGTCCTCATTTATAGTACCGCCTACTGCGCAAAGGCTGTTGTGGCAGTTGGTGAGCACGTACGGGATCGGGAACTTCTCAAGTCCGCTTGCGCGAGCTGTCTGAATGATACCGACGTAGGTTATATCGTGCGACGCCATAGCGTCGAATTTGATTCTTAAATTATCCTCGTCCCCGGCGGTGTTGTGAGCGGACAGGATGCCGTATGCCATAGTGTTCTTTCTGGCGTTTTCCTTGTCGATGCCTACCTTACCGAGAGATGCGAGCTTTGCGGTCGTTACAGCGCCGTCTGCGACGATGATATTGCCGTCAACGAGGTATGCGCCGCTACGAATAAGTTCTACCATTTTGATGTCCTCCGTATAGGAATAATATATTACCTTAATATGATACCACGAAAATATGAAGATTTCAATACGTTAGCGCGATTTTATTTCCACAATAAAACAAAATTCATAAGCCGCTTTGGTAAAATTTCGGATACGAACACAGAACCGTCACATTACGGGTATAAAATATACGGCGGAAAGGATGGTGCCAATGCAATTAAGACATGAGGTAAAGCACGAGATAAGCTATGCCGATATGCTCGTTTGGAACTACGATGGCACCCGGCGGCAATGCATCAACCCTGATTTGGCTCGCGGTAAGTGTGCTCGTGCTGGGCATCGGACTTATCATAGCAAAGGTTTATAGGTATTAAATAGCAAAAAACGGGCGAAAAATTATCGCCCGTTTAACTTTTTTGTGCCAAACTCAAAATAATTTACAAAACCCTATTTATATTTTCGCTCGGATATGATAGAATAGTATTATTAATATCATCTTTACTATTTGGAGGACAACATGGCTAAATACAGAAGAGGTCGCGTTAACGAGGAAGTCGTAAAGGAGCTTTCGAGCATTTTGCGCGAGGTTAAGGACCCGCGCGTGTCGGATGCGTTTATAAGCGTTACGGCGGCGGACGTTGCTACCGATATGAAGACAGCGAAAATATATTTTTCCGCTCTGAGCGGAGATAAGGCAGAGGTGAAGAAGGGTTTAAAGAGCGCTTCAGGATATATAAGAAAGCGCCTTGCGGAAACTCTTAATCTCCGTCAGACTCCCGAGCTTTTCTTCATTTCCGACGATTCTATCGAATACGGTGCGCACATCAATTCGCTTCTTAACAAGATCGAATTCACAGACGTGCTCGAAGAGGACAACACTGATGAGTGAGCTTTCTAATATAACGTTTAGCGCGGTGTGTGACCGACTTGATGCGGCATCATCCGTGCTGATACTCTCGCATACACGCCCCGATGCGGACACGCTTGGAAG
>JAZQZL010000070.1:0-39176 GCA_045634005.1 Candidatus Flemingiibacterium sp. | reverse complement strand
GCTGGTGTGGCTCAATGGCAGAGCAGCTGATTTGTAATCAGCAGGTTGATGGTTCGACTCCGTTCACCAGCTCCATATGGGAGCGTTCCCGAGCGGCCAAAGGGGGCAGACTGTAAATCTGTTGTCAGTGACTTCGGTGGTCCGAATCCACCCGCTCCCACCAAAACCTCGTCGCTATGACGAGGTTTTTTATTAGAAATTATGCGCGTTATCGTTTTGCGTGTGAGAAAGGATGTGTGAATGTATGAAGGTCGGTCTTGTGCTGTCAGGCGGATTTGCAAAGGGCGCGTATCAGGTTGGCGCACTCCGAGCAATCGGGGAGTTTATACCGCTTGAGGATATAGCTTGTATAAGCTCGGCATCTATCGGCACACCGAATGCCTATGCATTCATAAACGGCAGACTTGAGCGCATCGAACAGATGTGGAAGGATATCTGCGACACCAACAGTAGGCTTTTTATCACAAAGATACTGCGCTCATCGCTTCTTCAGCAGGACGTCAAAAAGCTCTGTGAGCCTGACGATAAGCTGAATATACCGTTTTACGTTTCCTATTTCGACGTGACGAACATTGCAAACTACTCCGTATCCTATAAGGACCTTGCAAAGGTGGCCTCGGATCAGCTTACAACGTATATCAAGGCGAGCATCGCGTTCCCGATATACAATAAGTCGGTCAAGATCGGCAAGCGCAACTATTTTGACGGCGGATTTATCGACAATATTCCCGTCTATCCGATGCTCAAGCACGAGCTTGACTATATAATCTGTGTGTACTTTGACGATATAGGCTACAAGTTCGAGCATAAGCAATTCGACGACAAGATAATTAAAATTACATTCCCGAATATGGGAAATATCAAGAACTCGTTCTTCGTCGATCAGGAAACTGTCGATGAGATGATTTCGGAGGGATACGAGCGCACGATGTACGTGCTGCGTTCGATCTTTGCGAACGGGCACGAGGATAAAGAGGCTGTATACCGCGCCATTAGCATACACAATAAAAATATGGGCGCGCCCAAGCTTCGCCTTACAACGGACGTTGTTATAACGAACGTTAACAAGGCTCTTTCGACGCTTTTAAAGCGAAAGAATATAAATTAAACGAAATTTTTTAAGGAGGAAACAATTATGAAAACAATCAAGGCTACCCCTCTTACCAAGGAAGCATTCGCTCCCTTCGGACAGTACTACACAATGAGCGCGCCCGACGGTTACGCGCTCTGCGGCGAGCTTCACAGCTTCTATCCCGACAGAGTAGTTGCCGACAGCAACCACCGCGTCGGTTATTCGCCTATCGTTGTAAAGAAGCCCGAGAGAATGATCATCACCCAGCAGGAGTATCACACCACCACATGGGAAATGATCCTTCCGCTTGACGACGATATGATACTTCACGTTGCTCCTGCATCGGCAGGTGCGGTTGTTACCGACCTTGCAAAGGCGTTTATCGTGCCGAAGAACACTCTTATCAAGATGAACGCGGCTATCTGGCACCTTGCGCCCCTTCCCGCAACCAAGGACGCTCTCACAGCGATGATCATTCTCCCTGAATGCACGTACGCGAACGACTGCACCGTGGTTGATCTGAAGCCCGAGGAACAGTTTGAAATCGTTATGTAATATGAAAATCCGCGCCGTTTTCCGGCTTTGATTTTTGCGTTTTCCTATTTACAACAATCGGGATTTGTGATATACTAATGCATATATAACATAAAGAGGTGTACCCAATGATCGCAAACTACCATACGCATACCGCACTCTGCCGCCACGCGAGCGGTACCGAGCGCGAATATGTCGAAGAAGCTATAAAAAACGGACTTAAGATACTCGGCTTTGCCGATCACGCGCCGCAGTTCTTCCCGACGGATTATTATTCGCATTTCCGTATGTTTCCCGAGCAGCTTGAACAGTACGTTCGCACCGTTACGGATCTTCGCGACGAGTACAAAAACGACATCGAGATCCACGTGGGACTTGAGGTCGAGTACTATCCCGAAATATTCGACAAGCTCGTCGAATTCATAAAGCCGTACGGCATCGAGTATCTCCTTCTCGGTCAGCACTATATCGGCAACGAGTACGACACGAAGGAAAATTCCACCGCGCGCTTTTACGACAACGCAAAGCTCACCGAGTACGTCGATCAGGTGCTCGAGGCGATCGGTACGGGAAAGTTCTCGTATATCGCTCACCCAGACGTGTTCCGCTTCGAGGGCGAGGATGAGGCGCACTATATCGCCGAAATAAAGCGACTCTGCGAGGGCGCGAAGGCACTCCGTATGCCGCTTGAGATAAATATACTCGGTCTTGACGAGGGACGTCACTATCCCTCTGACCGCCTCTTTAAGATAGCGAGGGAGGTCGGCTGCGATTTCGTATTCGGCTGTGACGCGCACGCGCCTGTAAAGACCGGACTACCGGAAAACATCGCGAAGGCAGAGGAGTTCGCCGCGCGCAACGGTATCACACCGATTGAAACGGTTACGCTTATAAAGCCGTAAGGGCGAAAAAGGTCGTGCGAAAATTTCGCAGGACACTTGAAAAACACGAAAAAATGTGGTAAAATAATAACAGAATACGCATATAGACGGGAGGGGCAAGTCCCCACCCGTCGATTTGTGCTTTGAAAGGAAATAAAAATGGCTGACATATTCGACCTTTTTAAGAAAATAGAAAAGAGCGCACCGGTATCCTCGGAGCCAATAACGCACCTCGTCGTCGGACTTGGTAATCCCGGCAAGGAGTACCTTTTTACGCGCCACAACGCGGGATTTCTAACCGTTGATTACTTATCGGAAAAGCTCGGCGTGAAGGTTGACCGCGCCAAGTTCAAGGCACTTGTGGGCGAAGCAAAGATCGGCGAGAGGCGTGTGCTTATAATGAAGCCGCAGACGTATATGAACCTGTCGGGCGAGGCGGTACGCGAGGCGGCGGACTTTTATAAAATAGCGCCCGAGAACATTATAGTCATTTGCGACGATATCAACTTAGCGCCCGGCAAGATGCGTATACGCAAAAAGGGAAGCGACGGCGGACAGCGTGGGCTTCGCTCGATAATCAAACTTCTTGCTACCGATGGGTTCCCACGTATCCGTATGGGCGTGGGTGCGAAGCCACACCCCGATTATGACCTTGCGGATTGGGTGGTTTCCGAGATTAGCGGTGATGACCGCGAGGCATTATTTGCAACAATGGGCAACGCCGCCGAGGCACTCGAGATGATGCTTGCCGGTGACACCGACAAGGCGATGAGCAAATTTAACTAAATGGGATCTCCTTTACTGAAAGGATAAATATGACCGATTTTGAAAAATCAGCGGCGAATATCATCGCCGAATCTATACTACTCGAAAAAGAATACGACCAGATCGTGAAGTCTATCGTGTCGCGACGCCTTGAGGCGGCACACCCGATGCAGATAAGCGGGCTTGCTGACGGCGCACGTGCGGTGTTCTACGCCGCTGTGATCCGCCGCATACGCGAGAAATTCGGACTTCCGGCACTCTTGCTCGTTTCTGACGAAAAGGACGGACTTAAGCTTTTTAACGCGCTGTCCGAGCTCCACCTTCGCGTACTCAACTTTCCGCTTCGCGACCTCGTGTTCCATAACATTACCGCATCGCGCGAGTATGAGCACGAAAGGCTACGTGCGCTTGCGGCATTTATCGGCGCACACGACGGCGAAACCGTCTACGACTGCGTTATAGCAACGCCCGACGCCGCGATGCAGTTTACGATGCCGATTGACGTGCTTCGCGAAAATACGATAGTGCTCGACCGAGATACAGAGGTCGAGCTTGACGTGCTTGTGGCGCGGCTCGAGGCGAGCGGCTTTTCACGTACTGATCTCGTTGACGGCGTCGGACAATACGCTGTGCGCGGCGGTATTGTCGACATATTCCCGCCGTACTCGGAGTATCCCGTGCGTATCGAGCTTTTTGATACCGAGGTCGACCGTATGGGCTATTTCGATATCATGACGCAGCGAAATATCGAGAATCTCTATAAAATAATCGTCACTCCGGCACGCGAGATAGTTACGACGGCGGATGCGCGCGATGCTATCCGCAAATCGGCACTTGAGCGCCTCAAAAAAGCGACGGACGAGCGCGTTAAAAACGAGCTTGGCGCAGAGGTTGAGGCTATCGCGGGCGGTACGGAGCTTAACTTTATCGACAAATATATTTCTCTCGTGTACGAAAACAAAACCACACTTGCCGACTATGCCGCGTACGCGGCAGAAGGCTGCGGACTCAAGTATCCGCTTATCTTCGTGCAGGACGAGCGTGCGTGCGCCGACCGAATGAAGGCGTACGATTTCCACATCGTGAGCGAGGTGGAGGCTTTACTTGAAAAGGGCGAAATTTCCGCAAGGTACGCCGAATATTCGCGCCACACGGACTATTTCGAGGCGTTTCTTGACAAGAACGGCGCACTGCTTTGCGATACCTTTGCCGCGAACGTATCCGGCCGCAAGCTTTCGGGTATGTATGCGTTCCGCACGAAGCAGACGGTGTCGTACGCTGATAATATGGAGCTCCTTTTAGAGGATCTGCGCGACTATGCGGCGAGCAAATTCCGCTGTGTAGTGCTTTGCGAAAATGAAACTGCGGCGAAGAATACCGCTATGGCGCTCAACGAAAACGGCATTCAGGCAGTCACTGGCATCGGTGACGGCTCGTACGGTATTTTGACGCTTCCCGAGGGTGTCGTGCTCGTTTTGTCGGGCTTCAACCTCGCAGGCTTTGAGCTGACGGCAACGCGCTTTGCGCTGCTTTCTACCTATCAGAATCCCAACTCCTATTCGCGAACTATCCTCTCACACGGCAGACGCGCCAAGCACTCGCGCTCCTCTCAGGAGAAGATACTCTCCTACAACGACCTCACCGTCGGCGATTTCGTCGTTCACGCGAACCACGGTATCGGTATGTATATGGGTATCGAGCAGCTTACCGTCGTAGGCGTGACGAAGGACTATATCAAAATACAGTACGCGGGCAGTGACTTACTCTACCTGCCCACCGACCAGCTCGATATGGTGTCGAAGTATATCGGCGCGCGTACAGAGGGCGGCGGTGTGAAGCTTTCGAAAATGGGCGGTGCCGAATGGGTGCGCGCCAAGACGAAGGCGAAAAATGCCGCGAAGGATATGGCGAAGGAGCTCATCAAGCTCTACGCCGAGCGTCAGAGAAGAGAAGGCTTTGCCTTCGCGCCCGACGAGGACTTTCAGCGCGACTTTGAGGCGGCATTCGAATACGAAGAAACAGAGGGACAGCTTCAGTCGATCGAGGAGATCAAAAAGGATATGGAGTCACGCGTCCCGATGGACAGACTGCTTTGCGGCGACGTTGGATTCGGTAAGACCGAGGTTGCGCTCCGTGCCGCATTCAAGGCGGTGATGTCGGGTAAGCAGGTGGCGATCCTCGTTCCGACGACGATACTCGCGATGCAGCACTATCAGACGATTCTCTCGCGTATGCGCGGATTCCCCGTGTCGGTAGATATGCTTTCGCGCTTCCGAACACCAAAGCAGCAGCAGGAAACGCTTCGCAGACTTCGCAGAGGTGACGTCGATATCATCGTCGGCACACACAGACTCGTTTCAAAGGACGTGCAGTTCCGCGATCTCGGACTCGTTATAATCGACGAGGAGCAGAGATTTGGTGTTGCACACAAGGAAAAATTAAAGCAGATCGCAGGCAACGTCGACGTGTTGACGCTCACCGCAACGCCGATACCGCGTACGCTCAATATGGCGATGAGCGGTATACGCGATATGTCGGTGCTCGACGAGGCGCCCGGCGACAGATTCCCCGTGCAGACGTTCGTTATGGAATACGACGAGCTTATCATCACCGAGGCAATAAAGAAGGAGCTTCGTCGCGGCGGTCAGGTGTTCTTTTTACACAACAGCGTCGAGGATATCGACGGCGTTGCGCTTCGCATTCAGCGTGCAGTACCTGACGCGCGGATAGCCGTGGCACACGGTCAGATGGATAAGGAAACGCTTTCCGACATCTGGCGCGGTATGGTTACGGGTGAGATTGACATTCTCGTGTCGACGACGATAATCGAGTCGGGCGTTGACGTGCCGAACGCGAACACGCTCATAATCGACCACGCGGACAGACTCGGTCTTTCCCAGCTTCATCAGATACGCGGACGTGTCGGACGCTCCTCGCGCCGCGCGTATGCGTACTTCACCTATCCGCCGTTTATGTCGCTGACGGAGATTGCGCAGAAGCGACTTTCCGCAATGCGCGAGTACACCGAGTTCGGCTCCGGCTTTAAGATAGCGCTCCGCGACCTTGAGATACGCGGTGCGGGCAATCTTCTCGGCGCAGAGCAGCACGGTCAGCTCGATTCTGTCGGTTACGACCTCTACGTTAAGATCCTTAACGAGGCGGTGCTCGAGGAGAAGGGAATTGCACCCGAGCAGAAGTACGAGTCGAAGATAGACGTGTCGCTTGACGCGTACCTGCCCGAGCGATATATAAAGAGCGAGTCACAGCGAATGGACATCTACAAGAAGATCGCGCACATCGAGTGTGCGGAGGATCTCGACGACCTCGCAGACGAGCTTATGGACCGCTTTGGCGATATACCGCGCGCGGCTGATACGCTTATGTACGTGTCGCTCGCACGCGCGCTTTGCAGTAAGGTGCGCATACCGAAGATTGAGCATCACGGCGAAACCATCTCGATTCTTCCCGAGAGCCTTGATGCTATGCGCTGGGCGAAGGCGGCGGCAGATGCTAACGTGAATCTGACCTTCCGTATGTCGGGCAGAGTGAGCGTCGACTACAAAATAAAGGGCACACGTCCGCTTTACGACGTGTGTGAGGTGCTAAAATTCTATCTTTCCGCAGAGGGTAAGTGATGTGTGGAAAACTGTGTGGAAAAGCTGTTGAAAGCGTGTGGAAAACTCACTGTGCAAAAAAACACGCGGACACACTCCCGAACACAGTCACGAACACAGTGGCGAACGCAGTCGCGGAACATAATATAAAATAAACAAAACTAAAATATATATTTTATAAATAAAATATAACCGTGCGGCTCGGAAAAGGTTTTCCACAGCCGCACGGCTTTTTTTATAATTTTTCAACCGATCTTACTGTGAGTACACCGTCAGACACGGTGAACTTTATCTCAAAGCCCGCGAAGCGAAAGCCGAAGATACGGTCGCCGTCCACGGCGCGCACCGCAGGACGGGGGTCGTCGGCGAGGAGTACCATCGCCGCCTCTCGCTTGCTTTCGGGAAGGCGGGAGAGAAGGAGGTCGGGAAAATCCACCTCGAGCTTCGCGCCCGCAACAGCTTCGGCAAAGCCGCCCGATGCGCCGTCGATACGGTCGGCAAAGGGAAGGTAGGGCTTGATGTCGTATATCGGCGTGCCGTCTACCATATCCGCGCCCGTTACAATGAGGACGTCGCCCTCGTTTTCCGTATGCTCAACGCGCACGAGCTTAACGGCAGAAAGTCCGATGGGATTCGGGCGAAACGGCGCGCGTGTCGCGAAGACTCCGACGCGGGTGTTGCCGCCAAGACGCGGTGGGCGCACGGTCGGTGAAAAGCCGTCGCGAACAGCCTCGGAAAACTCCCATATAAGCCACAGATGCGACCAATCCTCGATACCGCGTATTGCGTCGGGATTACGGTATTCTTTTTCAAAAACGATACGCGATTCGAGCATTCCGAGTATGCCGCTCTGACGCGGTATACCGAATTTGTCGGGGAAATCCGTGCGGATTTTTGCGATGTGCTTCATACGGTTCACTACCTCACAGCTTTAAATCGGGGACGGCTTTCGCCGTCCCCACTTGTTAGATTATCGTGCAATACGTCCGGTGCCGTCGCCGCCGATAAGCTTCTCAACCTCGTCAACGCTGACAAGATTAAGGTCGCCGTTTATCGTGTGCTTGAGGCAGGATGCGCCAACTGCAAACTCGAGAGCTGCCTTCGCATCGGGCTTGGTTGCAAGACCGTAGATAAGGCCGCCTGCGAACGAGTCGCCGCCGCCTACGCGGTCAACGATGTCGGTTATGTCGTAAATACGGCTGCGGTAGAACTCCTTGCCGTCGTTGATGCACGCCGACCAGAGGTTGCGGTTTGCAGACTTCGACTCGCGGAGCGTGATAGCAACGGTCTTTACGTTCGGGTACTGTGTCATGACCTGCTCGGTGATGCTCTTGTAGCACTCGAGGTCGATCTCGCCAAGCTCGGGCTTGTTAGCAGAGGTGATGCCGAGAGCCTTCTGGCAGTCCTCCTCGTTTGCGATAACAACGTCGATATACTTCGTAAGCTCCGGCATAACCTCGTCAGCACGCTTGCCGTACTTCCAGAGCTTTGCGCGGTAGTTGAGGTCGATAGAGGTGGTAACGCCAAGCTCCTTTGCAACCTTGAGCGCGCGGATAGCTTCGTCAGCGATATCCTGCGAAACTGCGGGAGTAATACCCGTTACGTGGAACCACTTCGCATCAGCGAGGATTGCCTTCCAATCGAAGTCGCCTTCCTTGATGTTAGCGAAGGAGGAATCAGCACGGTCGTAGATTACCTTGGAGGGACGCTGGCAAGCGCCGGTTTCAAGGAAGTAGATACCCATTCTGCCCTTGGTACGCTTAATGTCGGACACGTCAACGCCGTACTTCATCATCTCGCGAAGACAAGCGGTACCAACGTCGTTGTCGGGAAGCGCGGTAACGAACTTCGCGTCAAGACCGTAGTTGGCAAGCGAAACTGCTACGTTAGCCTCGCCGCCGCCGAAGGTAGCCTCAAGGGTGTTTGACTGGAAAAGACGGTCATAGCCGGGGGACTTTAAGCGAAGCATAATTTCGCCAAAAGAAACGAACTTGTTTTTCATAGTGTATTCTCCTTTGATTTTGATTATTTCCGTCTTTCATTATATCACAAAGATTTCTCAAATGCAATAGGTTTTGTCGCGAAAATGATATTTTTCGCACAGATTAACATTCGCAGAAAAAATAATGCACAATGTGTAAATTTTAAAAATGCTATGGACAAAGTGCGAAAAATGTTGTATAATAAAATTTGTATGATTATCTACTTAAAATTTAAGGAGAACTTAATAATGAAAAAATGCAGAATACTCGCGCTCGTACTTGCGCTTTGTATGATACTTGCGCT
Organism: Candidatus Flemingiibacterium sp.; assembly: GCA_045634005.1. Taxonomy (GTDB): domain Bacteria; phylum Bacillota; class Clostridia; order Oscillospirales; family CAG-272; genus Flemingiibacterium. Next base: position 30,024 of record JAZQZL010000070.1, on the reverse strand, counting down.
TGGTGCCTCCTGCGCTAAAAAGACCGAGGGCTTCGTAAGCTTCCGCGACACGGTCATCACACAGGACAAGTACTTCTATATGATGTCGCATTTCAAGGCACTCTATCTTTACACGTACTTTGGGCTTACCGAGGATAACGCAGAGATCTGGGAGCAGCAAATGACCGCAGGTGTCACCGTCGGCGACTATTTAAGCGCGCTCGCACTCTCGAACATTATGTCCATCGCCGTGTACGTTGAGCTTTTTGACGATTACGGACTCACTCTTACGGCAGAGGATACTGCCAGCGTTGAGGCGCAGATAAGCCAGCTTGTCGCAACTGCAGGCAATCAGTCCGCACTCGAAAAGGAGCTTTCCAAGTTCGGCGCTAATATTGAAACGGTCAGAAGCGTGCTCACCGATTCCATCAAGGTGTCGCGCCTTCAGGAATATCTCTACGGCGAGAACGGTATTGAGGCTGTCAGCGACGAGGAGATAGAGAAGTACTTCACCGAAAACTATATGCGCTGCAAGCTCATTCTCATTCACAAGAAGCAGGATTACGTATACGACGCAAGCGGCGAGGCTGTATATGATACTGACACCGGCAAGTACGTCACCCGTGAGATGACGGAAGATGAGATCGCCGAAAAGAAGGCACTCTACGAAAACCTCCGCGACAGAATTTTAAAGAACGGCGAGGATTTTGAAGCGTTAATGAGCGAATACACAATGGAGTCGGGTATGAAGAAGTTTACTGACGGCTACTACGTAACCTCCGCATCGACGTTCGTTCCCAATGAGGTGATCGTAGCACTCAAGGCTATTGAGGTTGGCGATGTTACCGCAGTTGAGAGCGAATCCGGCTGGTACATTCTGAAGCGCCTCGAGCTTATCGAGGGCGCTTGGAAGGACGAGAACTACTCGGCGGCTATGTTCGGCGATTTGAGAAGCACGGTCAGCACGCTTGCGATGAGCGAGCTTGTTGCTCCCTATGCAAACGACATCATAGTTGACAGCGAGATCGTTGAAACTTATCCGATAACAAAGTTTACTCCTAATTTCAGTTATTAAAAAATTACACCGCTCGGGTTTACCGAGCGGTGATTTTTATTTTGCGGTAATCGCTTGTGTAACCTCGCCGCCAAGGGGGGAAAGGTCAAAATCAGCGGTGCTTTTTATTCGTGCCGCCCTTCGCCGCGCGACGGCGCTTTTCGGTGCTCTTTTTGCGAACGGAGTAGCCAAAATCGCCGAGCTTGCGTCCGAGCGCAAAGTAGTCGCCGTGCGAGTACGCGATAAGCTTCGCGCGCTCAAGATGAAGCGCACCGTGCTCGTCAACGAGCGCGGGATCAACTCCAACGGATACAATGTCGGCTATAAACATATCGTGCGTTCCGAGCGGTACGATATCCGTTACGCGGCACTCGAGGCTGATCGGGCTTTCCGCGATGACGGGAGTGTCAGGCAGCTCGTGCGCAGGTGCCGCGGTCATACCGCATTTTTCAAACTTGTTCATATCACGTCCGGAGCGTACGCCGCAGAAATCGGTCGCGCGTGCGAGATTTTCGTTTGTAAGGTTTATTACGAATTTGCCCGTTTTTTTGATTATCCCATAAGAGTAACGCGACGGGCGGATCGATACGTATGTTTTTGCCGGATCGGAATTGATGATGCCCGTCCAGCCGACGGTTATAGCGTTTGGCTTTTCCATACTGCCGCAGCTTACCATGACGGCAGGCAGGGGAGCGAGCAGCGTGCCGCCCTTCCATTTAAGCTTGTTGTTTTCGGTCATATTAAATCTCCGTGTAAAATATCTTATACAAATATAATATACCAAAACCCGTATTATGTCAAGCACAAAAAAATCCAAAAAAATTTCCGAAAAGGTATTGACAAATGCGCTTTAGCGTGTTATAATGCTGAATGTATATAAAGGCTGTGACGAAGACGGTCAAGGTAAAACCTCTCCAGAGAGTCGGCGGTGGGTGCGAGCCGATGCGGTGTTCCTTATAAGATCAATCACTTCCGAGCCTGGAACCGAAAGCGTACTTGCGAGTAGACTTCCACGTGATGCCGCGTAAGAGCAGAGGGCTTGTCGGAGTCCGTTAAGAGGCGTGAAAACGCAATTTGAGTGGTACCGCGGAATAGTTAAACATTCCGTCTCAAAGCTTGGGTTATACCCGCTTTGGGGCGTTTTTTGTTTTTCTCACACAGATTGCGAAAAGCGTAACCTTCCGAATAATACATATTTTTTGGAGGAATTTATTATGGAAAACAAACTGAAAGAAATTGCCCAAAGACTTGTCGCACTTCGCGAGATTATGGGACTTTCTACTAAAGAAATGGCAGAGCGCACGGGCGTTTCCGAGGAGGAATATATGTCCGTCGAGTCGGGCGAGTCCGACTTCAGCTTTACCTTTATACATAAGTGCGCGCAGACGTTCGGCGTCGACGCGACGGATATTCTCAAGGGCTCGAGCCCCACACTTTCGTCCTTCTCCGTAACCAAGGCAGGCGAGGGACTTCCGATCGTTCGCCGTAAGGGATTTAATTACAATAACCTCGCGCCTCTCTTTAAGAATAAGACCGCGGAGCCGTTCGTAGTAACGGCTGCTTACCACGCTGACGAGGCTGACAAGCCGATCAAGCTTGGAACCCACGAGGGTCAGGAGTTCGACTACGTGCTCGAGGGTAAATTAAAGGTGCAGATCGACGATCACGTAGAGGTGCTCACCGCGGGCGACTCTATCTACTACAACAGCGGAACGCCTCACGGTATGGTAGCTGTTGACGGCGACTGCAAATTCCTCGCCGTTGTTATCGACGCAGAGGGCAAGGCGTACGACTACGCAGCTCCCACGCTCGAAAAGACACCCACCGTCGTTTCCGAGGAAAAGACGGGCGCGGTCTGGGAAAACTTCATCGAAACCACCCTCAACGACAAGGGCGTGCTTAATTCGATCGCCTTCAAGAATGAGGACAAATTCAACTTCGGATTCGACGTCGTTGACGCGATCGCCGATAAGAATCCCGACAAGCTTGCGATGCTCCATTTGTCGGCAAACAAGACCGAAACCCGCGTTACCTTCGGCGATATGAAGCGCGAGTCGAACAAGGTGGCAAACTACTTAACCTCGCTCGGCATAAAGAAGGGTGACCGCGTGCTTGTAGTACTCAAGCGTCACGTTCATTTCTGGTATACTATCGTTGCGCTTCAGAAGATGGGCGCTGTCATCATTCCCGCAACCAATCTGCTTGTCGAGCACGACTTCGAGTACCGCTTCAACGCGGCAGAGGTGTCCGCGGTCATCTGTACCGCAGACGGCGACGTTGCACATCAGGCAGAGCTTGCGTGTGCAAAGTGTCCCAGCGTCAAGACCAAGATCCTTGCCTGCGGCAACGAAGTAAAGACTATGGACGGTTGGCTCGACTACGACAGCTACAAGACCTTCTCCGACGTGTACGAACGCACCGCCGACACTGCCTGCGGTGACGACACGATGCTCTTTATGTTTACGTCGGGTACTACCGGCTATCCGAGAATTGCATCTCACAGCTACAAGTACGCGCTCGGTCATTTTATCACCGCAAAATATTGGCACAACGTTGATCCAAACGGCATCCACTTTACCATCTCCGATACCGGTTGGGGTAAATCCCTTTGGGGTAAGCTCTACGGTCAGTGGCTCTGTGAGGCTGCCGTGTTCACCTACGACTTCAACAAGTTCGACGCGCACGATATCCTTCCGCTGTTCGCCAAGTACAACATCACAACCTTCTGTGCACCTCCTACGATGTACCGCTTCTTCATCAAGGAGGATCTGTCGAAGTACGACCTCTCGAGCATCAAGTATTCCTGCACGGCAGGTGAGGCGCTGAACCCCGAGGTATATCAGCAGTGGGTGGCAAAGACGAAGGTTCCGCTTATGGAGGGCTTCGGCCAGACCGAAACCACGCTCGTGCTTGCCAATCTTGTTGGCACGGCTCCAAAGCCCGGCTCAATGGGTACACCCAGCCCGCTTTACGACGTTATGGTGCTTGACGCAAACGACAAGCCCTGTGCTGTCGGTGAAACGGGTGAGATCTGCATCAGAACCAAGGAAAAGGTACCTTGCGGCTTGTTCCAGGGCTACTACAGAAACGAAGAAAAGACGCGCGACGCGCATCACGACGGCTACTACCACACGGGCGATACCGCGTGGGTTGATGAGGACGGCTATTTCTGGTACGTCGGACGTACCGACGACCTCATCAAGTCGAGCGGCTACCGTATCGGTCCGTTCGAAATCGAGTCGGTAATTATGGAGCTTCCGTACGTTCTTGAGTGTGCGATCACCGCAGCTCCCGACGAGATCCGCGGTCAGGTTGTAAAGGCATCCATCGTGCTTGTCAAGGGTAAAGAGGGAAATGACGCGCTAAAGAAGGAAATTCAGGAGTACGTCAAGACTCACACTGCACCTTACAAGTATCCTCGCATCGTTGAGTTTATGGATGAGCTTCCCAAGACGATAAGCGGTAAGATCCGCCGTGTCGAGCTTCGCGGCGAGAAGAAATAAAATCAGGGCTGACCGTGAGGTCAGCCCGTTTTTTATTTCGCCGCGGTACGCGGCGAAGCGCTTTGACCACGCGCGTTGCGCCATCTCCGTAGGGGACGGCGCCCACGACGTCCCGTTTACGAACGCATACCGCTCGGCTTGACCTCCCCCTTTTGAACCCCCTTCACCTCTTGGCTACGCCGCCTAAAAGGAGGCGGCGGTGGAAAATGGCTACTTTGCGTGCGCGACGGTGCGCGATTCGAAGGCTATCAGCGGCACGATAACGCCTCACCGCAAGCGCGCAGCGAAGCGTCCGCGCCACCCTCGAAATGCGCCAATTTCCATTTCCGTAGGAAATTGGCGCCGCCCAATAAGCACTCTGTGGTGCGAAGCTTACGGCAAGACGATGTTCCGAGCTGGGGCGAGGTGATAAGGCTACCTTTTACATATATTTGAGCCAAGTAGGAGAGGGTTCAAAAGGGGGAGGGAGTACCGGCGACTGAGGTACTCCCTCCCCCTTTTCGTTCTCCCCGCGAGCCAAAGGCTCGTGGTCGCGTCCCCGAGCGCGAAAGCGGCGAGGTCAAAGCGAGCGATAGCCGCACATAAAAAACAGCACCGCCAAGCAGGCGGTGCCGTAATATTTTAAAGCTTTGCAATGTCCGCATCGGTTACGAGGTGGAAGCCCGCTTTGACGAGTGCCGCCTCGGCCGTGGCGTTATCAGCTACGCGAAGCACCATGTAAGCGTGACGCTCGGTGCGCGCCATAAACGCGTACATATATTCAACGTTGATCTGTGACTCCTCAAGTACGCGCAGCGCCGCCGTCAGCTTGCCGGGCGCATCTCCGATCTTGACGCCGACAACGTCGGTCACCTTGATGAGATATCCGAGGTCTGCGAGTGCCTTTTCTGCGATCTCCTCGTTGTTTACGATAAGGCGGAGCATGCCGAATTCCTCGGTTTCCGCGATGGAAAGCGCGCGGAGATTTACACCGCTTTTTGCAAGTGCGTCCGTGATAGCGACGAGTGCGCCCTGCTTGTTTTCAACGAATACGGTTATCTGCTTGATTGCCATACTGTATGTCCTCCTTACGTATTATATGAGCTTACGCTTGTCGATTACGCGTACAGCCTTGCCCTCGCTTCGGGTAATGGACTTGGGTGCAACGAGATGCACGGTCGGGTTGATGCCGAGCATTATCTTCATCGCATTTGCAAGCGATTTTTCCATCTTGAGAATGTCGCTTACGATGTCGGTGAACTGCTCGGGATTCATCTCAACGTTTACCTCGAAGGTATCGTTGTTGTTCTGGCGGTCAACCAGAATCTGATAATTGGGTTGATAGCCCTCGTTAAGAAGCACGGTTTCGATCTGGCTCGGGAATACGTTCACGCCGCGAATGATGAGCATATCGTCGGTACGTCCCATAGGCTTTGCCATCTTGACGAGCGTTCTGCCGCAGGAGCACTTTTCTCTGGAGAGCACGCAAATATCGCGTGTGCGGTAACGAAGAAGCGGGAACGCTTCCTTATCAAGCGAGGTGAATACGAGCTCGCCCTTTTCTCCCTCGGGGAGAACCTCGCCCGTGTCGGGATCGATGATCTCCGCATAGAAGTGGTCCTCGTTTACGTGCATACCCGACTGTTCGGAGCACTCGAATGCAACGCCGGGACCGGAGGTTTCGGTAAGGCCGTAGATATCATACGCCTTGATGCCGAGGGTTGCCTCGATGCCGCGGCGCATTTCCTCGGTCCAGGGCTCTGCACCGAAGATACCTGCCTTAAGCGGAATGTCCTCGGGCTTATATCCCTGCTCCTTGAGGCTCTCGCCGATGTATGCGGCGTAGGAGGGGGTGCAGCAGAGAATGGTCGCGCCGAGATCCTGCATAAACTGTACCTGACGCTCGGTGTTACCCGACGACATCGGAAGAGTAAGACAGCCGACCTTGTGCGAGCCGCCGTGAAGTCCGGCACCGCCCGTAAAGAGGCCGTAGCCGTAAGCGACCTGACAAACGTCCTCGTTGGTACCGCCTGCCGCAACGATAGCGCGTGCACAGCAGTCCTCCCAAAGGTCAACGTCCTTCTGCGTGTAGAATGCAACGACGCGTCTGCCGGTAGTACCCGAGGTGGAGTGGATTCTCACGCACTCGGAAAGCGGCTTTGCAAGAAGACCGTAGGGATAAGCGTCGCGAAGGTCAGCCTTCGAGAGGAAGGGAAGCTTGTGAAGATCGTCGATAGACTTGATATCCTCAGGCTTTACTCCCTTTTCGTCCATAAGATTTTTGTAATAGGGCACGTTTTCATAAACGTGCTTTACCTGACGAACGAGCTTCTCGGACTGAAGAGCTCGCATTTCTTCTCTTGACATTGTTTCAATGTCTTTTTGATAATAACGTTCTGCCATTTCTTTACATACCTTTCTCTGAGAAATATTTTGCTTGTATGCAAAGGAAAACAAAAAAGTCCTCCGCATTTAAAATTGCAGAGGACGAGAATTTATTTCCCGTGGTACCACCTCAGTTCGCCGTTATCTCACGATTACGGCCTTATCAGGTACAAGCATACCTTAGCTCTGTAACGGGAGCACCCGTTGCATCCTACAGGGAGAAAAACTCCGTTCAGCGCACTGCTCGCAAAATGAATTCGGTAAGGCTATCCCCATTGCCTCGCAGCAACCGGCAACTCTCTGAAGGTTCACGCCAAACTTACTTGTTTTTGATCGTAGCATTTATTGTGCTTATTATACCACTTTACAAGGGTAAAGTCAAGGGGTTTTGGAAATTTTTTCGAAAGTTTTTTCTCAATTTGATGTGTTTCTTATGCTATTGACATATCGCGTTTTTTGTGGTACAATCGACGTAACGAATAAAGCTTTTGACAAGGAGGAGCAATTATGAAGAAAATTACAGCGATACTTATCATTTGTCTGTTTGTACTCGCGAGCTGTGAGGAGGTGCCCACGGACATACTCGGCGTGCAGGGGACACCGCAGGATAGCGGAGCGGTAGCGGACACCGACGAAGTTACCGACACCGACGAGGCCACCGACACCGATACGGAGCTTGCAACGGAGCCCGAGGAAACCGAACCCGAGGAAACCGAACCCGAAGTTACCGAACCCGAAGTGACCGAGCCCGAGGAAACCACGGCTGAAACCACAGCCGAAACTACCGCAGAAACAACTGCAGAAACAACTGCATATTGGCGCGAGCTTGACAAGATGACGATAGATGAGCTTGGCTATGGCTTTGAGCTTGATATGCAGATAATCGCTATGAATCCCGGCTCGGTCGGTGCAATGACTGTAACCGGATTTGTTACCTCGCCTACGGTACGCGACGTTTTGATCGGATCGTGGGGCTCCAATATCTCCACTTGGTCGGCAAAGACGATATACGAGGAAGCGAAGTTTTGCGCAGATCTATGGAAGGGGGAGGGAATACCCGTCGCGCCCGATCTTGGTATGCCTTATGAGATATGGTGCTCACACCCTGTATTCCCCGAGGAGCTCGGCACGTACTGTGAGGTGCTTCTTATAGGCGTAGACGCGAGCTACAATCCGGTCGCGTACGCTATCGTTTCGGGCGAGATCCCGCAAGGATAAAATAATATTACAAGCACACGGTCAGCGAAGCCTTCGCTGACCGTGTGCTTTTGTTGCATATTAAATTAAGTCAAAACGGAAAGCTTTTCAAATCAAGCTTTTGGCGCGGCTTCTTCCTTGTGATGCCGCATGACCTCTGCGTAGCGAAGCATTTGCTTGCGCGACGAAACGCCGAGCTTGCCGAGCAGGTTGTGATTGTGATACTTCAGCGTGCTTTCCTTGATGCCGGTCAGCGCGAGTATTTCCTTCACACTTTTGCCGGCGAGATAATATTCAAACAAATTACGCTCCGCTTCGGTAAGCGTTTGCAGACCTGCGATAAAATACTGATAATCAGCCGGGTCAATTTCGGTTTTGCGTGAATAAGCGAGCCGCTCCATCTCACACTTTACCCGTTCCAGCTCATCGTGCGCAGAGATGTACTCCGCTTCAATCTTGCAAAAGTCGGACAACGCACGGTCATACTCCGCCTGAATGCGGAGTTTTTCATTTTCCGCGGCTTGGGTTTTCGCCTCAAGCGTTGTCAAAATTTCGCCGCGTGCCTTATCCTGCTCCTCAAGATATTCAACGAGGTCGAGTATCTCGGGTATGCCGGAGGCGGTTTTGTCACGCCTGTTTGATTTGATCTGCTCAAGCGCGGCAAGCAACGGAGTCAAAAAGCGTTTGCTGAAAAATCTGCAAAAGCTCACTGTGAAAAACAGTAAAAGCAGCAGAAAGATTACGGTCTGTACGATATTTCGGGACAGCATACGGTAGTAACCCGTTTTGGGAATCATAACGACCAGCATATGATCATCTGCCGATGATAGGACAATCGTACGAGCGATGCCAACGTAGGAGAAGCTTTCATCCTCAAAAACGGAAAGATTTTCTCCGCTTTTTGAAATGGCGTAATCCTCAGTCAGCGTGTGGAAATAGGCATCGTCGCTTCCGCAACTCAGTGCTTCGGACGTAATCAGGATATTATCGTGAGCCGTTGCCAAAAGGCAATTCAGGTGCGCGAGCTTTGAGGGCTGCTCGTGATGCATCATAAAATAGCTGGCGCTTACCTCATAGCCGCAGATTCCCAAATATGTTCCGTCATCTCCGAACATAGGAACTGCAACGAGAAGCGCATATTCAGATGTTCCGGGCAATTTGAACGGCTCTGTAATGCGATAAGCCTGCTTTTGCTGCAAAGATTTCGCAGACACAATTTCTGCATAATTCGGAAAAAGATCGGTACGAAATTCCAAGCGCCATTTCCGATGAAGCGTGATTTCGGAGGACTTGGCTATGTCTGAAATACCGCGGTACAACAGAATGTCGGAGGCTTTACGGTCATATCCGCTCACCTGCAGATACAGTCCGGTCCTTGACGCAGACGCATCCGGAAGTGCGCTGTTTACAGTTGCGTTCAGCATAATGAAGGCGCCTGAGCAGTCTGTCTGTAAAAGCCGCTGCTTAAGCGGTTCGATCAGGGCTTTTTACAGGTCGGCAATCGCCTCGCCCTTATCGTTCAGAGCGGAGAACGGAATGTCTTTTGAGTGTAAATTGTCCGTAAGTATTTCGCTCACATCAGCCGAAAGCGCTATGGCAGATGCGGCAAGATGGTCGAAGTGGGTTGAGACATCCTTTTCGAAGACCTCCATTTGCACTTCAAGTGAATCGTATATTGTATCTCTGGTACTGCTTGTACGGCCGATAGCCCAAAGACCTATGAAAAGTATGAGAAGAAGCAGGGCGGCAAGAAGAAGCATATACACGAACAGCTTGCGCTTTAGTGACCATTCGGAATAACGTAAAACGGTCAGTTTTCGCATATCCTCACCTCACGTTAGTTAATACTGCAGAAAAGCTCCCAGATCTCCTTTGCGAGTTCTTCGACTGCCTCACCGTTTTCGGCGCGTGCGACAAGCTCGGGCTGCATATCGCGAATGCCGGCGTAAAGTGCATTCGTTTTATCGTAGAAGCCGTCGAAATCGGGACGTACAACGGGAATATATTCATCGTGCATCTCTTTGATTGCCATATAAAGGTTCGCATATCCGTCATCGGTGAAGGTATACTCGCTGATTGCGTCAAAAGCCCCGGTAGTTACGGGCATATATCCTGTTTTAACTACGAAATCGAGGTTACGCTCGCTCTCGGTGAACCATTTTACAAATTCGTAAGCTGCCTCGGCCTTCTGATCGGTTGTTTTAAAGGCGGCAATTCCTACACCCGTTTGCGCCATATATTCATTTTCACCGCCGGATCTCGGGAGGGGGAGTACCTGCAATTTCGTTGGCTCGGAGGTGTTGACGGAATAGGTAACGGTGTCATTATAATAGCCAACCGCTGCTGAGGAGCCGATTCCGCAGAGCACGTCGCCGGTCATAACCTGTGTGTTGGCGTAGAGATTCGATACTGCGATATATCCTTTTGCAAGCGCTTCGGCGAACATCGTAAATGAGCTTTTTATAGTGGTATCCTCTGTGTCGTACCAGCCGTTCTCGGTGTATTCAAGCGAGCCGGTCTTGGAAAGAGCGTCAAGCTCCATGTGGCGGATAAGATAGTCAAAGGCACAGAATGCCTTGCCGTCTGACCACTCATAGTACTTTTCGGCTGCTGCAAAGAAGCCGTCCCAGTCGGAGAGGCTTTCGTACGTAACGCCTGTATCTGCCGAGAAACGCTCAAACTGCGAGCCGTTTATAAAGAGCGCGTACGTGGATTTTGACACGGGGAAAACGGCGAGCTTGCAGTCAAGCATACCGCTATCGAGAAATTCGGACACGTATCCCGAAAGCTCGTCTTCAGTGAACCACTCGCTAAAATCCAAAAGGTTTTCCGCGCCAAGTGAGGAGGCGTTTTGCGTGTGGCAGGAAAAGAGGTCGGGAAGCTCCGGTGCTCCGGGGTTTCCTGCCTGCGCTTCAAGAAGCTGTGCGAGTATTTTTGAGGTTCCCGTTACGTTGGTAACGCGGACTTGAATACCCTTGTCCTTGCCAACGGTATCATTAAATTCATCTATAAGAAGATTCATAGGGGCGTCTGCCTGCTCGCCGTAAACGTGCCAAATAGTCAGCGTAACGGGGTTAGCAGGATCGAGCAAAGATTTTTTGCCGCCAAAACTCTGACAAGCGGATAATGTCAGAATAAGGAATGACGCGAGTAAAATAAAAGAGATAAGTTTTTTCATAGTGTGAGTCCTCCCGTCGATTTTCGCCTGATTTCTTGATTTTTTGCCTTGAAACGCAGAAAAAATTTGCGTTTTCCCCACCTTTTGCCCATTTGGGTGGGGGACAAAAAAACGAAAATCATTATAATATAATTGCAGGAGCAACAAAAGGAGGGTATAACGCCTGCCGTGTTCTTAAAAGGAGTATGGGGTACCCCGTGACAGCAATGCTTGTCATATCTCCCAACGCGCGCCAACGGATCGGGAGATCGCCCCACTCTATACTTAATTATAAAAATATTATACCACATTTTATTAATGCAGTCAAGGCTTGAATGAAGCTTCTGCAAACTATCAAATAATACCGACTTATGAAAGGAGCGGATCGTATGCCGAAAAAGAAAACCGCGCATTACAAGATCATATCGGATTCGGGCGGAAATCGCTATCAGTTTTTCTGTGACCTTACGGGAGCACTACTTTGCACGACTATGGCGTATAACGAGGCGGATGCCGATGCGGAGCTTGAGCTTGCGTGGGAAAAGGAAGGAAAGAAAAAATTCCAGTTATGCCACAAATGCGGTAAATGGGTGATCGACGAGATGTATAACGCAGATGCACTTGAATGTGTAGCCTGTGCGCCTTGGGAAGACACGCCGGAATACTGCAAGTTCTGCGGAACAAAGGTATCAGCATCTGACTCCGTGTGCCCAAAATGCGGAGAGCATTTGATCTACGGGGGGAGGTTCGACGATGTGGGGTAACAAAACCGAAAAGTTTTCACGCCTCGGAGCTTACGGAATGGGCCCAGATGCTATGAAAAAGGTCAAGGTTTGTCCGAGGTGCGGACAGATTGCCAAAAGGACGGCGCTGACGTGCCCCTCGTGCAAAAAGATACTCACAAGAAAGACTTTGTTTGACGAATACAAAATGATGCATTTCTGCTGCCCGTCGTGCGACATTCCTCTGACAGGCGATACGCAGTATTGTCCAAGCTGCGGCAGAAAAGTTGGATTTGACTTGAACAAATAAAAATCTTTACATCAAGGAGAAGGGAACAATGAAAAAGATGACATACCTTAAGCGAATATTTGCCATAGCGGTAGCCGCTGTGCTGCTTGTCGGCTGCTTGTCGACCGGCGTTTTTGCGGCGAAGGAGATGTTCTGTGAGATCACCTCCGTCGGCGTTATTGATATAGAGGCGCCGGTTGGGGGAAAGGTACCCGACACAACGGGCACTGTTGTCAACACCGGACTATATGAGATAAAAAGCATAGTATGGAAACAGCAATATGTTGATGCAACCTTTACCTCAAACACCACGTTTGGCTACGGAACTGTATATGAGGTTCGTATTACTCTCAGAGCAAAAAACGCTTATTATTTCAAAACAGATCGGGGAATGCCGGTCGTTAGTGCTACCATTAACGGAAAAACGGCAAATGTGACCGGATCTGCTACATATGAGCAAAGCGCGTCCGAGTATATAGATATCACAATGAGCTTCCCGGCAACAGAATCGAAAACGTTTTTAAACAGCGTTGCGGTTACCGGCCTTACCGCACCGATTTCGGGTGCAACTCCCGATTTCACTGCGGACACATCGGCAGGAAGCGGTTATCACGTTAGCAACGTCCGTTGGTGTAAGGCGGGCGCGAGCAAGGATATGACAGCCTCGGATAAGTTTGAATCCGGTCAAAGATATTACGCATTCATTGATATTACCGCTGAGGACGGTTATGCCTTCGGGGCATACAACTATATGAGCGGTACCGTTAACGGCACAAAGGTACAGGGCTTTAGTGCAAGCAGTACGCCGAACACGGTTACTATGCTTGCCGAGTTTACCGCCACCGGCGATCACATAATTTATAATATTGACATTAAGGACGTAACCACTCCCGTGGCGGGAGGACCGATCAGCTATGCGGTTAATTTTGGTTCAAACGGATACGAGAAGGATAAATCGTATAATGACTCGACGTATTACTACGGTGTTACGTGGCGTGTGGACGGAGGTATCTATCTGCCCACCTCAACTGGAAAGTTCGGTCCCAATGAAACGTATCAGATCGTTATTCGACTCAAGGCTGCGGATGGCTATAAGTTCGATGCAGACGACAACGGAAACACGCGTATGAGCGCCACCGTCAACGGTAATGCTGCAGAGGTACGAAGCAGCAAAACGCAAGCAATCGTTACCTACACCTTTCCGAAGACGGGTAATACTGCTATCAGTGAAGTTGCTGTTACCGACATTGAGGCACCCGTAACCGGTAATTCTCCCGACTACGAGGCAACCTATGCTAACGCAAGCTACGGTGCGGCAAACTATAACGACAAAAACCATAAAAACGGTATTTCGTGGTACAACGAAACCGATAAGAAGACGATGTCCACCACCGATAAGTTCGAGGCAGGCAAGAGCTATACCGCACAAATTATGGTCTGGGCAAATGACGGCTGTGAGTTTGCCTACAAGTCCGGTGAAATCAACGTAGAGGCTACTGTTAACGGCAAGAGCGCTGACGTAACTTCGAGAAATAACACCGAGGCAGTGCTCTATTACACCTTCCCGAAGACCGAGGAGCACAAATGCTCGCCAAAGAAGATAGATGAGGTCAAGGCTACCTGTAACGCCGAGGGCAAAAAGGCTTACTACTTCTGTGCCGAGTGCGGCAAAAGCTTTGAGGATGCTAAATGCACCAAGGAGATCGCCGACATCAACGCGTGGGGCGTAATTCCCAAAACAGAGCACACCGGCGGCAAGTCAACCTGCGACAACCGCGCTATTTGCAGCGTGTGCGGTCAGTGGTACGGCGAGCTTGCGGAGCATAAGTTCGGTGCGGCTTGGGATTATAAGGACGAAACAGGTCACGCTCGCAAGTGTAAGGAGTGCGGATTTGTTGACACGATCGTTCCCCACAGCGGCGGCAGTGCAAAATGCGGAGAGCCTGCCAAGTGTGCTGAATGTAAGGCGGAATACGGCGAGATCAAGCAGCACCGTTGGAGCAGCACTTGGGACTAAACGGATAAAAACGGTCACGCACACAAGTGTGCAGACTGCGGAGCACATGACACCGTTGTTAAGCATACTCCAGGAGCTGCCGCAACGGAAACAAGTGCGCAGACCTGCACCACCTGTAACTACATAATCGAGCCGGCAAAAGCACATACGCATAAGATGATCCGTATGGACGAGGTAGAGCCCACCTGTACCGAATCGGGTAAAAAGCAGTATTATTACTGTGCTTCTTGCGATTTGATAAGCAGCGACAGTAAGGGCAGCAAGCCTATTGACGATGCGGACAGCTTGATAATCCCTGCAGAGGGACACAAGGATTCGAAATGGAAGTCAAACGACGAGGTGCACTGGAAGGAGTGTACGGTTAAGGGCTGCGGCGAAATAACCGTCACAGAAGAATCGCACGACTTCAACAAATCAGGCAAATGCACAGTCTGCGGATACAAAAAGGCTGACGAAGCCGATACGGACGATACAAATGACATCGCAGGTCCAGACGATACTACCACCGCCGACAATGGCGGCGAGGATACCGCACCCACGACGGACGTAACCGCTCCCGAGGCTTCCGGCAACACGGTAATGTGGATCGCAATTATCGCTTCCGGCGTTATAGCTGTCGCTGCTATCATCGTTGTCGTTGCCGTTTTAAAGAAGTCTAAAAAATAATCGAAATATTACTACTAAAACACTTTGTGACGGAGAAAAGAGGTAAAAATGAAAAAATTATTATCCATTCTTCTTATTTTAACCGTGCTTTGCACAATGACGATTGCAGCAAGTGCCGCAGTCGGTGACCACGAGCATCAGCTTATGGATATGGCAAACGCCGTTTGCCACTATTCCGAATGTACTATTTGCTTTGAGCTCTTTAACGTAGGCAACCACATTTTCGAGAACGGTGAGTGCATCGTTTGCGGTCACGACGAAATTATTATGGGCGAGGGCGCGCACGAGCATCAGCTTATGAATATGGCTGATGATGAAAGCCACTTCGAGGAATGTCAGGTCTGCCACGAGCGCTTTGGCGTGGAGGAGCACACCTTTGCAAACGGTATTTGCTCGGTTTGCGGTCACCCCGAATTTACAAATCCCTTTACTGACGTAAGCGAGAGCGCGTGGTACTATGCTGACGTGATGTCGGCTGTTTCAAGCGGACTTATAAACGGTAAGACCGATACGGAGTTCAAGTCCGACGACTATCTTACGTATGCAGAGGCGATAAAGCTTGCGGCTATACTGTACGCGAAGCTATTCCGAGGCTTACGGTGCCTGCGAACAAGTTTGTCGTTTCTATACCCGATTTTCCGATGACAGATACAACGAGCCCTGATGGTAATACGGCGGCAGACCCGAGCGGTGAAACAGGTGCTGATCCCGATTCGGTAGTGTCTGCTACCAAAGAGCTGCTTACGAAGGGTGCCGACAATAGCGTTCCCGCGCTTCCCACACCCCCGCCGACAGAGGACGGTAACATTTTTGTGGGTTGGGTAAACAAAGCGACAGGCGAAGCTGTTAAAAAGGGCGATAAGCTCACGGGAAACATCGAGATCGAACCCGTATGGAAGGACTGCGGCGAGGGTAATCACGCCGATGCGGACGGTGACAATCACTGCGACGAGTGCGGATACATTATGGTAAAGGACAAAACTCCGCCGATAGATGATACACCGACTGATATCGGAGTCGAGGAAGTACCGCAGACAAAGAGCGGTGTTCCGACTTGGGCGACAATAATTATCGCGTGCTTTGGCGTAGTGATTGTAGCTTGCGGCGGTGTATTAGCCGTACTTCTTAAGAAAAAGAAATAATCCTTTCTGAATCAAAGCATCTCCCCACAGAGAATTTTGCTGTGGGGAGATGTTGTTATTTATGATAGGCATAGAAGACAACGAAATTGACAGCTTACCACGCGAGTTGAATTGTCAATATAAGCTGATTTTTTAAAATTATTGGGAAATAATATTGCAAAAAAGCACGCAGTGTGTTATAATGTAATGTATAGTATGCCATTTTCAGTTAAAGGAGAACAAACACATATGAAACTCGGTATAGTAGGCCTGCCGAACGTCGGCAAGAGTACCTTATTTAACGCTATAACAAACGCGGGCGCGGAGTCCGCGAACTACCCCTTCTGCACCATTGACCCGAACGTGGGCGTGGTTGCGGTGCCTGATGCGCGCCTTGACAAGCTCGCAGAGATGTATAACCCCGAAAAGTACACGCCCGCTGTCATCGAATTCGTTGACATCGCAGGCCTTGTAAAGGGCGCATCGAAGGGCGAAGGTCTTGGCAACAAGTTCCTCTCTCACATTCGCGAGTGCGATGCTATAATCCACGTCGTACGTTGCTTCGAGGACTCGAACATAATCCACGTTGACGGTTCGATCGACCCGATGCGTGACCTTGAAACTATCAATATGGAGCTTATCTTCGCGGACATCGAAATGCTCGAACGCAGAATCGACCGTGTTAAGAAGGCGATGAAGGGCGACAAGTCGCTTGGCGAGGAGCTTGCGCTTCTCGAGCGCGTAATGGCGGGACTTGCAGAAGGCAAGTGTGCACGTGCGCTCGAATACACCGACGACGAGCTCGCTATTATGTACGAGTGCCAGCTTCTCTCGATGAAGCCTGTTATCTACGCGGCGAATATCGCGGAGGATGCTATCGGCAGCGATATGTCTGACAACGCAGGATACAACCGCCTTGCCGAGTACGCGGCAAGCGAAAAGGCAGAGATCATGCCCATCTGTGCAGGTATCGAAGCAGAGATCGCACAGCTTGAGGGCGACGAGCGCGCTGAATTTCTGGCGGATCTCGGTATCGCGGAGAGCGGTCTTGACCGTCTTATCAAGGCAAGCTATGCGCTTCTCGGTCTTATCTCTTACCTCACCGCAGGACCGAAGGAGGTTCGTGCTTGGACTATCACCAAGGGCACGAAGGCTCCTCAGGCAGCAGGTAAGATCCACTCCGACTTCGAGCGCGGATTCATTCGTGCCGAGATAATCGGTTTTGACGAGCTTATGGCTTGCGGCACTATGGCGGCGGCAAAGGAAAAGGGCCTCGTTCGAAGCGAGGGCAAGGAATACGTTATCAAGGACGGAGATATTGTATTGTTCCGTTTTAACGTGTAAGGAAACGCGGCTTTCTTGAAATGAAAGCGTCGTTTTCAACGACAGCAAAGAACTTCAAATTGGCTTCGCCACCACATCTTGACAGAGAATAGAAAAGGGGTTCGGTATCGCTCTCGATATCGCCCCCCTTTTTTTCGTCCTCGGCATTATGCACCGCGCCACGACCGGCCGGATCCCGCACACCGGCGACCGTTTAGCGGTACCGAGAGATGGTGAAATCACGTTAGGAGTGGGCTCCTAGGGCGCATTCACTTCGCTGTGCGCCAAAGCTAGACGGAGCCGCGGAGGTTATACGAGCGGTTTTTGCAAACAAAAAAAGCGGACGGCAAAAAGCGTGATGCTCTTATCGGAGAAATCATCTATCGTCCTTACGGATAACAGAATTTGAATCGCAGAAAACAAATAATAATCCCCGACAGATTTTCAAAAGACCTGTCGGGGTTCGTTTATTCTGTTTGCTAAATTGGAATTTATTTTAAACCGCATTCTTTATAAAGTTCTTCAATGCACGTTGATTTATACTCTATGTATCCGTCTATATCATTTGGAAATAACTCGGCGGCTTTTTCTTTTATCAAACTATATTTTCTAACCGCTTCGGGATTGCTTCGGAGAAAATCTCTGAATGTAATATGACGGTGTAATTCTTCAGAATACTGCGGACATACGTACAAATGATGCATCATCAAATGTGGCTTATCCGTGTATTTGAATGCCTCTCTGCCCTTGATGCCGAGGTCGCCCTCGTGGATATATCCGATTGTTTTCAAACCATCAACCACCGCAGCAAACACCGAGTAATCCTTAATAATCACATCAATATCAATGCATGGCTTAGCAAACATTCCTTCTACAGAGGTGCTTCCGACGTGTTCAATGCCGAGAATCAAATCGCCTATCGTCACTTCAATCTCACCCTTTATTTTATCAAAAGCTGATTGCCATATCACATCATATGGCAGTACAACAACCTTTCTTGTTCTCATATAATTCACCTACAAGTTGGATTTATCAATCTAAATCAATGTTAATCTCGTATTGGTCATCAATGAGAATAAATTTTGCATCATGCTTTTTCGCAAGGGCGAGGATTTCTGCATTATCTGCCAAAACGCTCTCAATGGTACACCATTCATCATCCAAACGATTTTCAATGACTCTTGCATATTTCTTAATGTCGGCAAAGTGGTTTCTGATATATTCCTCACTCATTACCACACAGTAATATTTGATGCTTTCAAGATATTCGGAGTCAAAGCCTTTCTGCCAATCGAATGGAATATAGCAACCTTCGACAATTAGGTTCTGATTATTTTCAATAGCCGTTTTAACCATTTCACGAACAATGGGCCATAAGTATGCGGTCAAATTCTTATCATTACTCATGGGAGTAAGTTCTGTATTACCGCTACGAATCAGACCCATTTTTAGATGGTCTATTGAAAGATATGGATATTTATATTTTTCAAGCAGTTTTTGAGCAAGTGCAGTTTTGCCCGTATGCGATGCTCCTGTAATCAAAATGATCATTATCTCACCTACAAATTCTTATTTATCGTTCTATTTTATCGCCAGTTTCGCATTTGTAATACAAATGCTTCGGGCAAAGCCCATACCCCTAAAGATGCGCAAGCGCGTCCAAAGGCTCCCTCCGGGAGGGAGCTGTCAGCGAAGCTGACTGAGGGAGAGTGCGTGACAATAAAGTTAATCCAAGTTCAAAGTCACGCGGGCTCCTTCCACCGCTAACGCGGTCCCCCTCCCTCTCGGAGGGAGGCTTTGCGTTAACCCCGTTATAACACAAATCGGCAGAGAAAATAAGTTCTCTGCCGAAGTTTTGTGTCACCTATTTCTCCGTTAAGGACAACAGAGAAAGCCGTCCGCACTTTTTTATTTTCAGTTTGCCGCTACGGTAATGCCGACAACAACGTCGCCGTCAACAATAACCGAAGCCGTTGCGCCCTTGAGCGCATACGTGCGAATACCGAACTCCTCGGTGTACGACGTGCCGAACTCCGCTTCGACATCGCTAATTCCGCTGCCTATCATAAGCGAACCGTTAATCGCAACTGCATCGGTCGTGAGCGTTACCTCTGCAACGTACTGCACGCCGTTTGCCGACGGCGAGGTGGTTACGCTGTATCCGTCGTAGACGTAGACCTTGTCGTATCCCTCGTGTACACAGCTCGGTGCTTCCATATAGTCGATCGGATCGCCGAGCGATGCGATGAGTGCATCTGCATCACCGCCGACGGTTACGGTTGTGCCGCCGAGAGAGAAGGTGTATGCGGTGTCCTGCGCAGTGGGCTCGGTGTCAGCGCTATCGGAGGTGTCCGACGCTACGGTGGGATCGGTGTCGAGCGTGTCCGCGGCGTCGGATGGCTCACCGCAGGCGATGAGAGATACGCCGAGCGCGAGAGCTAAAAGTAAAAGTGTAAGCTTTCTCATAATTTAAACTCCTTTTTAGTTCGGTGTTGCGGGGAAGAGCGATGCGTTGAAATCATAATAGTAGCCAAGGGTGAAGGCACGCACCTGTGCGTCCGTCAGAAGGAATACCTCAAGACGGTGTCCTGCAGGCTGCGGGCAGGTGTCGAGATGATACCACGCTCCGTCCATTTTGACGAGGTTCCAATAATGCGGATTTGTCGTCGAGTTGCGGTTGATCACAATGTTTTCGATGCCTGCGCGAGTGAGCAGCGCGCTTGCCACAGCATAGTAGGTGTAGCAGTTGCCGTAGTGACGGGTGAAGCCCGAGTACGCCGCCTTGTTGAAATATCCCATAAGGTGAGATGTAGACGTCGAATATCGGATATTTACACGACACCAATCGTATATCGCACGTGCCTTTTCACGTGGCGACATATTTGCAGTCGTTATCTTCGAGAGCACCTCGTCGGCAAGAGTGTTTATAACGTCGCCTGTGATCTGGCGTACAGTTACGCTCGCGCGCTTCTCAGCGGTGTTGCCGTCCGAGTCGGTTGCGGTGTACGTTACCGTGTAAACGCCTGCAACGTTTGCGTTGACAAGCGATGTGTCGACGTTTACCGTAACTGTGCCGTCGTTGTCGTCCACGGCGTACACGCCGCTTCTGTAGGATATGGACGCGCCCTCGTACGATACTATGTTATGAACGCCGTGGATAACGGGCGGTATGCAGTCCTTGGATACGCGAAGCGTTGCGCTTTCTTCGGTCTTGTTGCCCGAGGAGTCGGTCGCGATGACCGCTACGGTGTACGTGCCCTCAACGCTCGTGTCGGGAAGGCTTGCAAACTCAAGCTTAACGGGAGAAACGTCAGTACAGTCTGTCACGATATCTGCGATACGCGGCAGATTGCCCGTCAGCACGGATACGTTTCTTAGCGTAAGCGACGGTGCGGTGGTGTCCTCTACAATAAGCCCGAGTTCTATGGTGGAGTACTGTCCGATTATTTCTACCGAATGTTCTCCGAGCAGGAAGCTCTCAACGGCGATATCGGCCGGAACTTTCGGGAACTCTGCGCCTCCGACAAGCTCCTTTATTTGCGCGTCAAGCGCCGATGCATCTGAACCTGCCTCAACGGTGATGACTGCGGGAATGGGGAGTACGTTTGCCTGTGTTGTAAACTCTCCGCGGTTTTTGTATGTGTCCTCGGCGACGATGGTTACGTCGTAAAGCCCCGAAACATCGAATTCGCGGCTTTCGGCGAAGCTTACGCGCGCGCCGGAAACGTCGTAGACGTCGGTAACAAACGCCTCGGGTGTCGGTGACTGACCGATGAGCAGATCTATCGGATGCGTTGTAACAAGCGGGGCCGTTGTATCAACGACGCGCAGTGCAAACAGCATATCCATACCGTTGTATCGGCAGCCAAGCTTATAAACGCCGCACACGTTTGTATTTATAACGGGAAGCTTCGAGAAGGCGAGTCCACCGGTTGCGGCAAGCATATCAGCGACCCTGGTCATAGGGGTACCTGCCTCGATATCATCGAAGCGCACCTCGTCAACGTACGTCACGCTGTAGCGTACGGTAGCGGTGTTGCCACCCTCGTCCCTCGCGCGTATTTTCGAGCCGTCGATAAACTCGTAGCTTATCTGTGTCATATCGTTTCCCGATACCACGAAATCCTCGGGGACTATCGGTGTGCCGACTGCTACGGCGAGTGAGCGTGTGGTAAACGCCGGCGCGACCGTATCACGGACCGTGACGTGCGACTTTACGCTGAATGCGTCGAAAAAGCGTACCGTTATCTCGTATTTGCCGAGCTTGTTTATATTTATTTGTTCTATGCCGTCAACACGGCAGAAGGAGAGCGTGCTCGCGGGGTGAGAAATCTCGTTGCCTATCTCGCTTGAGTAGGGACTTGCCGCGTACGCGAATACGCCCAGACAAAGCATAAGTGCAACGCCGAGCACTGCAATCAGCGCTGTGCCGACCGTGCCGAACACGCGGCGCGCTTTTGACGGCGTTTTTTCGGTCGCCTCATCGGGAGCTTCCTCGGTGGGCGCTTCCTCATCGGGAGCTTCCTCGGTGGGCGCTACCTCGTCAGCAGTTACCTCGTCAGAAGCTACCTCGGCGGCAGATACTGTCGGTTCGAGGACAGCTACCGCAACAGCCGTCTCACTTGCCGCCCCGTCACACGCCTCAGACGCAGAAGGTGCCTCGACAGTCGGAGCGGCGAGCGGCGAAGCGGTGACTTTTTCACGCTTTGTGGGCTTGCCTGCAAGCTTTCTGTTTTTCTTTTTCATCTATCTAAAACCTCAATGTTAGCTTGGTATTCCGTCGCCGTCGCAAAACAGCACGCCGATGTTGTCAGTACCTGCGATACACATAACGCCGACGTCAAAGGCTGTCATATTGAGCCAATTATAAGGGTCGCCGTAAGAGCCGCCGTACGCGCCGGAGAAGAGCTTGTACGAGCCGTCTTCGAGAGCGACGATTATAGCCGATGCGCCTGCGCGGATACGCTTAACGCCTGAAAGCGCTTCGACTTTGTCGAGTCCCATCGAGCGATAGCCCTGAACCATAACGGTGCCGTCGGAGAACAGCATTACCGCGCTTTGGTTGCACGCGGCGATGTCAACGACGTTGCGGTATACGGAAACGTCACACTGTCCGCACGAGTTCGAGCCTGCGGCAACGACCGTGCCGTCGGCGCGAAGTCCGAGCGTGAAGCGCTGACCTGCGGCAACTGCGACGATATCCGTCCATTCGGAAACGTTGCCCTCGCCGAACTTGTTGTCGCCGAGCACGCTTACCGTGCCGTTCGCGTGGAGGAGAACGGCGTGGTCTTCACCGAGCGCGATGTCGATGATATCCGTGTATGACGGAGCACTGAAGGGTGCGGTCATACCGTCCTTTGTGACGATGCTTACCTTGCCGCTCTTTCGGAGCACGAGCGTGATAGCCTCGTTTGTATCAACGGATATAGCGTCGGTTATCTTCGTTCCCGCAATAGCGCCGTTCTTTATAACGATGGCATCATCGTCCCATATAGCAACGCTCTGCGCGTGATACGCGCGGCGCTGGGTTGCGGAGAGAAGCGGATAGATTATTGAGAATTCACTGCGTACGCCAAGGTCATCCTCGGCGATATACGTGTCAGCCGCGCTGATGCTCGTATATTCGGGATAGCACTGGGATAAGTAGATGATAGCCGCGTTGTTGTTGAGGGATTTTGCAACCTCGATAGCGGCGTTTATAACGTCTGCACGGGTAGATTTAAAGGTGTCGATGTTATCGAGCTCCTCGATGAACGCCGTTGCCTCGCGGTAACGGTGCGTGCTGATGTAGTAGGTAAGAGCGTTTTTAAAGACGGTGTTCTCGGTTTCGGCTCTGTCCGCAGCGTCGCGTATCTCACTTGCCACGCGAAGCGCATTCGGGTAATCGCCGCCTGCCGCGAGTACGTCACACACGTTGTGAGTTATCGAGTCGAACTTTTTGTCGTTTTCGGACATCTTTGCGACTCTGAACGCGTTCTCGTTTATCTTCGCCGTGGACGGGTTGATAACGCTTCTTGCGGCGTAGTCGACAATGAGGTCGGGGAAGGGCTTCGGTGCGCCGAGGGCGTAAACGTAGGCGGTTTCGAGATCGCCTGCGGAGTAGTAATAGAGCGCAGCCTTCTCGCAGACTCGCTGGAGAAGGGAGTCTCTGTTTTCTAAAAGTGCCAATTTATAAGCCTCGTTGTAGCGCTCGTCATTCATCAGCATATCCGTTGAGTTCTTGACTCCGAGATAATTGTAGAGCGATACGCAGCCTATCACCTCAAGAACGAGTATCACAAGCACAGCCGCGAGAATTACGGCAAGGCGTTTGCCTCGTCTTGCCTCGCGCTCCTCTCTGGAGAGAACTCGCTTTTGCACAGGCTTTTGCGGCACTGTTTTGGGCGGGTCCACGGGCTTTGGTGTCGGTGCGCCTGGGTTTTGCGCCGACTGTGCCGCGGGAGGTGTGGGCGTATTTGCCCTCTTTCGCATAAAGCGGTATTCCGAAGCGTCGTAGGTTATAGCGTTTGCGCCGTCGAGCGCGATTTCGGAGATGTACGCGCCGCAGTCCGTGACGGACATACGGCTCGGTATCTCGGCGCTTATCTCGATAAGCTCGGCGGTGTTTACGTCGCCTGCGTCGTATACGTAGGTGTTGAACTTGTTGTCCGCGTCGTCCTTGAATACGGGCAAGCTCGAAAAACGGTAACGGATAGTGAAGGCACTTATCGGAACCGAAAGGTCGCGGCGTATTGCAAAGCGAAGCAAATCCGGCTTGCCCTCGCGCTTTGTGAGCGCAACTGCGATAATAGCCGCAGGCGGATTTTTATCGGGTGCAAGCGCAGGTGTTCTGAAAAGAACGGTTTCTGTGTTCATTTTATTGTTAGTCATAATGCCGCCCCCCTTACCTTGCAAGTCCGTCCTCGGACGGAACGAGCGGAATTTCGTCTATCGGGTGGTCGGTGGGCAGATAGTTTCTCGTGTTGGTACACTGGTAGTGCCACCATTCCGAGTTGATATAACTAAAGCCGCAGGATACCATTACCTCGGTGAGGTAGTCCATATTGGCGCGCTGTGTAGCGGTCATTTTCGTCGAGCTTCTCGCGCTGTCAACGGTAAACGTGTGCATAGGAGTCGGCATATCGAGCTCCTTGCCCGTCGCGGTGTCGATAAGCGAGATATCGAGCGCGGTACCGCGGTCGTGTATACCGCCCATACCGATAGCGGGATTTGCTACCCACTTGTGTACCTGAACGACGTCGAACCATCTCTGCTGTACGCTCGTCGGGCGGTACGCGTCGTAGATGACGACGGTGTAGCCGTCAGCCTTGAACTTTTCCACCGCCTTGATGAACTTCTGCAGAGTATCGTACTGTAAAAGGCATAGGTTGCGCGTGTAGAACGGCTCGCCGATAGAGGTGTCGCTTGTCGAGAGCTTCATCGATACCTTGACGTCGTACAGCGAGAGGTCGACGCCCGTATTCGAATAATTGGTGGAGGAGTATACCTTAAGGTATTTGCTTATATCGACAAGGTGCGAGTAAGCCATTACCTTCTTACCCGTGCTGTCGGGCGCAAGTCCGCTTTCCACGGGAAGCTCTGCATAGAGCACACTTCCGTCGTTTACGGCGTGCATAAGACCGTCCTTGGTGTAGCCGAGAAGTCGGTGGCTTTCGTTGTATACAGTCGCCCAGCCGCTACTGTCGTCAGGCTCTGCGATGATAACGAACTCGCCTGACTTCAGCGTCTTATAAGGGTACATCGACACGCGTGTTTCGTAAATATCCATTTTGTCGACGACCATCATCGGGAACTCGCCGTCTTCTATACGGAGCGTGTTTGGCTCGTCCGTCGTTTTGTCGGCGTAAAGCGCACCGCCAAGCTCACCGAAGCCAAAGGCGCGCTCGGGGAAGGTAACTCCGACGTGGGCTTTTATATCAAAGTCTGCGTATACGTGATTTTTCGCTTCGTCCGACACCTTACACGAGGTCTGCGTAGCGGTACTTGCGAGAAGTGCCGCCAAAAGCATGAACGCGGTACGGCGGTTATATTTTTTCACTTTGCGTATTCACTCCTTAATTTTCACTGCCTGAAATGCGTGCATCACAGCCGATAAGCTCGCGGATATTGCGCTCGGCTATTTCCAAAATAACGGTATCAGCGGCGTAAGAATCAAGCTGGTCGATAGTGTAGCCGCGCTCGAATTTCGCCTCTTTGAACGCCGTCGCCAAAAACGGGAACGCGGCGTTTGCAAACGAGTCGCGGAACATAAGAAGCTTGCCTTCACCATTCGAACGTGTTGCTATCGACATCTGCATCGGGCTCGAGTAAGCCGATGCAAATCCGTACATACCCGTAAGGTCGTATGCGGTGTTGTCATCAAAGCGAACGCTTGCGGGATAGAGAAGCTTATCAAGGTCACCCTCGAAGTCACGTGTGTGGGCTTTACCCAACGCCGAGAAATCGGGCAGGGTAAAGCCGAGGGTGTCGGCGATAGCTTTAACTGCTATGAGAGCTCCCTCGTTGTTCCAATGCGTGTCACGCTTGTGGTAGATGAGCGCATCGTCCTTTGCCCCGGTAAGAATGGGGCGAAGGTCGAGGTAGGGTACACCGCGTGCGTCAAGCGCTGCGTGTAAGCGGTCAAGGTCGCGGTCCTCCATTTTCATAACGTAGCGCGAGGGCATCATTTCGGGGTAGATGCTGTTTTTATTTGGTGCGCAGACGAAAAGAAAGTCTGCGCCGTGATCGCGAGAATAGTTGTAAAGCGCCCGTATGCTGTCTGCCGCGGCGTTTATCTCGCTGTCGGTCATAGCGCCCGTGCCAATGTACGAGTCGAGCGTGTCACTAAAAAATAGAAAGTTTGATTTGCCGACGATGACCTGATCGTTACCGTCATTGAAAACGCCTGCCTTGAGCGCGGAGAACGTGTCCACCACGTAATTGCGGTACGCGAAGCTTTTGGAGAAGTATTCCTCGAACTCGCTGCCGAATTTCGTATTGACGGTCAGCGTGTCGCCGCCTTTGATAAGCGAGGGCATCTCTGCACCCTCGACTGCGTTTGCCGCGCCGGGAATAATCATACCGAGCGAGAAAAATGCGCACGGAAGGAAAAAGAGCACGCAGTATATTATGAGAAGTGTTTTTTTCGTATTCATATGCGCGCCTTTCTTAGAAGTTGTAGTAGATGAACGGGTTGAAGGAGCTTGATGCGAGCGTCATTGTGCACATAGCGAGAAGCGGTACGCTGATGGCGTAGCCGATTACCTCACCGACGCGTGCGCGCTTTTCATTCGCCGCACAGAAGCGCTTCAGGGTAGGCACTACGGGCAGAGCGAATATTACGCCAAGGATAAGCATCATAACGGTGTAGGGCGTAAAGAGCGCGAGAGCGTCCGCGCCGCTGCCGCCGAAGCTGAACATTCTGCCGATGTAGCGTACGGCAAAGCCCATACTCGGCGAATTAAATACGACGAAGCCGAGGCAGACCGTAAGCAGAGTGTAGATATGGAAAAGTGGGCGGAGATACGGCTTTTTCGAAAGGCTTTCGATGTTTGTAACCTGTTCGAACATCATAAGAAGGCCGTGCCAGAGTCCCCAAACGATAAAGGTAAAGTTAGCGCCGTGCCAAAGGCCCGTTAAGAAGAATACGGCAAGGCGGTTTACTACCGTGCGTGTTTTGCCGTGACGGTTGCCGCCGAGAGGGAAGTAAACGTATTCGCGGAACCACGACGTGAGCGAAATGTGCCAACGCTTCCAGAAGTCGCGGATGCAGCGAGCCGAATATGGATAGTTGAAGTTTTCGAGAAGGTCGAAGCCGAAGATACGTGCAAGACCTATCGCCATATCGGAGTAACCCGAGAAGTCGAAGTAGAGCTGTATAGAGTACGCGATAGCACCTGCCCAAGCGAGTGCGCTCGAGGGAGTGTCGGCGCCGAACGCCGCCTGCGAGATAAGCGCGGCGGTATTTGATACGAGCACCTTCTTGGAAAGGCCGTAGATAAAGCGGCGGATGCCGAGCGCGGTCTTTTCAAGGGTAACAGTACGCTGTGCGATCTGCTCCTTAATGTCGCCGTATTTTACTATGGGACCCGCGATAAGCTGCGGGAAGAAGGATATGTAGAGAAAGAGGTTGCCGAAGTTTTTCTGAACCTCGGTCTTACCGCGGCGAACGTCAACGACGTATGAGAGCACCTGGAAGGTGTAGAACGAGATTCCGACGGGGATAGTCAGCTCGGGTACGGGAACGTCGAGCGACAGGGCAGAGTTAACAAGCGAGGTCAGCCACGGCACGTACTTGAAGAAGCCGAGCGCTGCGAGGTCAACGACCACGCACGCCGTGCAGATGACCGACTGCCATTTGCCCTCGCATTTGGACATAAGCAATGTCATAGCCCAGTTGAAAAGCACGGAGCCGACCATAAGGATTATGTAAACGGGCTCGCCGTACGCATAGAAGAGAAGGCTTGCCGCGGCGAGTACGATATTACGCGCCGCGAGGTATTTTTGCGGAATGAGCGTATGAAGAAGCCAGAGCGTGGGCAAGAATATAAACAGAAAAACGGTAGATGAAAATACCATTTTAAAACCTCGTTATGAATAATTTTACTGTGTTAAGCGTACAATATATAATACACCACAGTATACCACCTTACATTATATCATAAACAAAGTGTCAATGCAATACATTTTTGAAATTCGCGCGGGAAAAAATAATTTGAGCGAATTTGGCAAAAAGGGTTGACAAAGTGTGTGTGTTGTGCTATAATACTATAGCGGTCAAAACGGCCGTGTAAAAATGGTAACGGAAAATGCCGGAGTGGCGGAATTGGCAGACGCCCGGGACTTAAAATCCCGTGGGAGTATATCCCGTACCGGTTCGAGCCCGGTTTCCGGCACCAAACCATCTAAATATCGCGCGGTAGAGCAGTTGGTAGCTCGTCGGGCTCATAACCCGGAGGCCGCAGGTTCAAGTCCTGCCCGCGCAACCAAGAAGCGGTGCCAAAAAAGATGCACCGCGGAAAACCCGAGAAAATCTCGGGTTTTCTTCTTTTTTCGCCGTTTTTCTCGCTTTTTCAAAATTCAAAAAACAATGCGGATAAAAAGATGCAAAAGCCGTTTTCGGGATATTGGTAGGGACTTGAACCTCAGACCTCCCCGCTTTATCGGTTTTTGATGGCGAAATATCATCATTATTTCGGCTTTTTGGCATACTGAAAAAGTTAACTTTTTGTGTCTGATAAAATATCACACAAAGCATTGAATTAAATTATTTCTAAGGCGAACATCGTTTTGTATTAACGGTGTTCGCCTTTTTTATTTTGTTTCAAAGGAGGAAGTCATTATAGGATATGATTATAAAAAAGAAGACTTAGACTGCAAGTGGTGTCTGTACTATAGTTATGGCGCTTGTAAACGATCATCGTGTTGTTGTATCGAGGAAAAGATTAAAACGCATTCTCCGATTCTAAATAAGCGGGACCAACAAAAACAGAAAGACTGTCAAAGAGATATGCGGATTCTAAAAATGAAATATGTTTAGACTACTGCACAGACCTCTTTAGTTAAGTAAAGCAAAATGCTGATAACGATATTATTACCGAAAGGATTGAAAAAACATGCTCAAAGCAATAATCGAACACAAAGGCAATACCCTACTCCTCGAGTTTCCGTGCAAGCGGATGCTTCTTGCGGAACACCTTGCCTCCATCGGTATCCGCACAGCAGCACATGACATCAAATGTATCGATGAGGAGGATGCACCAATCAAAGTGAAGATCTACGGAGAAAGCGAGTTTGATGCCAAGCTCGCTTCTGTTGTTTCTCCCGAGAATACACTCTCCGGTATCAACAGCTTCTGCGAGATCTATCACAATATGCCCTACGCAAATAAGCTCGATATTCAGAAAGCAGTGCTGAACGGCGAAGTGTCCTCGCTTAAGGAATTCGGTCAGCTCATGTTGAATCGCCGTCAGCAGGATACCACCGAGCACTACTACTGCCCTCTTGTTGCCTCAGTCTATAACTACAATGATTACGGTGACCCCGAAAAATATCCCGACGAGTATGACGGAGAGTTCGCCGCCCCGTATGAAGACCGAATCCGTGAGCTGATTCAGCGAGAGGAAGCCTTGGATGAAACGAATCTTGCGGACTACTTCGACGGAAGCAACGGCGCGGTTGCAAAACTGAAAGAAATTCACTTCAGCACGCAGAATGTGGACGGCGTACTCTACGGAGATATCCGTGTGGAACTTACCGAACCATTTACGCCTGAAGAAGAAGTCGAATTCAAGGAATGGGCAATCGGCCAAATGGCAGATGGATGGGGTGAGTCATTTGAACAGCGCGAAATCAGAATTCCTGAAGGCGAAATGTACGTCAGCTTCTGGAACAGCGGCAGTGGCTACTTTATGCTTAACAGTGCTGAGTTTGACGAATATCTTGCACAGGACCAAGGGATGGGAGGCATGGAATAATGGCATGGCTATTCTCAAAGGTCACAATGAGAGATGACCATAATGAATCCGAATTCTTCGTCAGCGGATTTCCGCAGGAGCCGGATGACCTCGAAGGTTGGACCGCATACCACGAATTCCTCGATGAAATCACCGAGGACACCATCGTGAATATTCGCGCAGAAGCCTACCTCTACG
>JAZQZL010000069.1:0-72794 GCA_045634005.1 Candidatus Flemingiibacterium sp. | reverse complement strand
GGGAATCTCCGCCAACGGCGGATTATGACGGCAACGTTTATCGCTTTTGCGTTAGCAAAATGCGGCGCCTTGCGTCGCAAGATAAACTTGTCGCAGTTGGCTCGCGTAGCGAGTCTACTGCTGTTAATCTCATGATGTCGCCCCTTCAAGTCCCTGCGCAGTTGGCGCAGCCAACTGCCGGAGCCATAAAAACGAGAAACCGTCCAATAGGACGGTTTTTTGTTTTATCTTTCTTCTTAAACTTTAACCAAATTTCTCCTAGCATTAACATTTAGGTAACCGAAGGTTGCTCTGACAAAAGCTTTTGCGTTTTTAGTTAGAAAATGTCACTTGTAAAAGTGACAAGCAAAGAAATCCGGTTCGTACAATCTACTTGGTGGGGAGCCATCCTCATAGGTCAAAAATGTAACCTATCTCCCAAAGCCTTGTTTTACAAGGCTTTTTCGATTTTTTTAGTGCGAAATTTTGCACCTTTTGTTTTTTCAACTTTTTCCGAGCCTTCGGTACTTAAACCTGTAACTTTACTAGAATATATTGAAATAATCGAATTTTTGTGCTATAATAATTCCGAGGAAGGCTGTGGATTACGAAATCGCAAGGATGCTTGCAAAAAGCTTTAATATAACCAATGAATTTGTTGATGATAAAGTTTGGAACTTAAATGTAAAAGGAGAAGCAAGTTATGAAAATTAAATTTTTGGGAACTGCGGCTGCTGAGGGGATTCCAGCGCTTTTTTGTGACTGTCATATTTGTCAAAACGCACGCAAGGTGGGCGGCAAAGAGATAAAAACGAGAAGTCAGGCAATAATTGATGACAAGATTCTTATTGACTTTCCTGTGGACACGTATATGCACGCACTTTACGGAGGTCTTGATCTTATAAGCGTGCGTCATTGTATAGTCACTCATGGCCATTCTGATCATCTTTATGAGAAAGATTTCTGGTGCAGAAATGAAGGAATTGGCAACGGAAGTGTTGACGGCACAGTAATGGACGTTTATATGACCGAGCTTACAAGACAGAGCGTAGCCGAATTTTACGATCGAAACGTTGACAAAAGCAGGGTTCGTTACAATACAATCAAAGCCTTTGAGAAATTTTACATAGATGACTATCGCATTATACCTCTCAAAGCGCGTCACGACGTTACGACCGAGCCGGTGTTGTACATAATTGAACGTAATGATAAAACACTTCTTTATGCGAACGATACGGGATATTTTTTAGATGAGACATGGGAGTATCTTGCTACGTACGGTCGTAAATTTGATATGATCTCGCTTGATTGCACCGGTATGCTTTTGCCGGATCACAGACACAGTCACATGGGACTTAGCGTGAATGTAGAGGTGGTTGAAAGACTCAAACAAATGGGACTTTGCGACGAAAAGAGTGTCATTTACGTAAATCATTTTAGCCACAACGGAGAGGCTACTCACGAGGAACTCGTCGTTGAAGCGGCAAAGCACGGCTTTGGCGTAAGTTACGACGGCTGCGTAGTTGAGTTTTAAAAAAACAATTACGGAGTTGCACTTTAATACTAAGAAGCCAAAATGAAGCCTCGAGGCAGAGCCTCGGGGCCTTTTTTTTTGCTTTGCTTTCTCTCTTCTTTATGGCTTGATTCTGCTGCGGCTACGGGCAAACACGCTTGACACTTCTTGGCTTTTGTGTTATAATGTACTTCATTGGGAGGCGATGTTATGAACTCTAATTATACATATTATAAATACCTTGAATTTAACGGTGCAGAGCTGTTTACTGTTATATGCTTACCGAAAAATGACGGCAAATTCCCGACGGTCATTTACCGTAATCCTTACGTTGATGCGTTTGAGAATGTGTCGGAAGCGGAAATATGCGAGGATATTGAGGAAAAGCACGCCGCATGGCTCGATAACGGATACGCTATCGTGTATCAGCATTGTCGCGGACGCGGTAAGAGCAGCGGTGACTGTATCCCTTACATAAACGAGCGCGAGGACGGACTTTTCCTGCAGGGCTGGATAAGAGGGCAGGATTTCTATAGCGGCGAGCTTTATCTTTGCGGCGGAAGCTATCTGTCGTCGGTGCATTTTGTAACGGCTCCGTTTGCTGAAGACATCAAGGGCGCCGTACTTGAAATACAGGACTGCGAGCGCTATAACTGCAACTACCGCAACGGATTTTTCAAAAGCGGTCTTCACGGAAGCTGGTACGTCGGTATGTACAAGCGCAAGAGCAATCTTAAAAAGAGCTTTGTGCGCGATTCGTTTGATATGCTTCCGCTTTCAGAGTTTTCACGTGCTGTCATCGGCGAGGCGGCAGAGGATTTCGACGAGATATTTAAGCATCCAGACCGAAACGATCCCTTCTGGACAACACGCTTTGGTGGCGGTGAGGCTCACGATGCGATCAAGCATGCGAACATTCCGATACTGCTTGTAACCGGATTTTACGATATCTACACCGGCGGCGTTTTTGATATGTGGATGGGACTCGACGAAGAAACCCGCGCAAAGTCTGCACTTGCTGTTAATCCGTACGATCACGGCGGAACGAGCAACGGTCAGCCGGTTAAGTTTGAAAACGGCGAGCTTTGCGAGGCGTTTGGCGAATACCCGATACGCTGGCTTAACGCGGTGCGCGGTCTTGAACCCTATCCCTTTGAAAATGGTAAGGTGACCTACTACAAGGTGTTTGGTGACGAGTGGTGCACCGATACCTTTGAGGGTGCGAAGGACCGCGTTACTATACCGCTCGGTACGGGCGAGAGGACTTACCGCTATAATCCGTACGCGCCGGCAAGCTTTAATGGCGGACTTTCTACTAATTTCGGAGGAACTGCTTGGCAGGACAAGCCGAATTCGCGTTACGATATCATTAGCCTCTTCTCCGAAGAATTTGAGAAGGATACCTTTATTAAAGGCAAGATGTCGGCGAAGCTTCACGTACGCTCAACCGCAGAGGACACCTGCTTCTACGTACGCATCAGTCTTTGCAAGGCGGAGGGTGACTACGGACTTCGCGACGATATAAATCAGATCTCGAACTTTAACGTGGATTATACGCCGGGCGATGAGCTTGAAATGACATTTTCTTTTGACGAGCACGCGTTTGTGATACACAAAGGCGAAAAAATCCGTATTGACATATCCTCGTCCGCGGTCCCGTATTACGTTCGCCACACGAACAACAAGGGACTTTTCTCAACTCACACGACTGCCAAAATAGCCGACAACACGGTGATTCTTGACGGTTCGTATATCGAATTGCCGATTATTTAATGCTGTAATTTTGTACTATGCCCAAACTCAAGAGAGCAGGTCATACGACCTGCTCTCTGTTTTTATTTTATTAGATTTAAACCTGCTATATCTGTGAGCGAACATCATCGCAGAGCTTGGCTTTTAATTCATCAAAATTATTGCGGCGATTCCGAGGATAAACGAAACGATCTGCCTGCGTGTAAGCTTATCTCGAAAGATTATAACGCCTGCGAGGGTTGACAGGATTATCGCACCGCCCGAGTGCGCAGGATAAAGAAAGCTTCCGTCAAGTACGCCGGCGGCGTATGTATGAATCGTGAAAAACGCTCCGAGTGAAAGGCCTGCCGCAGCGGCGTACGCGATTGGACGCACACCGAGCGGAAACGTGCGCTTGTTTTTGTTTGCCGCGAGGATAATGTAGACGGTGCCGCAGAAGATCGCGGCAAACGCATATGCCATTGCGGTGAACACCGTGCTTCCGCCCGTAAAGCCCGAGCGGGCGAAAAGCTTCTGCACGGTAAGTCCTGAACCGTTTAAAAGCATCGCGGCGAGCGAGAGAAGAATTGCTTTTTTAGATGTAGCGCCTCGCGACGGCTTTGCCATAATAACAAGCGAGCAGACGGTGAGTGATATGCCGATAATTCGCGTTACGGACGGGCGCTCGCCGAGTGCGCAGGATACAAGCACGGGTATAAGCGTGCCGAAATTAGCGAACATTACCGCAACGGAAACGTTTCCGCTTGAAAGCGCGAGCGTGTAAGTTATCTGAAACGCAACCGTGCAGGCGGCGTACAGTGCGGCGTACGGAATCACCGCGTACGACAGCGATGCAAGTCCCGGCGAAAAGAAAATCGCCGCCGCTATGAATATCATTGCGTTGAAGAAGATCGAGTCGGCGACGGTGTGGACGCCTTTTTTAGCGAATGCGCTCTGACACGACACCTTCGCTGTTGACAAAAGCGCCGTGCAGAGAACGAGTAAATATTTCATAACGTGGGTGTTCTATCAAAGCTCGCCGAATTCTTTGTAAACGCGAAGCTTATACTCTTTTGAAATAACGTGAGGCGTGAAGGGCTCGATCATCAGCTCCTTTTCGCCGCTTATGTGAGAGAAAACGGAGTAAACGAAGCCCGGAATGCAGGTTGGATCGGAAAGTCCGATCTGGACAAGCGAAGGAACTGTGAGGAGCGATGCGATATTGTTAATATCGAAATACGACAGCGTTTCCATAACCGCATCTGTGTGCTCGGGGTAGAGGGTGAGGAAATTTTTCGTTGCGCCGAAAACGCCTGAGCCCGCATCAACGCGTGCTTCAAGGCAATTGTAGCTCGGCACGGCTGCGTAGACCTTTTTTACCTTGCCGCTGAATGCGCCTGTGACTATAGAAAGTGCGCCGCCCTGCGAGGCGCCGTATGCGACGATCTTGTCTGCATCGACCTCGGGCAGCTCGGATATAACGTCAACTGCGCGCACCGCGTCGAGGTAGATGTTGCGCATATAGAAATTATTTTTGTCAAGGACACCGTGCGTCATGAGCGAGCCGCGGTAATCGTCGAAAACGTCGTACTTCGCGCGGTCATACGTCTTGCCGCCCTGCGAGCGCACGTCTATGCAAAACGCGCAGATGCCCGTGGATACTACCTCAAGCGCAATTGCCGTGAGCGGACCGTTTCCGCCGCCGCCGTGGAATACCGCCGCACAGGGAAGCTTGCCCTCTGTGTGCTTTGGAACGTAGAAATATGCGGTGACTACGGTTTCGTCGTGGGTGTTGTATGTGATCTCATACGTATCGAAGGTTTTGTACGGAAGTACTAATGGCTTTCGCTCGAATCTCAGCGGCACAGCGCGGAGATTTTCTATCTCTTGCTGCCAGAAGCCCTCGAAATCGGGCTCTTTTGTCTGCTCGATAATCTGCTTTTTAAGTGCCGCTTCCTTTTTCTCGACGTAGTTCATTATATGTTCTCCTTTTTGGATAGGTATCGGTTTAATTTTATTATATCACAGACTTGTGCGAAAAGATTGCAAAAATTCTATTTTATATTGCAATAATCACAAATATGAGGTATAATATGCATGTGGGAGGTGCAGTATGAAAAACAAAAATTTTGACCTGACTTATTATAAAAACGCAGAGGAAGGCATACACGTACAGTGTATCGAAAATTCTCTCGAGGCAAGTAAGCCTCATACCCACAATTATTTTCAAATATATTATATCTCAAAGGGAACGCTGTATCACGTGACGGAGAACGGCTCACTCCGCCTTTCTCGAGGTGATATGTTTATTATTCCGCCGGGAAGGGTGCACAACATAGAAAAAGTTGAGGACGCGCTTTTTTACACGTTCTCATTTACCGCAGAGAGCTTGCGTCCGCACGGCGCTTTATCGCCGGTGTTACACTTCTTGAAGGCTATAGAGGAAGACGAGGTGCGCCTATCCGTACCCACGCGTGAAGAGGAGCTTTTGCTTGTCGAAACGGTTATGGAGAAAATGTGCGCCGAGTTTACAGAGCGCCGTGTTGGATACGGTGAGATGCTTCGCTCGTACGCGGTCGTGCTGTTGACCGTTTTGGCGAGGAATTATTACGCTGTTTCGGACAGCTGCCCAAAAGCATCCGACAGTCGCTCTATGATACTGTATGCACTTGAATATATAAATGAAAATTATACCGATGCTCTGACGCTCGAGGAAATGTGCAGGCGCAGCGCGATGTCAAAAAGCAGCTTTTGCAAGCTTTTTGCATCTGTGACAGGATCGGGCTTCAAAGAATACCTTAACTCCTGTCGGATAAAGGGCTCGCTGAAATATATAAAGGCTGATTACAGCATCGGTGCAATTTACGCGCTTGTGGGCTACAGCGATTTCTCCACATTTTACCGCAACTTCAAAAGAATTATGGGCTGCTCGCCTATGGAATACAAGCGTTGTTTGCGTTGAAATAAATTGAGTAAAGCAACGTTTTCCCGACGTTGCTTTACTTTCGAAAAATTGAAAAAATTTAGCAAAAGCTATTGACAAATTGGGTGAGGCGTGTTATACTATCAAGGGTTAGTCGAGGCTAACCGATAAATTTTACCTTGCAGTTAGCATATGCTAACGCTACGGATTATACAGGAATTGCGGTGATATTATGAACTTAAAACAGGCAGAGGAAGGTAAAGAGTACGTCATCAAGGCTATAAAAACCGATGACGAGGAGCTTGACGCGTTCCTTTTTTCGCTCGGCTGTTATAGCGGAGAAGCTATCACCGTCATATCGCATCTGAAGGGCGGCTGTATCGTTTCGATAAAGGACGGCAGATACAGTATAGACCGCCACCTCGCAGAGGCTATTGAGATATAAAATGGCGGCAAAACCGACGCGAGCGGTTTTTTACGCGCATCGGTTAGCGAACGCTAACCGACGAAACCGGCAGATCATTCCCGAAAGGGACGTATATATTTCAGGAGGAAGCTCAATGAGAATCGCACTCGCCGGAAACCCCAATTCCGGCAAAACAACAATGTATAACGCCATTACCGGTCAGAATGAGAAGGTCGGTAACTGGGCAGGCGTAACCGTCGATAAAAAAGAGCATCCGATAAAGAAGGCATACTCTGGCGGAAATCAGCTTGTAGCTGTTGACCTTCCCGGTGCATATTCGATGTCACCGTTTACGTCCGAGGAGAGCGTTACAAGCGATTACGTCAAAAATGAAAACCCCGACGTTATTATAAATATCGTGGATGCAACTAATCTTTCGAGAAGTCTTTTCTTCACGACGCAGCTTCTTGAGCTTGGCGTACCCGTAGTGGTTGCGCTCAACAAGAAGGACATCAACAAGAAAAAGGGCAACAGGATCGACGCACGTGCGCTTTCCGAAAAGCTTTGCTGCCCCGTTGTGGAAACCTCGGCAAACTCTGCTGACGGACTGAAGACGCTCGTAGCCGCGGCTGTAGCGCAGATCGGCAAGGAGCAGAAGGCTCCCTATACAGAGCAGAAGCTCGCCCTTACAAATAAAGAAATCGTGCAGCTCGCCGACCGCAAGCGATTTGAGTTCGTAAACGGTATCGTTAAAGAGGTCGAACGGCGCAAAACGCTCACAAGAACGCGCAACTTCGGCGACAAGATCGATACGCTGCTTACAAATAGGTGGCTCGGTATTCCGATATTCGCGCTTGTGATGTTTCTTGTATTCCAGATCTCTCAGGTTTGGGTAGGTACTCCCGTTGCCGAACTTCTTGTGGCTTGGCTTGAAGCGTTCCAGGGCTGGGTTGGCGACCTTCTTGCAAATGCGGGCGCAAGCGATCTTGTTTTGGCTATTCTCGTTGACGGCGTTATAGGCGGTGTTGTCGCAGTCGTAGGCTTCTTGCCGCTCGTTATGGTTATGTACTTCCTTATCGCGATCCTCGAGGACTGCGGATATATGGCACGCGTTGCTGTTGTTCTTGATCCGATATTTAAGAAGGTCGGACTGTCGGGAAGATCCGTTATTCCGTTTGTAATTACCGTAGGCTGTGCTGTTCCCGGTATTATGGCGAGCCGCACTATCAAAAACGACCGTGAGCGCAGAGCGACTGCTATGCTCGCTCCGTTTATGCCGTGCGGTGCGAAGATTCCGGTTATCTCACTTTTTGCAGGCGCATTCTTTAATAATGCGGGCTGGGTGAGCACAGTTATGTACCTGTCGGGTATCGTTCTCATATTCCTCGGCGCGTTGCTTATAAACTTTATTACGGGAAACATAGCGAAGAAGTCCTATTTCATCATCGAGATTCCCGAATATAAATTCCCATCGCTTTGGGGCGCATTCAAGTCGATGTGCAGCCGCGGCTGGGCATACATAGTCAAGGCGGCGACAATTATCCTGCTTTGCAATATGGCAGTGCAGATAATGCAGAGCTTTACGTGGTCCTTTACCGTGGCAGAAAGTGCGGATGCTTCCATTCTCGCATCTGTAGCAAGACCGTTCGCGTACTTGCTCATTCCTGTAATCGGTGTGC
Organism: Candidatus Flemingiibacterium sp.; assembly: GCA_045634005.1. Taxonomy (GTDB): domain Bacteria; phylum Bacillota; class Clostridia; order Oscillospirales; family CAG-272; genus Flemingiibacterium. Next base: position 64,563 of record JAZQZL010000069.1, on the reverse strand, counting down.
TTTCCTGGCAGATGGCGGCGGCTACTATTACCGGCTTTATTGCAAAGGAAAACGTGGTCGGCACGCTTGCCGTTTGCTTCGTCGGCCTTGAAAACCTCATTGATATGGATGAGCTTGCCCTTGTTGAAGGCGCAGGCGCAGAGGCCGCAGGCGTTATGGCGATTACCAAGGCAGCGGCACTCGCGTTCCTGATGTTTAACCTGTATAGCCCCCCTTGCTTCGCTGCGATCGGTGCTATGAACGCCGAGATGAAGAGCGCAAAGTGGCTTTGGGCGGGTATCGGACTCCAGCTTGGAGTAGGCTATACCGTTGCATATGCGGTTTATACGGTCGGTACGCTTATTACAGATGCGGAGGAGCTCAACGTCGGCGCGGCGATTGCAGGTCTTGCTGCTATCGCTGTTATGGCAGGTATCGTGCTCTCGCTCATCGCTAACACAAACAGACGCTTGAAGGCTGAAAAGGCAGCCAAAAATAAGATATGATTGATATTGTAATTATTGCAGTTCTGGTCGCTATCGCGGGCGGTGTCGGATTTTATCTTTACAGACAAAAGAAGAACGGAGCCGCGTGTATCGGTTGCCCGCACGCCAAGGAGTGTGCCAAAAAGCACTCGTGCGGATGCGGCTGTGACAGCGAGAATAAGTGAGATTTTGGGATGCGCCACCGGCGCATCCCTTTTTTGCAAGTGTGTATATTGCGTAAATTTTGCCAAAACCGTTGCAAAAGCGCGCGAAATCGTGTATAATGGTAGTAATATCTGAAAAAGGAGTGATTATCGCAAATGAACGATAACCCGAACCCACCCCAACGATGCACGGTAAACAATATTGTCAAAGCTGTACGTATCTCTCCGCCATAATAAAAACGGCTACACGTAAACAATAATTATAATTTTATTTTAGGAGAAATATATGTTAGACGGCGACAGTATACGAACAATAATTTTTATGGTGATTCTTATCGCCATGTCAGGACTCTTTTCGGCAACCGAAACTGCCTTTAGCACCTTCAATCGGGTGCGTATGAAGAACCTTGCGTCCGACGGCAATAAGCGCGCGGCACTTACACTTAAGCTGGCGGACGATTATGACTCATTGCTTTCCACTATACTTATTGGTAACAATATAGTTAATATAGCGCTCGCATCTATCGCAACGATTATGTTTGTCAAGTGGTTCCCCTCAAACGGTGCGGCACTTTCCACCGCTGTGACGACGGTGCTCGTGCTTATCTTCGGTGAGGTATCGCCGAAAAGCGTTGCCAAGGAAGCCCCCGACGGCTTTTCGATGACGGTTGCGCCTGTGATGCGCCTTTTGATGATCGTGTTCACACCCATCAACTTCTTTTTCCGGCTTTGGAAAAAGCTTCTGTCTAAGATATTCCACCTCGATAACGACGACGTTATGACCGAGGAGGAGCTCATCACTATCGTTGATGAAGCACAGCAGGACGGCGGTATCGGCGAGAAGGAGGGCGAGCTTATACGCTCGGCTATCGAATTCACCGACGTTGATGCCGAGGAGATAATAACGCCGCGAGTTGACGTTGTTGCTATCGATAAGGAAACGCCCTTTGACGAGATAACGGAGATATTCCACACCTCGGGCTTTTCGCGTATTCCCGTGTACGAGGATACAGTCGATAACGTCATCGGTATACTCCACGAAAAGGATTTCTTTTATCTTTGCCGAGGCAAGGGACAGCCGCTTGAAAGCGTGCTCAAAAAGCCCTTCTTTATTACTTGTCACGTTAAAATATCCAACCTTATGTCGCAGTTCCAGCAGGAGAAAACGCACATGGCAGTCGTGCTCGACGACTATGGCGGCACTATGGGTATCGTCACGCTTGAGGACGTGCTCGAGGAGCTTGTGGGCGAGATATGGGATGAGCACGATGAGGTTGAGGAGCAGACTGTGACTGAGCACACCGACGGAACGGTGACGTTCGCGGGTGATATGCATACTGACGAGTTCCTTGAGCATTTCGAGAAGGCGGTCGGCGACGGAGAGGAGCTTCCGCAGACGGTCAGCGGCTGGGTTACGATGCAGCTCGGTCAGTTCCCCGAGGTTGGAATGGAGTTCGACTTTGAGGACCTTCACGTTGAGGTAATAAAGGTTGACGACAAGCTCGTTGAGGAAGTGAAGATTACGCGTCTTGAGCCGAGTGAGGCACAGGGCGAGGAAAAATAAAACCGTATGTGCCTTGTATCACGCGGCACATATTTGCAAATGGAGAAGAAAATGCAACTGTTAACTGATATAAAATCGCTTGAAAAGGCAGTGCTTGGACGCTGTGCCTATGACGAAACGGGCGCTCTCGAGCTTTCGTGGAGCCTTGCGGGATTTGCGGTGCGCTTTATAGGCGAGCGTGCTATTGTACATTTTCGTGCTGACTACGCTCTCGACGTGGCGGCTTATTTAAAGGTCGAGATTGACGGCAGAGAGGGCAAATACGGCATTATCGACGGTCGCGAGAAAATCGTTCTCGACGGTCTTGGAGAGGGTGAGCATATGCTCGTGGTCCGCCGCGCAAGTGCCGGCGAATTGCCCGTCAAGGTGTCGGCATTTGAAATTATGGGGGCGGTGTGTGAGATCCTTCCGCCGCCGGAGATGCCGAAATTAAAGATGCAGTTCTTCGGCGACTCGATAACCTGCGGCTTCGGCGTGCTCGCCGACAGCGCCACAACTCCGTACAGCACCTCTGACGAGGACGCGACAAAAACGTACGCGTACCTCACCGCGAAGTCGCTTGGCGCGGATATTCGCGTGTGTGCGATATCGGGACAGGGCATCGTCTGCAACTGTGCCGGTGAACACGGAACGCTCTTTTCTGAGTTTTACGCCTACGAAACCCGAAACGGCAAGCAACCGCACGATTTTAAGTCGTGGGTACCCGACATCGTCGTTATAAACGGCGGTACAAACGATAACGGCGGCGGTGCAAGCGAGGAGGCCTTCGAGGCTGGCGCGCGCGATTTTATAGCGCGTGTTCGCGCGGCATATCCTGCGGCTCATATATTCTGGATGTACGGTCTTATGGGTCAGCGCTACGATGAGCTGCTCTTGAAGCTTATCGGCGATCTTTCGGAAAATGACAAGCGTCTTTACTATGTACCGATAACTCCCATTACCGCAGAAGAAAGGGGCGCCGTATCCCACCCGAACCTTGTGGGACAGGCACGCGGTACGGCTGTGTTAACCGCGGCAATACGCGAGGCTATGCAGATATAACCCAAAGGGACGCAAAAGCGTCCCTTTTTTGTGTAAAATCAAAAAGATTTACAAAATGTTCAATCTGTCGTAAGGCGTTATATAATGTTAGGGAGTAAAATTAAATAAAGCTACTTTGGAGGTGATGCGCGTGTTTGGATATATTAAGCCTACTATACCCGAGCTGCGCGTCAAGGAGTATGAGCTTTACCGTGCTGTGTACTGCGGCCTTTGCGAGTCGCTTGGAAAAAGCGTTACCTGCACATCGAGGCTTTCGCTTTCCTACGATTTTGTGTTTTTGGCACTTGTTCGTATGGCGCTCACGGGCGAGAGCGGTAAGTGCGAGAGGCACAGGTGTGCTGCTCACCCGACGAAAAAGCGTGCTGTCATTGTTGAGTCAAGTCAGCTTGACTATACGGCGCGACTGTCCGTGGTGCTGACGTATCACAAGCTTCGTGACGATATTGCCGACGGAAAGGGATTGAAGCGTCTGGGTGTCAGATTTTTGATGCCTGAGGCAAGGCGTATGCGAAAGCGTGCGCGCTTCGATAAAAGCGCGGAGGCGTTTATCGAGGATAAGCTTGGTGCGCTTGCGGTACTCGAGAAAGAGCGCTGTGCATCGTTTGACCGAGCGGCGGAGCCGTTTGGCGAGCTTATGGCGTACGCCGCTTCATTCGGATTTGAACAGAACAGTCCCGAGGCCCGTATAGCCGCCGAGATAGGACGGCACATCGGGCGTTACGTCTATATCATAGATGCGCTCGACGATCTCGCGGACGATATAAAATCAGACTCGTATAACCCGTTTCGTCAGATGTACGGTGACGGTACAGACGGCGTTTTGCGAGAGGCGGAAAATATCCGTACAGCGCTGACGATGGAGCTTGTGGGAGTTTCCTCGGCGGTGGAGCTTATTGATTTTTCGAAAACGCCCGAATACGGCGAAATAATAAAGAACATAATTTATCTCGGACTGCCTCTGTGCACCGATAGGGTGCTTTCAAAATATAAGGCGGTAAACGATGGGATTGGAGACAGTAATATATGACAGATCCGTATAAGGTGCTCGGCGTTTCGCGTGATGCGAGCGACGAGGATATAAAAAAAGCATACCGTGAGCTTGCGCGTAAGTATCATCCCGATAACTACGTGGGCAACCCACTTGCTGACCTTGTCGAGGAAAAGATGAAGGAGGTCAACGAGGCATACGATCAGATCCAGAAGGAGCGTGCCTCCGGCGCGTCGCACACATCCGGTGCAGGACAGTCGGGCTCATCGTGGGGCGAGTATGCAAAGGTGCGTGAGCTTATCAACGATAACCGCTATGCTGATGCGGAGCTGATACTCGATGCAGTTGCACAGGCGAACCGTAACGCGGAGTGGAACTTTCTCAAAGGCTGTGTGCTCATAAAGCGCGGCTGGTATTACGACGCGCAGAAGCATCTTGAAACCGCGTGCTATCTTGATCCTACCAACAGCGAATACCGTACTGTACTAAACCGCATCAAGCAAGCCTCGGGAAATTACGGCGGCGGATACCGCACCACGCAAAACGGCGGCTCCTCCGCGTGTGATATATGCACCGGACTTATCTGTGCGGACTGCCTTTGCGAGTGCTGCGGCGGTGACCTTATTCCGTGCTGTTAGAGCTAAGGTGATCGAATGAAAAAATCAAAAAAGCTTGCGCTTGCGGCGATATTTTCTGCGCTCGGAGTGGTGATGCTCTTACTTGGCTCGATAATTACGGTGCTTGATCTTTCGGCGGTGGCGCTTGCGTCGATACTTATAATGATAGCGGTTATAGAGGTCGGCGGCGCTTATCCATACCTTATCTGGCTTGTTACGGGCGCGCTTTCGATGCTTCTGCTCCCTGACAAGTTCGGTGCGCTTGTGTATCTCGTGTTCGGCGGTGTCTATCCGATATTCAAGGCGATGTACGAGCGGCTTCATCCTATCGTCGCGTGGGTGCTTAAATTCAGCACGTTTAACGTGATGCTGATGCTTATGATACTTATCGGCAGCTTTGTTTTGGGACTTACCGACACGGGACTCGCGTTTACCGTTCCCGTATTCGCGCTGTGTAATTTTACGTTCCTTATTTACGACATAGCAACTACCCATCTCATTACGCTGTATCTTGTGAAGCTGCGAAAAACGCTCGGACTCGGAAATTTTTTTAAGAAATGATTTTGTGGGTCGCAATGAAAAAACGCTTTTTTCTTGTCATATTGCTTGCGCTAGCGCTTGGCTCGTGCGCGACTAATATTAAAACGGAGTACACCGCGCTTAAAAAGCTTCCCGCCGCGTATACGCGCGAGGACGCGATAGAGGACGGCTGCGTAGTTTTTGATAACGGCGACATAGCATACGGACAGGCGCGATGGGATCAGTTTGCCGCATCCGTGCCGGACGGGAAGGCGAGCGTACGGCTTGCATACTACTACACACTTGAAAATTACGACGACGAGGAGTATTATGAATCCGTAAAAGATGAATACCCGAAGCTTTTCGTGCAGGATCTCGAATATGACGGCGAATACTATATGCTACGGTGGTTTGAGGACGGCGAGGAGATTATCCAAAAATACAAGTATATGCTTCGCTTTGAGGGCGACGCCGAAACTCCATACGCGAGCTACGACAGCTACGTGCGATACGTGCTGGTCAACGATAACACCGTGACGTGGGAGGAATTGCAGCACGGTATTTTCAGCTCGCAGATGGGCGACTATATCGCTCACCACACCGTATATACAGACCTTAAATAAATACCGACAGCCTTCCTTTTCGGGGAAGGCTGTTTTACATACATAAAAAATTCATAAAATTCCACTTGACAATCACGTGACCGTGTGATATAATCTAATTACAGAAAGCTTCTCCGAAAGGAGGGATAACCGATGAAGCTTGAGATAAGGAGCACTCTCATTCCCGGCACCATTATGGAAAGAAAGAAGATGGGCGACGTCACGGGAATGGAGTTTCTTGATAAGATATTCTACATCACCGACGGCATTATGCTCTCACAGATACGGGAGATATGCGGAATCGACGGCTCAACTCTCCAAAATTGGACCAAGCGCGGCTGGGTATCGAGCGCACAAAATAAGCGTTACGATAAAAATCAGCTTGCGCGCATACTCATTATAAATATGATGCGCGATTCAATGCAGCTTGACCGGATCGCGGCAATTCTCGCCTATGTAAACGGTGACGTAAACGATACGCGCGACGATATTATTCCCGAGTCAGGGCTTTATGATTGCCTTTGTCGGCTTATTGACTGTCTTGTTCGCGATGAGGCAACGGTAGACGGTAATATTTATGACCTGATTTCAAACGAGCTTGCATCCTACGAGGAGCACGGTGCGGGTGCGAGAAAACGCCTCGAACGGGCTTGTGGCATCATCATAATGACGTATTACGCAACGCTCGTGCGTCAGCACGCAAGCCTAATGTACGACGAAGTTTTTAAACGTTGAAAAGTTTGACAGATATGTTTTTGTAAAGGAGCGTAGATAATAATGTTTGCTTGGTGGGATTCGTTAACTGCACTTCAGCAGGGATTTGCTCTTCTTGCTATTCCGGCGACACTTGTGCTTATTGTTCAGACGGTGCTTCTGTTCTTTGGCATCGGCGACGGCGACGGCGATGTTGACGTGGATACGGACGTTGACGGCGTTGAGATATCCGAGGCTGCATCAGGTGACGACGGACTGACGCTTTTTACCGTTCGCGGCATCGTTGCGATGTTTTCGGTTGGCGGCTGGGCCGGTGTCGTATTCGTCGATTTAGGTCTTAATCCTGCAGCCGCGATACTGCTTGCGGTGGTATGCGGTGTGGCAGCACTTTTCGGTATTGCGTATCTTATGAAGGCTGTGTTGAAGCTACAGTCGAGCGGTAATATTCAGCTTGGCTACGCAATCGGCAAAACGGGTGAGGTGTACATACCTGTACCGCCGAAGGGAGAGGGCAGAGGAAAGATCACACTCACCGTGCAGGACAGACTCATCGAAGTCGATGCCATTTCGGGCGGCGAGGACGCTTTTAAGACCGGAGAAACTGTAAGAGTCGTTTCCATAGACGAATCGGGACTCGTTGTAATTGAAAGAATTGTAAAATAATTATAAAGGAGAAAATATTATGCCAAACACTTCTAATCTGCTTATTCTCGTTTGCGTGATCGCGCTTTTGGTTGTGACAACGCTTGTGGTTATCGCATCGCGCTACAGAAAGTGCCCGTCCGACAAGGTTATGGTAATTTACGGTAAGGTCGGCAATAACGCCGACGGCACCTCGCGCTCCGCAAAGTGTATTCACGGTGGCGCGGCATTTATATGGCCCGTTATTCAGGCTGTCGAGTTCCTTGACTTAACGCCTATGTCTATAAACGTAGATCTTCGCAATGCACTCTCGAAGCAGAATATCCGCGTTGACGTTCCCTCGCGCTTTACCGTTGGTATTTCCACCGAGGCAGGCGTTATGCAGAATGCGGCGGAGCGTATGCTCGGCTTAAAGCTCGACGATATTCAAGAGCTTGCAAAGGATATCATCTTCGGTCAGCTCCGACTTGTTGTTGCAACGATGGAGATAGAGGAGATCAACAATGACCGCGATAAGTTCCTTGAGGCGGTTTCGAGAAACGTGGAGACCGAGCTTAAGAAGATTGGTCTGCGCCTCATTAACGTAAACGTAACCGATATTACCGACGAGAGCGGATACATTATGGCTCTCGGTAAGGAAGCGGCTGCGAAGGCTATCAATGACGCAAAGATCTCCGTTGCACAGGCAGACCGCGAGGGTGCTATCGGTTCGGCTAACGCAGAGCGCGACCAGCGTATCAACGTGTCTATCGCAAACTCCGAGGCTATCAAGGGTGAAAATGAGGCGAAGGTTCAGGTTGCAGAGTCCGATGCAGCACGCCGCGAGCGTGAGGCAGAGGCGCTGAAGCGCGCTACCGCAGCCGAGAAGATCCAGGAGGCAAAGGCTCTCGAGGAGGCGTACGCCGCACAGAAGGCTGCCGAGCTTGCGCGTGCATCACTTGAGCAGGCAACGCTCGAGGCTGATATCCTCGTTAAGGCTGAAATCGAAAAGAAGCAGATCGAACTCAAGGCAGAGGCAGAGGCTGAAAGAATCAGACGTCAGGCAAAGGGTGAAGCTGACGCTACGCTGATGAAGATGCAGGCAGAGGCAAACGGTATGCGAGATATGCTCATCAAGCAGGCAGAGGGCTTTGCAGAGATCGTTAAGAGCGCCGGCGGCGAGTCGAACGACGCTATCCGTCTTATGGTTGCTGACAAGCTTGAGGAGATCACCAAGATTCAGGTTGAGGCTATCAAGAACCTCAAGATCGACAAGGTCACCGTTTGGGACGGCGGAAGCACGGGCGCTGACGGTAAGACTGCTACCGCTAACTTTGTGTCCGGTATGATGAAGGCGATCCCTCCGATGAACGAGATGTTCGATATGGCGGGTATGAAGCTGCCCGAGTACCTTGGCACCGAGAAGGCTGACAGCACAGCTAACACGACTGTTAACGAATAAAATTATCTCACCACGGGCACGTTAGTGTCCGTGGTGACGTGTCATTGTGTTATGAAAAAAGAAAGAACGAAAAAAATAGGCTTTTTCAGACAATTGACAAACGAGTTTAAACGAAGCAAATCTACCTTTATACTGTTTATTATTCTTCGTACGATAGTTGTTGCTATCGGTGTGCGCGCGGTGATGCTTGGAAACTATCAGCACACGTTTATGTGTGCCTTGACGCTTACGCTGTTTTTGTTGCCGCCGTTTGTATCCAAAACGTTTCAGGTTGAACTTCCGTCGCTGCTTGAAAAGATAGTGCTTATCTTTATCTTCGCGGCGGAGATACTCGGCGAAATTGGAGGATATTATATAAAATATCCTATCTGGGATACACTTCTTCACACGACAACGGGATTTTTAGCCGCCGCGGTCGGGCTCTCACTTATTGACGTTCTTAATCGAAGCGAACGCTTCCGATTTGACCTGTCGCCGTTTTTCGTTGCGCTGACGGCATTTTGCTTTTCTATGACGATCGGCGTTTTATGGGAGTTTTTCGAGTTCGCCTCGGACATTTTTTTGCAGACGGATATGCAGAAGGATACCGTTCTTGGCGCAATTTCCTCCGTGACATTAAACACCGAGCCATCAAACACCGCGGTGATTATTGACGGCATTACTAAAACCGCAGTTAACGGCCAAACGCTCGGCATCGACGGATACCTTGATATCGGTCTTTACGACACGATGAAGGATATGTTCGTAAACTTTATCGGCGCGCTCGTATTTTCCGTATTTGGCTTTTTTTATGCTAAGCATACGGGCAAAAACAAGAGTGCCGGTATTGTGGAGGGACTTCGGATAAAGCGCAAGGCGCGATTCGAATAGGACGAGATATAATATAACGCTCTGCAGTACGGCAGAGCGTTTTTTATTGACACGTTTCTTTATATATGATATAATTATTATATAATCATAACCAAGGAGATTTATATGAAAACGATAACTCTTGGATCTACCGGCATTAAAACCCCTCAAAACGCATTTGGTGCGCTTCCGATACAGCGTGATGACACCGATACTGCGGTGAACATCGTCCGCCGCGCATACGAGGGAGGTATGACCTTTTTCGATACGGCACGCGCTTATTCGGACAGCGAGATAAAGTGTGGCATCGCGCTTCACGACGTGCGCGACAAGGTTGCTATTGCAACGAAAACCGGCGCTAAAACTCCCGACGAGGTAAAGCGGCAGATAGAAACCTCGCTTAAAAATCTGCAGACCGATTACGTTGACATATATCAGTTCCACTGCTCGGATAAGTGCTACGCGCCCGGTGACGGCACGGGTATGTACGAGTGTATGGAGGACTTGAAGCGTCAGGGAATGATACGCCACATCGGAATCACCTGCCACAAGATCGGCGTTGCCGAGGACTGCGTGCGATCGGGTCTTTACGAAACGATGCAGTTCCCGCTGTCGTATCTGTCGGGGGCGCGTGAGGTAGAGCTTGTGAGCCTCTGCCGCGAGCATAACGTCGGATTTATCGCGATGAAGGCGCTCGCAGGCGGTCTTATAACTGACTACCGTCTTGCTTATGCGTATATCTCGCAGTTTGACAACGTTGTGCCGATATGGGGCGTGCAGCATGACTATGAGCTCGATCAGTGGCTGTCGCTTATGACCGACGAGCCTACCTTCGACGATGAAATGAGGGCTCGCATCGAAGCTGAAAAGGCAGAGATGGGATATGACTTTTGCCGTGGCTGCGGCTACTGTATGCCGTGTCCGCAGGGTATAACCATATGGCAGTGTGCGCGTATCTCGCTTATGATACGCCGTGCTCCTGCGAGCGATTGGGTCAATGAAAAGTGGGCGAGCGAGGTCAAAAAGATCGAAAACTGCACCGAGTGCAGAGCGTGCGCTAAAAAGTGCCCGTACGAGCTTGACATACCGAATCTTTTAAAGAAAAATTACGCGGACTTTATGAGCGTTTACAACGGCGAAAAGGACACAAGCGGAAAATGGGAGCATTAAAGCGCCTTACCGTCGGAATAATCGCGCACGTCGACTCGGGCAAGACCACGCTTTCGGAGTCGATACTCTACAAAACGGGCGTACTCCACACACTCGGAAGCGTAAACAAGGGAAGCTCGCATCTCGACACGAACGCGATCGAGCGCGACCGCGGAATTACGATCTTCTCAAGCGGTGCGACGTTCACGCGCGGTGAGGTCGAGTTCAACCTTCTTGATACACCGGGGCACGTGGATTTCTCACCCGAAACGGAGCGCGTGCTCCGCGTTATCGATGCGGCTGTGCTCGTCGTGAGCGGAACGGAGGGCGTACAGAGCCATACGCTCACGCTTTGGCGATTGCTCGAATCTTACGGCATACCGACGGTCATATTCATAAATAAGATGGACGTCACCGCGCTTTCACACAAGGAGCTTATGTCCGAGCTTAAATATAAGCTTTGCGACGGATGCGTAGACTTCTGTGCGATGACACTTGAAAGCTTTGCGGACGAGCTTGCTATGTGCGACGAGAGGCTTATGGAAAGCTATCTTGCGGGCGAGGCGTTTGACGATGGGGATATCCGCTCGGCGGTGGCGCAAAGACGGCTGTTTCCTTGCTTTTTTGGCTCGGCGCTGAAGGGAGATGGAGTTGATCTTCTCCTCGACGGGCTTGCGAAATACGTTAAGATACCCGAATACACCAATGAGTTTGGTGCACGCGTTTACAAGATAACGCAGGACAAAACTGACAAGATCGCACACGTTAAAATAACGGGCGGTACACTTTGTGTAAAGGACACGCTTTCCGGCGTGCTTCCAGACGGCACCGAGTGGAGCGAAAAGATAAATGCGATACGTATATATTCAGGCGAAAAATATAAGACCGTAAACGAAGCCGAGGCGGGCGTTGTATGCGCCGTCACGGGTCTTTCGTCGGCTTATCCCGGTATGGGACTCGGAACAGAAAAGGATTCGGGCGCGGCACAGCTTGAGCCGGTGCTTTCTTACCGAGTCGACCTGCCAAGCGGAGTGGACGCGCATACGGCGCTCATAAAATTCCGTCAGCTTGAAGAGGAGGAGCCCTCGCTTCGCATCATATATAATGAGCGCAGCGGCGAGATATATTTCGGCATTATGGGCGAGGTACAGCTTGAGGTGCTTACTCGCATCATCGCCGAGCGCTATGCAATGACCGTCACCTTCAGCGACGGTAGTATTTCTTACAAGGAAACTGTGCGCGCTGCAAACGTCGGCATCGGTCACTATGAGCCGCTTCGCCACTATGCGGAGGTACAGCTGCTTCTTGAACCGCTACCTCGCGGAGAAGGTCTTAAATTCGCCGTCGATCCCGAGTGCGAGCTTGAGGGACATTACAAGCGACTCGTTCTCTCGCATCTTTATGAAAAAACGCACATCGGTACGCTCACGGGCTCACCGATAACCGATATGAAAATAACGCTTATAGCGGGTCGTGCTCATCTGAAGCATACCGAGGGCGGCGACTTTCGAGAGGCGACGTGGCGTGCTGTACGTCACGGACTGCGTACGGCAGAGTGCATACTGCTCGAGCCGTGGTACGATTTTCGCATCGAGCTCCCGTCGGAGTGCGTCGGACGCGCGATGACGGATATTATGCAAATGGGCGGCAGGCTCGGAGAACCGGAGGTGACGCCCGCCTACACTTGCCTTACGGGAAGTGCGCCCGTTTCGAAAATGCGCGGCTATCACCGCGAGCTTATCTCCTACACCAAGGGCGAGGGCAAGATTATGACCTCGCTTCGCGGTTATGAGGAATGCGCAGATACCCATGCGGTCATAGCTGAGTGCGGCTACGATGCCGACCGCGACCTTGAAAATACCGCTGATTCGGTGTTCTGCGAGCACGGCGCGGGATTCGTCGTCAAATGGGACGAGGTGTACGAGCATAAGCATCTCGAGTCGGGCGTGGAGCTTGACGGAGGTGACGAGGAGCCCGAAACGCGTGTGCAACGCTATATGCGCACGGTCGCGGACAGCGAGGAGCTTATCCGCATCTTCGAGCGTACGTACGGACCTATCAAAAGAAAACGCTACAATGACCGCGAGCCGAAAATGGCTGTGCCGGCTGTTAAGAAAAAATCCGCGCCGCCAAAGAAAAGCGCATACAGCGGCGGCGAATATCTCCTTGTCGACGGCTACAATATAATACACGCGTGGGACGACCTTCGCGCACTATCCGAAAAGGGACTTGATATCGCGCGAAATACGCTCATAGACCGAATGTGCAATTACCGCGGTGTGCGCGACTGCGAGGTGATACTCGTTTTCGACGCGTACAGGATAAAGCGCCACGGCGAGGATATCGAGCGAGTAAACAACATCACCGTAGTCTACACAAAGGAAGCGGAAACCGCCGATACCTATATCGAGCGCGTGTCGCACGAGCTTGCCAAAAATCATCGTGTACGCGTGGCTACCGCCGATTACGAGGAGCAGCTTATAATTCTCGGGAACGGAGCGATACGCGTGTCCGCCAGCGGCTTTCGCGCAGAGCTTTTGGAAACCGAGCGGCAGATACGTGAGTTTATCGAGAACGGCAATTAACCGTATCGCGAAAATTACAAGGCGTATTCAAAGTAGGAATTAGCTTTAAATTTTAAAACGGAGGACATAACTAATGCAGGAAAACAATCTTCCCATCAAGTCAACCGATGCGGATACGTCCGCACTTATCCCCTCCTCGCCCGACAAGGGCAACGTACTCGTCATAGGAAATTCGGGCGTCGGTAAATCGACTCTTATCAACGCCGTGCTCGGCAAGGACGCGGCAAAAACAGGTTGGGGTATTGAAGGCACTACCCAAAAGCTCGAAATATACGAAAGCGATAAAATACCCTTCCGCATTATCGACACGCTCGGCTTTGAACCGTCATTTTTAAAGCGGCAGAAGGCGATAAATGCGGTCAAGGCGTGGTCGAAGGCGAGTGCTAAGAACGGTAACGGTCAGATAAACGTTATATGGTTCTGTGTTGACGGTACCTCGAGCAAGCTTTTTGAGGAAACCATCAAAAATCTGTCGAGTGCGACGGCTATGTGGGAGAACGTGCCCGTTATGGTCGCTATCACGAAATCCTATTCGGTTCCCGAGCGCGAGCGTAACATAGAGATGGTCAACAACGCCTTTGCAAAACAAAAGCGCTATTCCAAGAATCTTCGCGGCGTATATCCTGTAGTCGCCGCAACGTACGCGCTCAACGACACCGCATACGCGCCGCCCGAGGGAATAACCGAGCTTATCAGTGCGACAAACGACCTTATGCCTGAGGGTATCAAGGCGGCGGTTGTCGACATACATAATTTTAATCTTGCAAGACGCCGTGCGTTTGCGCATAGTGTCGTCGGCGTTGCGACGAGTGCGGCGGTGGTAGTCGGTGCTGTGCCGATACCCTTTGCAGATGCGCTTATTCTCTCGCCGATCGAAATTGCCGAGATAAACACGCTTGCGAGGTTATACGGAATCGAAAACAACGAGCAGTCAAAGCGTTTTCTTAACTCAATAGTCGAGGTCGGAACGGTCAGCGTTGCCGCAAGGGCACTTATAAGCGCGCTTAAGGCTATACCCGGTATAAATATAGCGGCAGGCGTTCTCAATGCAGTAATTGCGGGAACGATAGTCGCTGCTATCGGCGAGGTTAGCATTTATGCGTTCGAGCAGATATACCTTGGCGCAAAGACTGTCGAGGACATCAATTGGGTGACGAAGGTTGCAGAGTCGGGACTTTCCTCTGATCTTATCGGCAAGGTAAAGGATATTGCCGCGAAGGTGAGCGATAAGACCGACAGCAAGGATATCGTTAAGATGGTCATGGAGCTGTTTAAAAAGAAATAAAAGGCAAAGCCGCGAATGCATATTGCATTCGCGGCGTTTTAGTCTTTCGTGTACTCAATGATATCACAGATATCGCAATCAAGTGCCTCGCATATTTTATTTAAGATGTAGCTGTCATAGCGGACTATTTTGTTTTTGTAGTAACCGTCTATTATTTGAAAATGTACGCCCGTTCGCTTTGATAACTCATATCTTGTGATGTTGTGACTATCAAGAAACTCCTTTACGGTCATTCTAATCATAATATCACATCCCTTCGATATATATTTTAATAAATATATATTCACTTGACAATTATGTTATTAGATTGTATAATTATATTACTATATATGTAAGGAGCGCGATAAACTATGAAACTATTAATAGCAGGATCACGCAGCATCACCGCCTTTGACCTCGAAGGGCATATACCGCCCGAGGTGACGGTTATTATAAGCGGCGGCGCGAAGGGGGTAGACACGCTCGCGGAGCAGTATGCCGATGAACACGGTCTTGAGAAGATAATCATAACGCCGAATTATAGCAGATACAAAAGATGTGCGCCCTTAAAGCGTGACGAGGAAATGGTGGAGCTTGCAGATGCTGTGCTTATTATATGGGACGGTGTATCGAGGGGAACGAAATACACGCTTGAGTATGCAAAAAAGAAAAACAAGCCCGTTACGGTCGTTGAGATTAAATAACAGATTTAGTGGAGCCGCATTCGCGGCTCATTATTTTTTTATATTATGTAATATTTTAGTCAGAACCGTCCATAATAAAAGCGAAGTAATTTTTATGAGAGGGCAATTATGAAATCAAAAATTTTTGGCGTTTTGCAGCGTGTCGGTCGCTCGTTTATGCTTCCGATAGCGCTTTTGCCGATAGCAGGCTTGCTACTCGGTATCGGCAGCTCATTCACTAACGCAACAACAATTGAAACCTATAAGCTCGGGGGTATTATCTATGAGGGGGGGATTCTGTATACCATCCTCGATATAATGGCTAAAACGGGCAGTGCGGTGTTTGACAACCTCGCGCTTTTGTTTGCCATAGGCGTCGCTATAGGTATGGCGAAGAAGGAAAAAGAGGTCGCGGCACTGTCGGGTGCGGTTGCGTACCTTATAATGCACACCGCGATCTCCGCGCTTATTATGGCAAACGGTGGAGTTGAGGCGATGGCGGAAAACTCCACCACAACAGCGCTCGGTATCCCAACTCTTCAGATGGGTGTTTTCGGCGGTATTATAGTCGGTCTTGGCGTTGCGGCGCTTCACAACCGCTTCTATAAGATACAGCTGCCGCAGGTGCTGTCCTTCTTTGGCGGTACGCGATTCGTTCCAATAATATCAAGCCTTGTTTTTCTCCTGGTCGGCGTTATTATGTATTTCGTATGGCCGATAGTACAGGGGTGGATAGCGAGCCTCGGTAATCTCGTTTTGGCGTCGGGATACGCAGGCACGTGGATATACGGTATTATCGAGCGTGCACTTATTCCGTTCGGTCTGCACCACGTTTTCTATATGCCGTTCTGGCAGACAGAGGTCGGCGGCTCTATGGTTATCGACGGCAATCTCATCCAAGGCGCACAGAATATCTTCTTTGCCGAGCTTGCGTCGAAGTCCACCGAGGCTTTCTCGGTATCTGCGACGAGATTTATGTCGGGTAAGTTCCCGTTTATGATATTCGGCTTACCTGCGGCGGCACTTGCGATGTACCGTACCGCCAGACCTGAAAAGCGTAAGATAGTAGGCGGACTTTTGCTTTCTGCGGCGCTTACCGCGATGCTTACGGGTATCACCGAGCCTATCGAGTTTACTTTCCTCTTTGTGTCGCCGATACTCTACGTTATCCACTGTATCCTCGCCGGCCTTTCGTATATGCTTATGCATATCTTTAACGTCGGCGTGGGTATGACCTTCTCTGGCGGACTTATTGACCTTACGCTATTCGGTATCCTACAGGGCAACGCGAAGACAAATTGGCTGTGGGTAGTTATAATTGGACTTCTTTATGCGGTCGTTTACTATTTCCTCTTTGGCATAATGATAAGAAAGCTCGACCTCAAAACACCCGGACGCGAAGCGGACAACGAGGAAACGAAGCTTTATACACGAAAGGACGTCGAGGCTCGTAAGGTATCGCGCGTGTCCGGCACGTCGGAGGATATTACCTCGGCGCTCATATTACACGGGCTTGGCGGCAAGGAGAATATCGCCGATCTCGACTGCTGTGCGACACGACTTCGCGTAACCGTTAAAAATCCCGCACACGTAAGCGAGGCACATTTGAAGCGAAGCGGCGCGTCGGGCGTGATACGCAAGGGCGAGGGCATTCAGGTGATATACGGGCCGCAGGTGTCGGTCATCAAGTCAAATTTAGAGGATTTCCTCGACTCTCCGGGCGTATCGCGAACGGAGGAGATAATCTCGGCTCATACGGGCGAAAGTGTTGGGACGGGTGCAGTACGCTGTGATGTTTCGGGAATAACTCTCGTTGCTCCTATGACCGGCAAGGTCGTGCCGCTTGACAGCGTTACCGACGAGGTGTTTTCAAAGCGTATGCTCGGCGACGGCGCGGCTATCGAGCCGAGCGAGGGCAAGCTGTACTCGCCGTGTGACGGATCTGTTGTGAGTGTGTTCGATACGCGCCACGCGGTCAATATAAAGTGTGAATGCGGCGCAGAGATACTTCTGCACGTCGGCATTGATACGGTTAAGCTCGGCGGAAAATATTTCACCTCGCACGTAAGTGACGGCCAGAGCGTAAGGCGCGGAGATCTTCTTCTGTCGTTCGACATGAAGGCGATCAAAAACGAAGGGTATAAGCTGACCTCGCCCGTGGTTGTATGCAACAGCGACGAATACGCGAAAATCGAAACCGTCATCGACGGTGACACGCGCGTTGGTGCGGATCTTTTGCGCCTTACGGCAAAGGAGGGGCAATGAGAAAATTCAGTTATACCATTCGCGACGAGGTGGGAATACACGCGCGGCCTGCCGGAATGCTCGTAAATGCCGCCAAGGCGACGGGGTGCAGGGTGACGATCGAAAAGGGTGGAAGGAGCGCTGATGCGTGCAAGCTTTTTTCCGTGATGGGACTTGGCGTCAAATGCGGTGATACGGTAACGGTAAGCGTAGAGGGCGCGAGTGCGGATGCGGCACTCGAGGCGCTCGAGGAGTTTTTCAAGACTAATCTTTAATCGGAGGGAAAATGCGGACGTTTTGCGGCAAGGGCGTGTACGGCGCTATTGCAATAGGTAAAATATCGGTGCTTCGTCGCAAGGCAGCGAAGGTGGTAAGGGAGCACGTTGACGATATTAAATCGGAGTGCGAGCGCTTTGAGGCGGCTGTGGCGGAGGCGGTGCGAGAGCTGGAAGAGCTTTATGAAAAGGCGCTTGTCGAGGTCGGCGAGGCAGGCGCACAGATATTTGAAATTCACAAAATGATGCTCGCCGACGAGGATTTTACCGAATCAGTCACAGGTATGATCGAGCGCCAGAAGATAAACGCAGAGTACGCCGTTGCTCTCTGCGCAGACAATTTTGCGGCTATGTTTTCAGCTATGGAGGACGCGTATATGCAGGCGCGCGCGGCTGATGTGCGCGACATATCCGACAGACTTATCAGAATTTTATCGGGTGAAGTCGGCACCGCGCCCGTAGCCGATGAGAAGGTGATTATCTGCGCGGACGATCTCGCGCCGAGCGAAACAGTCGCGCTTGACAAGAGCCGCGTGCTTGCGTTTGTAACCGCGCACGGCTCATCCAATTCGCATACGGCGATACTTGCGCGAGGAATGAACATTCCCGCCGTTATAGGCGTAGGCGACGCGTTTTTGGCAGCGGTGCGCGACGGGGACACGGCAATAGTAAACGGTTCTACGGGTGAGGTGGTGCTGTCGCCCGACGAGGTGGCTCTTACGGAGGCGTCAAAAAAGCAGGAGGCCGATATATCGGCGCGAGCGCTGCTTGAATCGCTCCGAGGCAAGGATAACGTAACGCTTGACGGCACGCACGTAAACGTATACGCAAACATTGGCGGCGCCGGCAATATCGGCGCGGTGCTGCTTAACGATGCAGGCGGCATCGGACTTTTCCGAAGCGAGTTTTTGTATCTTGAAAACACGCATGAGCCGAGCGAGGACGAGCAGTTTGCCGTATATAAGCGCGTGCTTGAATCTATGGCCGGCAAAAAGGTTATAATCCGTACGCTTGATATCGGCGCTGATAAGCAGGTGAGCTATCTGAATCTTCAAAAAGAGGAGAATCCCGCGCTCGGACTGCGCGCAATACGGCTTTGTCTGACGCGCCCCGAAATTTTCAGGGCACAGCTTCGCGCGCTCTATCGCGCGTCCGTGTACGGCGAGCTTGGCATTATGTTTCCGATGATAACGAGCGAGTCCGAGCTTGCGCAGATACTTGAGATCTGCCGTGACGTGCGCGAGGAGCTTGCGAGAGAGGGGCTTACCGTGTCGCCGCGCGTTGAGCTTGGCATTATGATAGAAACGCCTGCCTCGGCGGTAATCGCCGACCGACTTGCGCCGATGGTGGATTTCTTCAGCGTCGGCACGAACGATCTGACGCAGTACACGCTTGCGTGTGACAGGCAGAACCCCTTGCTCGAGCAGTTTTGCGACACGCACCACGAGGCGGTGCTTCGTCTTATCGAGTACGCGGCGAGGTGCGCGCACGCGTGCGGCAATTGGATCGGCATCTGCGGCGAGCTTGCCGCGGACACGACATTGACGGAGCGTTTTCTACGAATGGGCATTGACGAGCTGTCGGTGTCCCCGTCGTACGTGCTCCACCTTCGCGAGGTGATACGCTCGATAGACCTCTCGAAATAACGAACGGACGGCAAAAGCCGTCCGTTGTTTTATCTTATAAACGTTACCTTTTGTGCATCGACAAACTTTTCTTCCTTGCCGTCGGTACCAATGCGGAGAATCGCCGAGCCGTTTGATACGAGTATGTCGCCGCCCTCGCACACATGGAATGATATTACTCCGCGTTTTATAAGAGTGTCGCTACCGTCGGGTGCGAGTCGATGAAGCTCCCACGAGCGGGGAATGATACCGGGATTTGTGTCGCCGTGTGATTTGTTGGCGCGAAGCTCCCTTTCGGCATTTATGAGGTTGCCGTCGATGAATATTTTTTCTTCATCGCGTTGCTTCGTACCGACTGATTTTGTCAGAGTTTTTCCTGAATATTTCGCAGAAAATACATTGAGGAAGCCAAATAGCGCGCCCATAAGTCGGAACGGCAGTGCCAATGCATCAAGGAGGCAGCCCAATCCGCTTTGTCCACCGTTTTCTTGCTTGTAGGGCTTGCGAATATAGTAAAGTGAACCGTCGCGTGTGCTTTGTGGGGATGTGTAGTCATACCGGTCATCACACAAAAGCTCATCCATATCGCCTCGCTCAATATCAATCAGACATATCGACGTGGGACCGCGCAAGGCAGATGTGCTTGCGGCTGTGAACATATGTGTCATTATCTGCGCATAGCTCATCGTGGGTTCGAGCTTTTCTTTTTCACCGTCATCGAGCGGCAAGCCTGCACAGCAGAAATATATTTTGTTCGCCTCGGTCGCCGACCATACGGGCTGACTGTCCCATGTGTGACCTTCGGTGTAAATGCGGCAGGACGTGCTTCCAATATCCAACACGCCGATGTGGCTTTCACCGGCAAACGCGCTGGTCAGCACCATCCGTTTTCCGCCAATATCGAAATCGCGGTAAGCAGTGTCGCCGCTGCTTACCACAATACCGTCTGTATCACTGTCCTCGCGCCTAGTGTAAATGCCCGACGAGCGGTCGATCATAAGCGAATAGACGAGCTCGCCGTTATATGTATCGGCACAGAAAATGTGTGACGAAACCGATGATACGCGGCTTTCTGCATCCATACCGGCTTGATACGCTCCGCGAAATGCCGCACCTTCGCCGGTATATTTCCATTCGTTACGTCCTGCGGCATCGCGTACCTTTTTCAGATACGAGTCGAGCACGCGCGAAGTTATTTCGCTGCTTTTGCCGTCTGCATATGTATATAGTCTGCCGTTTGCGATATAGTTGAATTTCATTAGGTCCTCCGCTGTGTGGGTACAATTGCGCCTGGTGTGTTAACGGGATTTTCACCTCTGCGCTATCCGTAATTCGTCAATTTATATTATCATAGTGCGAGCATCGCCGAGAACCTCGATAAACGTTTCAATGATGCTCTCGGAATAGGCGCCGTAATCCGCTGTCGCGTGAAATATAACGCCAACGTCGCGCGGCAATTCGGAAAGCATATCTGCGAGTGCGTCGAGGTTGCACCCGTAGTAAGCAGGGAAGCGCAGTGCGT
Organism: Candidatus Flemingiibacterium sp.; assembly: GCA_045634005.1. Classification (GTDB taxonomy): domain Bacteria; phylum Bacillota; class Clostridia; order Oscillospirales; family CAG-272; genus Flemingiibacterium. Next base: position 43,611 of record JAZQZL010000069.1, on the reverse strand, counting down.
TTGCAAGATATTCGTGCGAGCTTTTTTTGTCTGTGAAGTTCGATGCGTCAAGAGGTATGATTTTCATATTCTGCACCTCACTGTTCGCCGTACAAAAGCGTGAAGCTTTCATAGTGGTCGTCGGTGTAATAGATAAGCCCGTCGTTCGAGAATACTATGCGCTTTGCGCCGCGCGAGCTTTGCCCGTTCGTGTCGATGTCACACTCGTAGTAAACTCGACCGTCAGCCCTCGGAAGCAGTCCCTCGCGGTTGCCGAATTTGTCGCCGCCGATCGCCGCGCCGTCAAGATAGCGTTCCACAGAGCCACCTTCCCAACCGAGATCCTCGGCTTCACTCTTGGTGATGAAATTTTGTGGAAGCTTGCCATATGTGTGTATGTATAGTGCGACGTCGTCTTTTGAATAATAGTATCCGTTCTCGTCGAGCGTTGGTGTGACGTTCTCGTCCGTGTTAGCTTCGGTGTCGGGTGTGACGTTGTCTGTTATGTCGGGCGCGTCGGACGTGGGGGATTCAACCTCGCCGACGATGTCGATTATATCGCCCGCAAGCTCAAGACCGTCGGAAATGTCCTCTATGCTGCAGGAAACGAGCGCGGCGAGCATAAACAGCGCGAGTATAACTGCAAGCGGACGGCGAAGCGTGCGTGATATTTTGTAAAAGTCCATAAGGTGTTCATCCTTTCGCTTTTTATACTTTAATTATACATTATAACCGCGCGTTTGTCAAGTAAAAAGAGAATGCCGTACGGCAGTCGCTTGGGGATCAATATTTATATTTGAGCATATTCCAAGAGTGCTTTTTAAGTATGATCTTTTCGCCGATCGCAACGTTCTCGGGAAGAACGCTTGCGTGATCCTTGGTGTTGGTAGCCTTAAGGTCGTCGTTGTAGAGCTCAATGTGCTCAACGAGCTTATACTCTCCGAAATCCTCGAATACCGTTTCAAGCTCCATCTCCTCGGTAAGCGAGCGGTTTACTGCGAATACGTTGATCTCTCGCTTGTCGTCGTTAAAGATGACCGCCGTTTCGAGATACGGAATATCCGCGATATCCTCTTCGGTGTACTTGTCGCACGTTACTATCGGCTTTGCCGCAACGCCGCGACCGTGCTTGGATGCAAGGAGGAACGGATAGAAAATCGTCTGTACCCACGCAGCTCCGCCGGTTTCGGTCATTATAGGAGCGATGCAGTTGATAAGCGTGTTGAAGCAGGTGATCTTTACTCTGTCGCAGTTATTTTGGAAGGTCATCATCATACATCCGACAACGAGCGCATCCTCGAAATTGTACGTCTGCTCGATTCTCGGCGATCCGGTTACCCACATTCCGTCCTCCGGAATCTCCATAGGCACGTTCATAACGTTCCACTCGTCAAATGCGATGTTGATAATGTTTTTGCGCTGAAGCTTTTGACGCTCAAGATCGCAAAGTCCGACAACGGATTTTATAAATCTGTCAAGCTCAAGCGACTTGCCGAGGAATTTAGCGGTGTTGTTCGAGTTGTTCTGGAAATACTGGTGAAGAGAAATGTAGTCTACGAACTGATACGTGTAGTCAAGCAGCGTGGTTTCCCAATTGCCGAAATGCTCCATACCGATGCAGGAGCTGCCGCAAACAACGAGCTCAATGCTCGGGTCGACCGCCTTCATCGCTCTCGCAGAGGTGCGCGCAAGTCTGCCGTACTCATCGGCGGTTTTGCGGAATATCTGCGATTTTCCGCCCATTTCGTTGCCAAGGCACCACACCTTGAAGCCGAACGGCTTTTCAAAGCCGTTTGCACGGCGCATATTTGCGTAGTATGTATCTGTGTCGGAGTTGCAGTATTCAACAAGGTTGCGAGCCTCGTCGGCACCGCGCGAGCCGAGGTTTACCGCATGCATAACGGTGGAGCCGCAACGCTTCGCCCACTCCTGAAATTCGTCGATACCAACCTCGTTGGTTTCGATAGTCTGGAATGCTATCTCCATCTTTTTCGGACGCTTTGACTTGTCACCCGTGCCGTCCTCCCAATTGTACTGTGAAACGAAGTTGCCGCCGGGATAACGTATGAGAGCGAGATCCATTTCCTTGACAATGTCAATAACGTCCTTACGGAATCCCATATCGTCCGCGGTTTCGTGAGTCGGCTCGTAAAGTCCGCCGTACACGTCGCGTCCGATGTGCTCGATCATAGAGCCGTATATGCGGTCGTCGACCTTGTCGATGATAAAGTTTTTGTTTACTAAAATCTTTGCTTTCATAATAGCTAGCTCCGTATCAGGTGTGTATTTATAACCGATATCTATATGTATAATATATCGGTTACATTGATGATAACAGAATCGAACACGTTTGTCAATAGATTTTCGGCAAAAGACCGGTAAAAAAGAAGCGGTCCCACCGCAGTGGGACCGCACTGTAAGTCAAAGTGACTTATTTGCCTGCCTTGAGGTCGTTCTCGTACTTTTCGATCATCTTCTTAACCATCTGACCGCCGATGGAACCTGCCTGACGGGAGGTGAGCTCGCCGTTGTAGCCCTGCTTTAAGTTTACGCCAACCTCGCTTGCTGCTTCCATCTTGAACTGCTCGAGGGCTGCCTTAGCCTCGGGAACTACGATCTTATTGCTAGACATAGTTGTTTCTCCTTATTAAGAAATATCTATATTATCGACCTGCCTTGCTGCTTTCACGATAATTCGTAAAACCGCCACAAATGTGCCGGGCAAAACACGTCTGTTAATTGAGCCAAGAGCGTTTCGCCCGGCTCTGATATTATTATCTGCGCTAATAAGAGTTATATGAATGGTAATTTCAAACGGCGGTGGTAAAATGGTGATGATAAAAAGTATTTGCTTTTTAGTTTTTCTCTTCCGATATACCGTCGCGGTACACCTTTGGCGTACAGCCGACGTATTTTTTGAATAGCGAATAGAAGGTTTTAATATCGCCGAAGCCGCAGTCGTACGCGATCTCGGTGATGTTTCTGTCAGTTGACGCGATCTGTCGGCAGGCTTCCTTCAAGCGTATCTCACGGACAAATTCGGAGATCGACTGTCCCGTTTCGCTTTTAAACAGCTTTGATATGTAGTCCTTGTTGAAAAACATTTTAGAGGCTATTTCCTCTGTGTTTATTTTTATGCTGTAATTGTTTTCAACGTATTCGATCACCTTTGCTACGATCTGGCGCTGCGACTCCGAAATATGGCTCTTTTTAAGGTCCCCGATACGGCGTAGCAGCTTTATAATAATTTCTGCACTGTAAACACGGATAAGGTTTATGTATCCGTTTTTCTTACCCTTGTATTCGTGATATATCCGCTCGAAAACCGTTTCAAGCACGAAGCCGCAGCTCGGGACGAGATTGAATCGCTTCTTGAACTCCTTTTCGTCGGGAAAGAGGGAATAGAACATAAATGAGTCGGAAAGTTCGGAGAAGCCGTCGCCTTCGAGGCAGGCGCGGTCGATAAAGTCGGGAGTGAACATAAGGTCATATGCGACAAACTCCTCGTCACATTCCGTGTCCGCGTAAAACGCGTGCGCTTCGGACGGGTTTATGACGGAAACGTCGCCCTTTTTTACGAAATATTCATTCTCGTTTATAACGTGGCGCGCTTTGCCCGAAACTATATATACGATCTCGATGAATTTGTGCTTGTGCAAGATTCCGACGTAGTCCTTGTATTCGTTTGAAAGGTGTATATGCACGCTACCGTTTTCGCTGAAAAGGTCTTCTTTTTTTATGAGCGGTACGTCCTTATTCACAGTATCCCTCCTCTCTGTGTTTAGTATACCATTTATTATCCCTTATGTCAATCGGTTTGCCGATGTCTTGTTTTACTAATTTCAGTCCGTGAAATCCCATAGAATCCTATACTAAAAACAGGTAAAATGAAAATATAGAAAGGAAGGTGCCTGTATTGAGCGGAAAGAAACAGTGGTACATAGTTGACGGATACCGTCCGTCGCCAAAGCCCGATCCCGATGCCGAGTATATCGGACACGAAAGCGTAATGATACTCAACACCAACAGCGAGGACGCGCACGTTCTTATCAGTATTTACTTTGAGGACCGTGAGCCCGTCGAGAACATTCCGTACACAGTTCCGGCAAAGCGCATCAGATGCTTCAAGACGGACGAAAAGGAAGTGCTCGGCGGACTTGAGATTGGCGTCGGAGTTCAGTATTCAATGGAAATAAAAAGCGATATCGGCGTTATAGTACAGTACGGCAGACTTGACGTACAGCAGTCGAATATGGCTTATATGGCGCTTATGGCTCAGAGTGAATAAGGAGGCAGATATGAGCGTAAAGAGCGTATGCAAGGTGCTGTCGCGTGACGAGCTTAAAACCACGACGACACACGAGCACGTATTACTTGACCTTACGGCATTTTATCAGGCGTTGCCCATAAAGGGCATAGACGATCCGGCGACACAGCCCGTTGAGATGTGGAATCTCGGTATTTTGAGCCGCGACTGTTATGCGCTGAAGGATAATCTGCTTCTCGACAGCGAGGAGCTTGCCGTACGCGAGCTTGAGTTTTTCAAAAATGCAGGCGGCAACACGGTGGTTGACGCATCGCTTCCGGGTATCGGCAGAGATCCCGCGGCGCTTGCACGTATATCCGAAAAGACCGGGCTCAACATTATAATGGGCACGGGCTTCTACGTCGGAGAAACGCATCCGAAAGAGCTTGCCGAGATGACGGACGCCGAGGTAGCCGAGCTTATGATATGCGAGCTTGACGAGGGTATAGACGGCGTATGCGCCGGATATATCGGCGAAATCGGCATAAGCGAGATTTTCGACGATAAGGAGCGCAAGGTGCTTCGAGCGGCGGCGATAGCGCAGAAGGCGACGGGCGTTGCGATCAACGTACACATAAACCCGTGGACAGTCAACGGAATAGAGGCGGCGGATATCCTTCTCGGTGAAGGAGTTGCACCCGATAGGATCTGCATCAGCCACATTGACGTTGAAAACCGCAGCGAGTACATATACGAGCTTCTTAAAAAAGGCGTTTACGTTGAGCTTGACAACTTCGGCAAGGAGTACTACATTCGCCGAGAGGTCCGCAATTCGGGCTACGGACTGTTCGTTCACGACACGGACAGAGTTGCGCTTCTCAAGAAGATGATCGACGACGGCTACGTGGGACAGATCCTTTTGTCCTGCGACGTATGCCTAAAAAATCTCCTTCACGCATACGGCGGTTGGGGTTACGACCACGTGCTCTCCAACATCGTTCCGATGATGGAGGACGAGGGTATCAGCGAAAACGATATTAAAACAATGTTAGTAAAAAATCCGGCCGATTGGCTGTGTGGAAAGGAATAAATATTATGCTTAACATCCCATCTATTCCGAGAGAAGAATACAAGGAGCGTGTCAAAAAGGTTCAGGCTGCTATGAAGGCGGAGGGCTACGACCTTATTCTCGCATACGGCAACGAGGCCGAGCCGCAGTTCGTGCGCTATTTCTCGGCATATTGGCCCTCGTTCGAAACCGCGGGCGTGCTTATCCCGAGAGAGGGCGATCCGCTTCTCCTCATCGGTCCCGAGAGCTACACCTATGCATCTGACCGCTCGATGATCGACGAAATTTGCCTTCTGAAGGCATTCAGAGAGTCGTCCGAGCCGGAGTATCCCGGCAAGAAGCTCGACACATTCAACACCGTTTTCGAAAGACTTCTCGGCAAGTCGTCGGTTAAGCGCTTCGGTGTTGCGGGACTTCCGCTTATGACAATCGGCGTTTACGAGGCACTTCGCGAGTCGCTTTCCGTTTACGGCGACGTGAAGATCGAAAAGGCTGACGCTATCGTAAACACCATCCGTATGAGAAAGACCGAGAACGAGCTTGCCTGTATGAGAGCGGCGGCAGAGATCACCGCAAAGACCTTCGACTACGTGCTCGAGAATATCCGCGTCGGTATGACCGAGCAGCAGGTGGTCGGTCTTGCGCTTGGCAAGATGCACGAGCTTGGCGCGGAAAGAGAATCGTACCCTCTGTGGGTGCTCACCGGTGAAGGCTCAAACCAGGCTATCAGCCGTCCGAGAAACAAGCAGATAAAGAAGGGCGATATGACCTTCCTTCAGATCGGCGCGAGAGTTGACGGCTACGCTTCGAGCATCGGACGCCCCGCAGTTTTCGGCAAGGCGACTGACGAGCAGCGCGAGCTCATCGAGGTCGGCTACAAGGCACAGGCGGACGTTATCGATATGCTTAAGGCAGGCACCCCTGCGTGCGACGTTGCGAAGTTCCATATCGAAAACGTAACGAAAATGGGATATGGCGATTGGCTCCTTTACGGCCCTTGCCACGGTAACGGCACTATGGAGGGCGAGGCTCCGTGGATCGAAACGACCTCGGATTATTTGCTTGAGGAAAATATGACCTTCTGCGTTGACATCTTCCTCGGCTCTGCAAAGACCAAGACAGGTCTTCGTATGGAGGACGTTGTCTGCGTAAAGAACGGTTACGCAGAAAATCTCACCAACTACCCGAGAAAGCTCTTTGAGATCGATTGCTGATAAGCTTAAATAAAAGAAGGACAGAGGAGTAAATCCTCTGTCCTTTTGCTGTTTTTCTCAATTAGTATGCAATACCCTGAGCCTTCATAGCCTCAGCAACCTTGAGGAAGCCGGCGATGTTAGCGCCTGCAACGAGGTCGCCTTCCATACCGTATTCCTTAGCTGCCTTAACGGAAGAATCGTAGATGTTCTTCATAATCTGCTTGAGCTTTGCATCAACCTCTTCTGCCGTCCAGCTGTAGCGCATAGAGTTCTGGCTCATTTCGAGACCGGAAACGGATACGCCGCCTGCGTTAACTGCCTTCGAGGGAGCAACGACAACCTTGTTTGCCTTGAGGTATGCAACAGCCTCGTTAGTGGTAGGCATATTGGAAACCTCAACGTAGTACTTAACGCCGTTTGCAACGATCTTCTTTGCCTCGTCGAGGTTAACCTCGTTCTGGGTTGCGCAAGGCATAATAACGTCAACCTTTTCGCCCCAAGGCTTCTGGCCTGCAAAGAAGGGAACGCCGAATTTGTCTGCGTAGTCCTGAACCTTGTTGCGGCAGGAGTTGCGCATTTCGAGCATATATGCGATCTTCTCGGGAGTGCTTACGCCGTCCTTATCGTATATGTAACCGTCGGGACCGGAGATGGTAACAACCTTACCGCCAAGCTCGGTGAGCTTCTGTACGGTACCCCAAGCGACGTTACCGAAGCCGGATACTGCGAAGGTCTTGCCCTCGATCTTTTCGCCGAAGGAAGCGAGCATATTCTCAACGTAGTAAACTGCACCGTAGCCGGTAGCCTCGGGACGGATAAGAGAGCCGCCGTAGGAGAAGCCCTTGCCGGTGAGAACGCCGGTGAACTCGTTGCGAAGTCTCTTGTACTGACCGTACATATAACCGATCTCGCGTGCACCTACACCGATGTCACCTGCGGGAACGTCAGTATCAGCGCCGATGTGCTTGGAAAGCTCGGTCATGAAGCTCTGGCAGAAGCGCATGATCTCTCCGTCGGACTTTCCGGTGGGATCGAAGTCAGCGCCACCCTTTGCACCGCCCATAGGAAGGCTGGTGAGGGAGTTCTTGAAGGTCTGCTCAAAGCCGAGGAACTTCATAATGGAAGCGTTAACGTTGGGAGCGAATCTGATACCGCCCTTGTAAGGACCGATAGCGGAGTTGAACTGTACGCGATAGCCGCGGTTAACCTGAACCTTGCCGTTATCGTCTACCCAGCTTACTCTGAACTGGATCTGACGCTCTGGCTCAACCATACGCTCGAATACGCCTGCCTCGATAAGGTCGGGGCGTCTTTCAGCGACGGGCTCGAGGGACTCGAGTACTTCTTCTACTGTCTGATGGAATTCAGTCTCACCGGGGTTTCTTTTGCAAACGTTTTCATAAACACTTGCAAGATAGCTGTTTTTGAGTGCCATAGGTATATACCTCTTTTTGTTAATAGATTCCACACATTTTAGTATGGTAATGTACAGTAACCATTATACTACATAATTCGCTTGTTTGCAAGATATTTCTAAAAAAATTTCAAAAAATATTTGTAAATAAATTGAAAATGTGATTTTGAATTGCGCAGAGGCGTATATATAGGATATATTCGGCTATCAAAGTATATGCCTTGGAGGTATCAGAGATGCGTGTGCTGCGTCGGTTTATTTTGAACGGACTTATTATGACGGTGACCTCACTATCGCTGCGTGTGCTTGGCGTGGCGTTTAATGCGTTCGTTTCGCGTCGTCTCGGCGCGGACGGTATGGGACTTTTTACGCTTATTATGAGCGTCTACGGGCTTTCGGTGACACTAGCCGCTGCAGGCATTAACCTTGCCGCAACGAGAATGTGCGCCGAGGCGCTTGGCCGCGGGGATAGCAGAGAGGTGTGCGCGGCGCTAAAGCGTTGCCTTGCGTATGCGTGCGTATGCGGTATCGGAGCGTGCTTGCTGCTGTATCTCGGCGCGGACTACGTCGCAGAGAATTGGCTCGCTGACGGGCGCTGTACGCGCTCGCTTCGCCTGCTTGCCTTGAGCTTACCCTTTATCGCCGCCTCGAACGTGCTTCACGGATATTTCACCGCCGTACGAAAGGTAGCCAAAAGTGCCGCAACGCAAATTTTTGAGCAGCTTTTCAAGGTCGGAGTTACCGTGACTTTGATGCTTTATATCGTGCCCGACGGGATAGAATATGCGTGTATGGCGCTTGTCGGCGGGGGCGCGCTCGCCGAGACGGCATCGTTTTTAGTGGCGCTTTTACTTTATATTTTTGACCGGCGCGAAAAGGCGAAGGGAGGTGTGCCGCGTGAGGTCGGGCGGCGGCTGACTCGCGAGCTTTTTGGCATAACCGTACCCGTTGCCGCGGCGGCGTACGTGCGCTCGGGGCTTTCTACGCTTGAGCATATGCTTATCCCTCGAGGACTTCGCAAAAATCCTGCAAGTGCCGAAACTGCACTTGCGACGTACGGCGTGCTTTGCGGTATGGTAATGCCCGTCATAATGTTCCCGACGGCGCTTCTTTATTCCTTCACCGGGCTTTTGATTCCCGAATTTGCCGAGGCTGACGCGAAGCAAAATTCTGTGCACATACGTTATATGATATCGCGCGCACTCACTTTTACGCTTATATTTTCGATGGGCTGCTCGGCGATAATGTCGATGTTTGCATATGAGCTTGGCGTGCTTATTTACGACAGTGCGGCGGCAGGCGAATTTATCCGCGTTATGGCGCCGCTCATTCCTGTGATGTACCTTGACCACGCCGTTGATGCGATACTGAAGGGGCTTGGTGAGCAGATATACTGTATGAAGGTCAATATTCTCGATGCGGCGATGTGTACGCTTTTCGTGTATCTCTTATGCCCGAGGATAGGAATCTGGGGATATATCGTTACGATATACATGGCAGAGGTGGCAAACGCCTCGCTCAGTATATGGCGGCTGACTCGCGTGAGCGGATTTCGTGCGAAGCTCTGGGGCTCGCTTTTCGGACCGATGCTTTCAGCCGTTGGTGCGGCGGCGGTATTAAGGCTTTTCGACGTCGGTGCCGCTTCGCCGACGTGGGCTTCGACTATAGGCTCGATGCTGCTCGCGGCGACAGTATACGCGGCACTTCTACTTTCAATGGGAATATTAACAAAAAGCGACGTGAGGTGGGCGCTCGGAGCGGTAAGGGCACGCTAACGCTGTGACATATTATCATATTTGTGTGACATATAACAGTTTTTTGGGGCGTGGAGATACAACTACGAAAAAATAGAAAAAATGTCGTTTAGGTACTTGATTTTTTGGGAAAAATATATTACAATATAATTTGGTTAAATTTTTAACTTCAGGAAATCCCTATAAGTGAAAATCATTAAAAAGGAAGATAAATATTATGGCAAAATTCAGAAAAATCGGTGTACTCACCTCGGGTGGCGACGCTCCCGGTATGAACGCGGCTGTACGCGCAGTCGTACGCTCGGCTCTTGCTCGCGGCGTTGAGGTCGTAGGTATCTGCAAAGGCTACCGCGGACTTATAGACGGTGAAGTACGTGAGCTCACCTCGCTTGACGTTGCTAACATCTCCGGTCTTGGCGGAACAATTCTTTATTCCGACAGATGCGACGAGTTCGCTACCGAGGCAGGTATGGCAAAGGCTATCGAAACCTGTAAGAAGCTCGGCATCGACGGCATCATCTGCTGCGGTGGCGACGGTACCTTCCGCGGTGCTACCGACCTTTCTATGCGTGGTATTCCCACCATCGGTATTCCTTGCACCATCGACAACGACATTACCTCTACCGACTATTCCATCGGCTTTGATACCGCAATGAACACCGTTCTTCACGCGGCTGACTGCCTCAGAGATACCTGCGAGTCGCACGCACGCGGCGAGGTTATCGAGGTTATGGGACGTGACGCCGGCTATATCGCTATCGAGTGCGGTATCGCTTGCGGCGCTAACGCAGTTGCAGTCAAGGAGCTTCCCTTCGATGAGGACGCTTGCATTGCAAAGCTTATCGAGCTTCGTGAGAAGGGTCAGAGAAGCTTCCTCGTTATGCACTCCGAGGGCATGCCCAAGGGATTTGGTGAGAACCTCACCAAGCGTATGAACGAAGAGGCTAACATCGACTCCAGATTCATTCGCCTTGCACATATGGTACGCGGCGGAGCTCCCACACTTCGCGACAGACTTACCGCTATGCGTATGGGTGACTTCGCGGTTGACCTTATCCTTGAGGGCAAGTCCGACCTCGTAGTTTGCGAGCGCGACGGAAAGCTTATCGCTACCGATATCGCGTGGGCACTCGTTGTTGACCGTATGTACAAGAACAAGCTGAAGGACAGCGACCTTGAGAAGTTCAGTGCAGAGCAGGTTGAGGCTATGAAGGTTCGCTGTGCTCAGAAGAAGGCAGTTATCGAGGACCTCATGGACGTCGCTATGACTCTTGGTAAGAACTAAAAATAAAACAAAAAAAGGCTGTCTGCGCATACAGACAGCCTTTTTATATTGTTATGTCACATTTATCGCGTATGCCGAGGGTGTCAAAATAACGCTCCTCCATCGGTATCCATTCGTTTTTAAAGCGCTCAAGGAATGCGCCGTTTGCGCGCTGCTTAAGACGCTCAAGCTGCTTTTCGGGTGATATGCCGTAAAATGCGGCGATATCGTAATACTTGCCAAAGCTTGGATGGAGAGAGTAAACGCCTTCGATGATGAGAACTTGCGAAGGTTGTACAGTGTGCGGTGTATCCGCATAAGCAAAGCGGGAGCAGTCAAACACGCGGTGCGAAAAGGCGTGCTCGGAGCGAAGGTGCGGGACGACCTCGTCTGCAAACCGTTCGTAATGTATATTCCCGCCGACCTCGCAAAGTCGCGCATTATCCCGAAGCTCTGGTGGCAGGAAAAAGTAGTCCATATGGATTATCTCTGCGTTAAAGAGCGGTGCGATAAGTGCCGCCGCGGTGGTCTTACCCGATGCACAGCGACCGTCTATTGCTATGATGATTCTCTTGTCCGATTTTTCGGTGAGCGATGCGATCTTCCGTATCAGCGGCAAAAGCGGAACGTATTTTGTGTCGATAACGCGGTACGCCGGCGCATATGCCTTGCGGTATGCATCGCTGTGACTCACGGGAGGATAGCCTGCTTCCGCATATTCGGCGAGATATGCCGAAAGCTCGTCCGGTGTAAATGAGAAATGTCCTTCACGGCAAAGCTCTGCGAGCGTGTCAAGTCGCGAAAAAAGCTTATCCTTTACGCTTTCTTCAGCCGCGTCAAATCCCGGGGCATATCGCTTTGCTGACTCACAGAACATCTTCGCGATAAGCGAAAGCTCCAAGTCCGTAAGCTCTCCGCCGAGATAAACGCGTGACACTTCGCCAAGCGGCTCGCAGACAAACGCGTCGCCGCTGTGGCTTATCTGCGCATACTCACGGCGCAGATATTCGAGTACGGCTTGCTCATTTTTTATTAAATGACCGCCGCCGAACGTTGCCTGATAGATAAGCTTTACCGCATCCGTCGGCTGCATTTTCGGGTATTTTTCTGTGTGGGCGAGGATAATACCGCGCATATCAATCCTCCATCATTATCATCGCCTCGACGTTTATCGCGCCGTCGGAGCGAACGGTACGGAAATAGTACGTGCCCTCGCTCTCGCGCATATATACCTTAAGCGTTTCGCCGAGCCTTGCCTCGTTGGCGAAGCTTATGCTGAAGCCAAGCATGCGCTTTTCTGCCATATCTGGAATGAAATCGCAGAGCATGTCAGGGTAGTTTGTGTTGTTCATATGCTGATTTGCATCAAGGTCGCTGTAAACGATGGGACGCTCACCGACGAGCGAGAGTGTAAGCTCGCGCGGAATGTGCACGCGCCTTGGCGCATCAAGCTCGAGCGGTTCGTCAACGTCAAAACCGAGAGTGATATCCTCGACGCGGTGTATCTTTCGGTCGGAGATGCCGATAAGCCCCCAAACGGATGCCGCTTCCGCAACTATATCGTCGCCGCGACGCATCTGATAGCAGCGGTTGAACGTAACTCCGCGGCTTTCGCACGCCCACGAGGATACGGTTATGTCCTCATACGCGTAAAGCGGCGCGTATATGCTGACGTTTATGCGGCTTAAGATAAACGCCTTATCGTCGGCGACGAGTTCCTTTGCCGTCGGACCGAGATTATGGAGTTGAAGGTTAGCTGTTTCCTGCATATAACGAAGCACGAGGGAAGGGCGCACCTTACCCGAGGCATCGCAGTCGTGCGAGTTTATGCGGTAATTTTCTGTCCACTTCATTGACGGACTCCTTATACTTAAAAATATCGGTGCCGTGACGTTTGCCGCGGCACCGATGTCTTGTTTGTAAATTAGAGGGTGTTTGCAGAACCGAGAACGTTGTTGATCTTGTGAGCAACCATCTTCTTAACTTCTGCACGAGCTACGGTGAGGTAGGTTCTGGGATCGAATACGTCGGGCTGCTCGGTAAGAACGCGTCTGATACCTGCGGTCATAGCAAGACGGATATCGGAGTCGATGTTGATCTTGCAAACTGCGAGGGAAGCAGCGCGGCGGAGCTGCTCTTCGGGAATACCTACAGCATCCGGAAGCTTGCCGCCGATGGAGTTGATCTCCTGAACGTACTCCTGCGGAACGGAAGAAGCACCGTGGAGAACGATCGGGAAGCCGGGAATGCGCTCTGCGATCTCTTCGAGAATATCAAAGCGGAGCGGAGGCGGAACGAGGATGCCCTGCTCATTTCTGGTGCACTGAGCGGGAGTGAACTTGTATGCGCCATGGGAGGTACCGATAGAGATTGCGAGGGAGTCAACGCCGGTGCGGGAAACGAACTCCTCAACCTCATCAGGACGGGTGTAGGAGGACTTTTCAGCAACTACGTCGTCCTCAACGCCGGCTAAAACGCCGAGCTCACCCTCAACTACTACGCCACGTTCGTGTGCGTATTCAACAACCTTCTTGGTAACCTCGATGTTGTCCTCGAAGGAATGGTGAGAGCCGTCGATCATAACGGAGGTAAAGCCGCCGTCGATGCAAGCCTTGCAGATCTCGAAGTCTGCGCCGTGGTCAAGGTGGAGTGCGAGGTCAACGCCTGCATCCTTGATAGCTGCGTTAGCAAGAGCGAGGAGGTATTCCTGCTTAGCGTACTTTCTTGCGCCAGCGGAAACCTGAAGGATAACGGGGGACTTAGCCTCGCCTGCAGCCTCGGTGATCGCCTGAACGATCTCCATGTTGTTGATGTTGAAAGCACCGATAGCGTAGCCGCCCTCGTATGCCTTCTTGAACATTTCTTTAGTTGTTACAAGTGCCATTTTTATACTCTCCTAAAAGATTTTTAATTCATACGATATTATTATACTCTAAAAGTGCGTGTAAATCAAGGGGTTTTAAAATATTTATGTAAAATTTTAGTGTATAAGGCGATTTATATCTCGAGCTTTCTCTTTGTGGAGCTGTCGAATATGTGCAGGTCGAACGCGTCGGCGATCTTCGGCTCCATTTCGGAGAGTGCGTCTATCATTTCTGCATATCTTTTGCGGGTTGCTTCTATATCGCCCTGCCCGTGAGTCAGATATACCTCTGCAAGATGGCGGACGTAGAAGGTGTGGTAGTAGAGAAGCTCCCACGAGCGTGCAACTGTAGGGTGCTTTTCGCTCTCGGCGTAGGATTTTGCCACCGATTCAAATGTTGCGGCAAGCTTTATCGCGGCGCGGAAGTCGTCGCGCGTTTTCTCATCCTCCGCCCAGGGCTTATGGCGAATGGTTTCGGACGAGCCTTCCTCATCGTTGTTGACGGCAATCTCAAGGCGCACGCTTAAGTTTTCAAGATTCATAAGCTCCGACAGCGAGTAGAGGTAATCCTTGGCGACGGTATAATCGGTGCCGAATGCGCTTTTATAGTAGTCGTCCTCGAACGATTCGAACTCGATGGAGTTGTCGAGCATCGTTTCGGAGTACACGGCGATGGGAAGTGCCGTCGGGAACGCACAGCGCTGTGTCATACAGTTCATAATTCCACTGAAGCCGTACTTCTCGATAGTCTTGGCGTCGCGCGGGAACACCTTTGCGAAGTTGACGTAGCTTGGGTCGTTGTAATGTGCGGCATAGAGATGATACTCATACGAGAACTTCGGTCCGTCGAACGCGGGCTTCCACTCGTCGATAAATCGGCGGATAAGCGGGAAGTCGGTGGTTATCGTGTAGTTGTTGCGCTCGTACGGCGGTGTGGGACCGTCGTATTCTCGGGGATCGTAGGTGTCCTTGAAGTTTCTGCCGCCGATTGCTGTGAGCATAATGAAGCGATTGGGATTATTAAGCTTCGCATAAAGCGGCGGCCAGTTGGTTTCGGTGTAGAGAATGAACACGATCTTGGTGTCAAGTCCCTTGGCTGCGAGCGCCGCGTCAAGCTCGTTAAGGAGTGTAACGTAAAGGTCGGACACACGGTGCTTTACACAGTTTTCACATTCGCACTGATTGTTGATCGAATCGGCAAGCCAGATGTGGAGAAAATCGAGGAACGGCTTTTTCTCAACAAACGCAACAAGCCAGTCGACGACCTTCTTTCTGACGTCGGGACTTGAGTAGCAAAGCTGGGTGAAGTTAGGTGAGCGGCTGAAAAGTCCGCGTTTGCCGTTAACGAGCGCACTCGCGGCGATAGCCTCATCGGAGAAATTATACTCGATAGTGCGGTCGAGGTAGTGAATACCCCAAGGCTCAAAGAGGTATCCGTGTCCGGGACCGTGATACTGAAGTCCGACCTTCTTTATCGCCTTCTCAATATCCTCGGTGAACTTGCAGTATTCCTCAAAGGGAACATTTTCGTCCTCAAGGCGCGTGTTCGACAGATGCTTGTACCAACGGCTCATAAGGTTATACGGAACGACCTGCTGGATCATAAACATATTCATACCGACCTTCGGCGACCAGATAACCGAGTCTATGACCTGCTCGACTGTTACGGCACCCTCGATGCACTCGCCGCGGAACGGGTAGGACGGCACGTGGCGGTATTTTAAGGAGAATGCGGCCATATCGCGCGAGGAAATTATCTCACCGTCCTTGCCGGGACGGATGAAGCGGCAGCCTGCCTTGTTGAGATAACGGTATACGGAAAGGAGTATGCTTCGGATGTTGCCGCCGGCGATGACACCGGAGCCGTTTTCGACGTCGATGTAGAGAATATCGTCGGTCATCGGGTCCTTCATCTCGTGTGTGTCAAGACCGAGCTCGCCCATAAGCGCGAGAACTATCGCGCCGTCGGTGCGTTTTGCCTTTTCGGCGTATTCGATGCCCGTGCAAAATCCCGGGCACATCATATCGAGATATTTTTTGAGTTCTTCAGCCGCGTAAACTACGGTTTCCTCGCGGTGATTTGTGAGTATCTTCATCGTAGCATCTCCTTTAGTGGACGGTGTTTGGCGCAAAAATATATACGCGCCATTAGTTTAACACCGGTGGCGCGTATATGTCAAGCAGTATTGTGATTTTTTTTAGCAGTATTGTGATTTTTGCAGATTACTGAATCTTTCTCTTGATGGAATTATCAAAGAGGTGGAGGTCAAACTCGGGCGCGATCTCGAGCTCGATTCTCGACATTGTGTCGATAAGCTCGCGGTACTTTTCCTGTGCTCCGTCCATATCCTCAAGCGAGCGCGCGAGAAGCGTGTCGGCATAGTGACGAACGTAGGTCGTGTGGTGGTAGAGAAGCATCCACGAGTGATTGTGGGTTGCGTTGTCACCGTTCATATGCGCCTTTGCAACTGCCTCAAAGTCCTCGGCAAGCTTCATCGCATCGCGGAAATATCCCTGCATCTTCGGACTTCCGATCCAAGGACGTCCGGGAGTACGAACCTTGCTTCCGAGATCGTCGTCAACGTCGACGATGCTCATCTTTATCTGAAGCACGTCGGGACTCATAAGACGGGAGATCTCGTAGAGATAATCCTTTGCGAGCTTGTAATCCGCGCCGTACGCGGCTTTGAAGTAATCCTCGCTGAATGCGTCGAAGTCGGTCTTGGTGTCGTACATGCCTGCAGCGTACGAGGACATAGCAAGTCCGTTCGGGAAGAACGAGCGCTGTGTCTGGTCGCTGATGATGCCGTCGAAGCCGAACTGGCCGATATTTTTGCAATCCTGCATAAAGAGCTCTGAAAGGCGTACGTAGCCGGGATCGTCGTAGTGATGCGAGTACATATGGTATTCGTAAACGAACTTTCTGCCGTCGAACGCAGGCTTCCACTCGTCGATGAGCTTTAAGATCATCGGGAAGGAGGTAGAGAGCTTAAAGTCGTTCTTTATGTATTCGGGAATCTCGCCCTCATAGGGAGTAGAGTCATACGGCTTCGCGTAGTCGCGACCGCCGATTGCGGTAAGCATTATGAAACGGTCGGGGTTGTTGATCTTTTCATAAAGAGGCGGCCAGTTGGTGTCAACATAGAGAATGAACACGATCTTGGTGTCAAGTCCCTTTGCCGTGAGCGCCTCGTCGAGCTCGTTGAGCATCTTAACGTAGAGGTCGGACACGCGGTGAGGCTGACAGGATTCGCACTCGCACTGATTGTTGATCGAGTCCGCGAGCCAAACGTGCAAGAAGTCGATGAACGGCTTTTGTTCAACGTAAGAAACCAGCCAGTCGATAGCCTTCTTTCTGATTTCCTTCTTGGAATAGCAAAGCTGTGTGAAGTTAGGAGAACGGCTGAAAAGTCCGCGCTGCCCCTTGACGAGTGCGGTATCTGCGATAGCCTCGTCGGAGAGGTGGTATTCAACCGAGCGGTCGATGTAGTGAACGCCGTACGGCTCAAGAAGATAGCCGTGACCGAGCGCGTGATGCTGAAGACCGCACTTCTTGACGAGCGCGTCAAGCTCTTTTACAAACTCGCCTACCTGCTCAAAGGAAACTTTCTCGTCCTCGAGCACGGTGTTCGACAGATGCTTGTACCAGCGGCTGATATAGTTGTAAGGAACAACCTGCTCCATCATGAACATATTCATACCGACCTTCGGCGACCAGATGATGGTGTCGCGAACGTGCTCGAAGCTTACAGCGCCCTCTATGCACTCGCCGCGGAACGGGTACGCCGCCGCGTGACGGTACTTACACGAGAAGCTGCTCATATCGCGAGTGGGGATATATTCGCCGTTCGCACCGGGACGGATAAAGCGGCAACCGGCTTCTGTTAAGTAGCGGTACACCGAGAGGAGTATGCTTCGAATGTTTGAGCCTGCGATAAGTCCCTTGCCGTCCTTAACGTCGATGTAGAGAATATCGTCGGTTACGGGGTCCGTTATTTCGGGCGTTTCGAGTCCGTACTCGCTCATAAGCGCGAGAACGATACCGCCGTCTTTATTTGGTGCATCTGTATAAACGATCTCTGTGCCAAGCGCAGGATCCATCATATCAAGATATTTTTTGAGCTCTTCTGCCGCGTATACTGCGGTTTCTTCGCGATGAGCGGTGATGATCTTCATGGCGTGTTCTCCTATGTAAAAATATGTTTGTACCGGGCGATTGCCACAATAATTATATCACAGTGTATAAACACGAAAAAGGTGTACAATTCCCAAGTTTTTGTACTGTATTCCCAAAACAAGGGAATATGAGCCTTAAATCAATTTAAGCTTTCTGTATTTCTGCGGTGTTTCTCCGTACTTTTGCTTGAATTTGCGAGAGAAATAAAACTGGTCGCAGAAGCCAAAGCGCTCGCTTATCTGAAGCACGGTCATATCGGTCTTCAACAGAAGCTGCTCGGCCTCGAACATTATCATACTGTCGATGTAGCTTCCTATGGTAATACCGACCTCCTGGTGGAACTTTTTCGCCAGAGTGCTGTCGGACACAAACGAAACCGCCGCAAGCTCCTCAACACTAAGCTGAAGTGAAAGATGCGATTTTATGTATTTCAGCGCAAGCATAACGCAACGCGAGTAGCTTGAGCTTGCCGGTGTTACCTCGTATTTGTCAAACATCGCAAGGAGGGAATCGTATACCTCCTGACGTAGCTTAAGGGCGTCCTCGAGCTTTTCGCTGTAGAAATACCCGAGTGTCCGCTCGATGGCTCCGCTTGGCAGCTCATACTCCATCATACCCTTACACGCACGAAGCAGGTCCGTGCCGTTGTAATCGTTTAAGTTTATGTGGAAATAAAGCTGCTCCATAGTTGTATCACATGCGTGGCGGAAGGAAAATCCCGTCGGGAACAGGTAGCAGTGACCGTGGTGAAGCTCGGTTCGCTCTCCGTTTATGATAACGTACGGATCACCGCCGATGATGTAATAAAGCCTTGCATACATTGGCGACTTGATGCTGCCCTCCCACTCGGACGCCGTAGATGCGTGACCCAGGGCAACCATTTGAAGATGGACGTCGTTTATCATATCAATGGCGGCATAGTTTTTTCTGATTATCATCACTGACACTCCGTTTTTTTGTTTATGTCTGTATACTGTAAAATCCATATTTGGAATATGGATTTTCACGCGGAAATCATTTCTGACAATGATATGATACACCATAATTTTGTAAATTGCAATACTCTACCTCGAAAAAATATGTAAATATGAAAAAATCTTTGGGGACAAAAATACAATTTGCGGAAAAATTCATATTTTTAACTGTTTTTTTACTTGCATATATCCGCGGTATAACTTATAATAAAATTGGCGGGGATACCCGTTTAAACAACTCTTATAAACAGGAGGACGAAAAATGTCCAGCTACGTTGTTCGCAAAACTCCCGGCGACTCCGAATGGTTCCGTCACGACCGATTCGGTATGTTCATTCACTGGGGACTTTACGCACTTCCCGCACGCGGTGAATGGGTAAGAGGTCTTGAAACGATGTCGCCCGAGCAGTATATGGTATATTTTGAGCACTTTAACCCCGACCTTTACGACGCAAGAGAATGGGCGCGTCAGGCAAAGGCTGCAGGTATGAAATACGTTGTTCTTACCACCAAGCATCACGACGGATTCTGCCTCTTCGATTCGAAGTACACCGATTTTAAGGCTACCAATACTCCTGCAGGCCGAGACCTCGTACGCGAGTACGTTGACGCATTCCGTGCAGAAGGCATACATATCGGCTTCTACTATTCGCTTCTCGACTGGCAGCATCCCGAGTTCCCGCTCGACAACACGCATCCGCTGCGCAATCACCCGAATGCTCCCGAGATCGACAAGGATCGCGATATGACCGTATACGCCGAGTATATGAGAAATCAGGTCACCGAGCTTATGACGAACTACGGCAAGATAGATATTCTGTGGTTTGATTTCAGCTATCCGCAGTATAAGAAGCACGACGATCAACCTTGGATGCGTATGGCGGGTAAGGGTAAGGAGGAGTGGGAGTCCGAAAAGCTTATCGAGCTTGTTCGCAAGTATCAGCCGCATATTCTTATCAACGACCGCTGCGGAATCGAGCAGGACCTTTTTACTCCCGAGCAGTGGCAGCCAAAGAGCTGGGCTACTCACAAGGAAACCGGCGAGTACATAACGTGGGAGGTTTGCCACACCTTCTCCGGACATTGGGGCTACGCACGCGATCAGCATACGTGGAAGTCGCCCGAGATGCTTCTGCGCACGCTTATCAATACAGTCGCGTGCGGCGGCAACCTCATTATGAACGTAGGCCCCACCGCTCGCGGTACGTTTGACTACCGCGCAGAAGCAGCTCTCAAGGTTTACGCCGATTGGATGAAGTACAACAGCCGCTCGATCTACGGCTGTACGATGGCGGAGCCGGAGCTTCTCGCGGGCAAGCCCGACGACGTTCGCTACACACAGAGCGATGACGGCAAGCGCCTTTACGTTCATCTTTTCGCATATCCGTTCGGCCAGCTTATTCTTGACGATCTTGGCGATAAGGTCGAGTACGCGCAGTTCTTACACGACGGAAGCGAGATCCAGTTCAAGCGTCAGGTGATCGACCACACTAACGCCGGTCACGAGGTTATCAAGAAGGGCAACAACGAGCTTCGTCTTATTCTTCCTACCATCAAGCCTAACGTGGAAATCCCCGTTATCGAGCTTTTCCTTAAGTAAGATATTCTCATACGGAACGCCGTGATTGCACGGCGTTCTTTTTTTGTCAACTTTCGGTTGATTATTTTTGTTTTTTCTATTGACACGTGGGTAAAAATATAGTAGAATTACAGTAGAACAACACTAATCGGAGGCCCTCTATGACAGAGAAAAATTTCGCCGCAAAATTTGCGGCTTTACGCCGCGAAAACGGCATTACACAGCAAAAGCTCGGCTCAATGCTCGGCGTGAGCAACCGTGCCGTATCCAAGTGGGAAACGGGACTTGCTTTGCCGTCGACCGAGAACATTCTGAAACTTTCAAAAATCTTCGGCGTGTCCGTTGACTATTTCCTCTCGGACGATAAAAATGAGCCGAAAAAGGCGGTTCCCGCTACGGGTATGAAATCTCTCACAGGTATATACCGTGTCGGATGCGGTCCGTCCAGCTCGCACACGATCGGTCCGGAGCGCGCCTGCGAGATGTTCCGCGAGAAGTATCCCGAGGCAGATGCATTCAAGGCGGTGCTTTACGGCTCGCTTGCAAAGACCGGTGTCGGTCACGGAACGGACAGGGTTATCAAAAAAACGCTTGCACCCGTACCGTGCGAGATAGTGTTTGACAAGAGCGATATTCCTCTCATTCACCCCAACACAATGGAGCTGTTTGCATACAAAAACGGCAAGGAGTACGGCCGGAGTCACGTCTTAAGCGTCGGCGGCGGCAAGGTCGTTGTTGACGGCGTGGAGTTCGGCGAGGGCGACGATATTTACAGAGTTGCTTCCTTTGAGAGCATCGCCGATTGCTGCACGAGGGAAAATCTCCGTCTTTGGCAGTACGTAGAGGCGGTTGAGGGAAGAGAGATAATCGAGTATCTGACGTACGTCTGGCACGAGATGAAGCGCAGTATCGCCGACGGTCTTGCAGATACGGGAATACTCCCCGGTGGACTTGAGGTGCAAAAGCGTGCAAAGCAGCTTTACAGCTCACAGCATATTGATGAGTCTGCGGAAACGAGAGAAAACCGAATGGTTTGTGCGTTTGCGTTTGCCGTTGCCGAGCAGAATGCGTGCGCAGAGCGTATTGTTACCGCGCCGACGTGTGGAGCGTCCGGCGTTGTGCCGGCGGCACTTTACTATCAGCAGCAAAAGCGCGGATACTCTGACACGGAGATCGTTCACGCGCTTGCGGCAGGCGGACTCGTCGGAAATCTTATAAAAACCAACGCGTCCATCTCCGGCAGCGAATGCGGCTGTCAGGCAGAGATCGGCAGCGCGTGCGCTATGGCAGCGGCAGCTCTTGCAGAGCTTTTTGGGCTCTCGCTCGATAAGATCGAATATGCGGCGGAGATAGCCATAGAGCATCACCTCGGACTTACCTGTGACCCCATTTGCGGACTCGTTCAGATACCCTGCATCGAGCGTAACGCGGTCGCGGCGATGAGAGCTATCAACGCAGTCAGCCTTGCAAGCTTTTTGTCCGATTCGAGAAAGATATCGCTTGACAAGGTCATCGCGGTTATGAAGCAGACGGGACTTGACATCTCGCATCAGTATAAGGAAACAGCAGAGGGCGGTCTTGCGAAGCTTAAAATGTCAGGCGCGAACTGATTTTGCACTAATTTCGTCCACATTAGCAAAAGAATTTACGATTGTGCAAAAACAATTGACGATAGTGCAAAGACAAATAATATGTTTTATGGTACAATATGTACGAAAAATAAAATTTATGGAGGTATTTTACCATGGCAAGAATTTGTATCCCAGACAACGAATACAGAGAGAGAGTAGCGAAGGCTGCCAAGATGGTAGCTGACCGCGGTCTTGACGTAATGCTCGTAGTGAGCACCGAGTCCGACTACGCTAACGCTCGTTACTTCTCCGGCTTCTGGCCCCTTTTCGAAAGAGCAGGCGTAGCAATTTCCGCAAACGGCGATGCTGCACTTCTCGTTGGTCCCGAGTCCGCTGTTTTCGGTGCTGACAGAAACAAGCTCGACAAGATTTTCGTTCTTCGCGAGTTCAGAGAGTCTGCAGACCCCTCTTATCCTGAGCTTCAGGCTTCTACCTTCCGCGATGTATTCAAGAACCTCGGCGTAACCGGCGACAAGATCAAGATCGGTCTCGGAAGCTACGTTGAGTGCACTCTCCCGATTCTCGACGGTCTTAAGGAAAGCTATCCTGAGGCTGAAATCTCCACCTGCGCTGACATCATGGTTGCTCTTCGCTCCATCAAGTCCGCAAACGAGATTGCCTGCATGAAGGAAGGCTTCCGCATTATCGAGAAGGCTACCGATGAGGTTATCCGCCGCCTTAAGCCCGGTGTTACCGAGCTTGCAATGGTTGGTGTTGCTCAGCAGGTTATCTACGAGGAGGGCGCAGAGTACGAGGGTCTTCCTATGTACGTATTCTCCGAGGCTTCCACCCGTCACGCTATCTCCCGTTCCGGCTACCGCGTAATCGGTAAGGGCGATATCGTTCAGCTTAACCTCTCTGCAAAGATCGACGGTTATTCTCCCTCCATCGGTCTTCCCGTTGTTATGGGCAAGCTCGAGGGCGAGCGCCGCGAGATCGTTGAGTTCTGCCTTAAGGCTCACGAGTGGACCGAGGCTCAGCTCAAGGCTGGCGTAATGGCAAGTGACGTTGCTAAGGGCTTCTACAAGCTCTTCGTTGACAACGGTATGAAGGAAAGATTCGTATACGGTCCCTGCCACGGTACCGGTATGATCGAGGTTGAGGCTCCTTGGATGGAGACCAGCTCCGAGTATCCGCTTAAGGAAAACATGACCTTCCAGATCGACACCTTCATCTCCGGCGACACCTTCGGCTGCCGTTGGGAAAAGGGCTGCGCAATCACCAAGAATGGCGTAGACAGCTACACCGATTATCTTAAGAAGGGACTGATTGAGCTTGACTTCTAATGGAATTGGAAAGATGAACTGGCTCATTCCCGACTGCGAGCTTCCGCCTCCCGGCGAAGGTGAGCTTAAGGGTCACGAGTCTGTTATCGTAGTTAACGATAACGATTTTGACGTAACCATCGACGTAACGCTTTACTTCCCCGATAAGGACGTATGCAACACCATTAAGTGGAATGTTGGCGCAAAGCGTGTACGCTGCTTCAGAATGAACAACCTTAACGATATGTGCGGCGTTGACATACCGCTCGAGGAGCAGTATGCTATGAAGCTCGCATCTACGGGTAACATCGTAGTACAGTACGGCAGACTTGACAACCGTCAGACCAACCTTGCTTACTACACCACCCTCGGCTACGCCGAATAATTAACGTACGCATCGGCCACTCGGACGGGTAACACCGTCCGAGCGGTGATGCGTTTTGTTTTTATAAACCACAGAGGTGTAAAATATGTTTATAGATATTCACGCGCACGTTGCGCGCATTAAGCCCAAGGCTTTTATTAAGCTTCCTACACCTGACGAGCTTATTGAGGTTTATGACAGATGCAAGATCGATATGGGCGTTCTTCTGCCGATGGTAAACGCGGAGATCTATCTGCCGCAGTCGGTTGACGACATCATCGAGATTGCAGAAAACCATCCCGACCGTTTTATCCCGTACTGTAACGTTGACCCTCGCTGCATTTCCAACTCGCCCGATGCAAAGCTTGACAATGTGCTTCAGGCGTACAAGGATGCAGGCTGTAAGGGCGTCGGCGAGGTAATGCCGAATCTTTCTATGATGGATCCGCTCGTGCAGAATCTCTTCAAGTGCACCGAAAAGGTCGGTCTGCCGCTCGTTTACGACGGCTCCGCACAGATTGGCGGCGACTTCGGTCTTTACGACGAAGCAGGACTTCCGTTCCTTGAGTGGACGCTTCTCGCTTATCCGAATCTTCAGATCTTCGGACACGGTCCTGTATTCTGGAGCGAGATAGGCAGACTTGAGCGAGTTGCTTCGAGAGCGTTCTATATGGTCAACTACAAGCAGGTCTGCAAGATGCCGGACGGCCCTATCGACGAGGAGGGCGTAGTGCCGAAGCTTCTGCGCCTGTACCCGAATCTCCACGGCGACCTTTCCGACCCGACCGCGTTCAACGCGATCGCGCGCGACGAGAACTACGGCCCGAGATTCCTCTCCGAGTTTGAGGACAGACTCTACTACGGCACCGACATTATCGGTAAGGGCTTCCAGGATCCGCTCGGTCCGCTGCTCATCTCCTGGAAGGAGCAGGGTAAGATCAGCGAAACTACCTTTAAGAAAATCGCTCGCGAAAATGCGGAGAAGCTACTTGATATCAAGTAAGCTGCGGTTATTTTACAGCAAAGAACAGAGAGCTTCAAACTCTCTGTTCTTTTTTATTATTTCTATTTACTTTTTTTCTTTGGTGTGCTATACTTAATATTGAAAATTCACGCTTGGAGGAAAACAATGGATAAGAAAGCGTTAGCAGTTGCCGCTCACCGCGAGTGGAAGGGAAAAATTGAGGTAGTATCAAGAGTGCCGATCACAAACGCCGAGGAGCTGTCGGTGGCGTACACTCCCGGAGTTGCAGAGCCTTGCCTTGAGATACAGAAGGACGTAAGTAAGTCGTACGAGCTTACGCGCCGCCACAATATCGTAGCGGTTATAACCGACGGTACGGCGGTGCTCGGACTTGGCGATATAGGCCCCGAGGCAGGAATGCCCGTAATGGAGGGCAAATGCGCGCTTTTCAAGACCTTCGCTGACGTTGATGCGTTCCCGATATGCGTTCGCTCCAAGGACGTTGACGAGATCGTTCGCACGGTGTACCTCATTTCGGGCAGCTTTGGCGGTATAAATCTCGAGGATATCTCCGCACCGCGTTGCTTTGAGATAGAGGAAAAATTAAAGGCGATATGCGACGTTCCCGTTTTCCACGACGACCAGCACGGTACGGCTATCGTCGTAGGCTCGGCGCTTATCAACGCCGCAAAATGTGCAGGCAAGGCGCTTGCCGATATGCGCTGTGTTATCAACGGCGCGGGCAGCGCGGGCACGGCTATCGCAAATCATCTGTTGCGACTCGGTGTTGGCGACGTAATTCTCTGCGACCGCTTCGGTATTATCGCCGAGGGTATGGAGGGGCTTTCGCCCGCTCACGAAAAGATGAGCCGTATCACGAATAAAAATAAGATCACGGGTACGCTCGCTGACGCTATGCGCGGCGCTGACGTATTCGTTGGAGTATCCGCTCCGGGTGTTGTATCGAAGGATATGGTGGCGTCTATGGCGGACAAATCTATCGTTTTCCCGATGGCAAATCCCACTCCCGAGATATTCCCGGACGAAGCGCTTGAGGCAGGCGCCTATATCGTCGGAACGGGACGCTCGGACTTCAAAAATCAGATAAACAACGTACTTGCCTTTCCGGGCATATTCAGAGGTGCGCTTGACGTTTGCGCAAGTCAGATCAACGACGAGATGCAGCTTGCCGCGTCGCTTGCTATAGCTTCGCTTGTGTCGGACGAGGAGCTCTCACCCGATTACGTAATCCCCCGTGCGTTTGACCTTCGCGTTGGCAAGGCGGTCGCCGAAGCGGTGGCAGATGCCGCGCGCAAAACCGGCGTTGCAAGAAAATAAAATAAGCAAAAAGACGCTCATCGGAAAACCGATGAGCGCTTTTTTATTCAGTTGTTTTCTTCACCGAGCATATATCCGAGCTTAACCCACTGGATAGCCTCCTTGCCCTGCTCAACGGGATGACCGTTTTCAACCCACGCGCCGCCGTTTGCGGTGGAGAGTGCCTGCGGACAGTTGGAGAATACCATATAGAGGTCGTTGTAGACGTTAACGAGCTCGTGCTCTACGATGCCGTACTTCGAGAAGAAGTCGAAGATGACCTTTCCGTCGTATACCATCTTTATCGAGTTTCTGAAGTTGTGCATCTTCGGGAAGTTCTCGCGCGACTTGTCGCTCTTGTAGTTATATACGATAAGCGGCTTGCCGTAGTACTCGGTGATGTCGGGGCGGGACTGAACGCCGTCCTCGAAGATGGTGGTGTTCCAGGTCTTACCGCCGTCCTTCGATACGGTGTATGCCGCGTGACCGGTGCCGTGGTCATCCGGCGGGAAACGGTACATACCGAAGATTCCGTCGTCGCTCATATAGTAGCGGAACTCGTACGTCATAAGCTCGGGGCAGTGTGCGAACGGAACGAGAATGTTGTCCTCGATCGTGCAAAGGGTAGGATAGCCCTCGTAGTCGTTGGAAACGGCGGTGTAAAGCTTGCCGTTGTATCTTGTAACCTTGTTTATGATGGGATCCGAAGCAACCTTGAGCGGCAGACCGTGCGCTGCGAGGTACTCGGCGTAGGTGTGCTTGTTAAGACGAACGTCGCCGTTCTCGGTGCGAAGGAATACCTCTTTTCTCTCGGAAACGGTATCGGAGATGAAGTCGTAGTCGCGGTAGTAGGTTGCAAGCTCGCCACGCGTGGTCGAGAAGATAAGGCGGACTCTCGAGTCGCCTACGAGGTAGATCGCGGTGCAGAGAAGGCCTCTTGATGCGCCAACACCTGTGTCAAGCACGCGGTGACGTACGTTGTGAGGCTGCGAGGGTGAGAATACCGACAGGCAAAGCTTGCCGCAGGATTCGCCGTAGCGCTTCTTAACGCCGGTCAAATACGAAACGAACACAAGTCCGTTTGGCTGATCGTAGACAGCCGCGCTTCCGCAAGCCGCAGTTTGCGTGAGAGCGTCGTTTATCTGGGTCATTTCCATTCCGTAGTTCATATAAAGGATTCTCCTTTTTTTATTTTGTTGATACAATTATATCACGCGCAGCGCGGCTTTGTCAAGGCGTATGAGAGCAACCGCAAAAATTACGACAAGCAGGAACTTTCGGCGGCTTTTTTACTGTGCGCGATTTAAAAATAAAGCCTTACCGTCGACGAGCGCTCCTTGCGGTATGCGGACGGTGCTATGCCGCACTTGCTTTTGAAAAAGCGCGTGAGCGATGCCGACGAGGAAAAACCGCACAGCGCTGATACCTGCTCCAGCGAGTAGGACGTGCTTTGTAGCAGCTTACAGCATTTTTCAAATACCTTGTCGGAAAGGTACGACGAAAGGTTGGTGCCGGTTTTCTGCTTGAACGTGCGGCAGAGATAGTGCTTGTCCATATGCAATGCTTCGCTTATTTCGGAAAGTGACGTAATGCCTTCGGTTTGATTTATAACGTCGAGCATTTTCTGAACGGTGTTCTTCTTTTCGTCGCGTACACCCGTACTTGCATTTGAATAAATAAGATGTATCAGCTCTGTTAAGTATCCGTGAGCAAATCCGATGTTCTCGGGCTTTTTGCTGCTGCAAAGCTCCGATACTCTCTTGAATATACCGTCTATCTCTGGTATTTGTGCGGTCGAGATAGGTGAGGACTCGAAAAGCGTTTCTATCACCGCTTCCATTCCGAGATCCCTAAAAAAGCGCTCGAACGAATCTGCATTTATTACGATTTTGTTCCTTACGTAGCCGCTGCAGTCGTCCGGCTGTGGATAGACGATGTGCGCATTTCGCGCGTCTATGACGTAAATATGCTGGCTTTGCAGAAGATACGTTTTGTCGTTTTTCAAAACGGTGCCGTCGCCGCTTATGACCTGTATAAATTCAATCTCGTTGTGCGAATGGTTCTTTTGCACGAAGTCGTCCTTGCCGACAAGGCGGTAAAAGTATTCGTTGATCTGAAGCACGATATCACCTCAATGCTATTATACAGCAATTTAAGTTAAAAATCAAGCGATTTTTGCTATTTACATTTTAAAAATTGACGTGTATGATTAAGTTAGAGATATAAATATTCAAGGAGATTTGCTATGGATCTGTTTTACGAAAAATTTGGCGGCGCACTCAAGAATATCGGCGTTATTCCCGTGGTGGCGATCGCCGATGAAACCGAGCTTGAAACCCTTATGGATGCTATCTCGGGAACTCCGCTTAAGTGCATTGAGATCACCCTTCGCAATGATTTCGCACCGAAGGCAATCAAAGCGGTGAAGGAGAATTATCCCGATATCATCGTCGGCGCAGGCACGGTTACAAATGAAGAGCGCCTTGATACTGCGATCAAAAACGGAGCGGATTTCTGTGTTTCGCCTTGGCTTGACGCGGCGCTCATCAAGAAGGCGAAAGAGCGCGGAATGCTCTTTTTGCCGGGTGTTGCAACTCCGACTGAGGCGTTTATGGCGGGGGAGCTTGGTATAACTACGGTCAAATTCTTCCCGGCAGAGGCAATGGGCGGCACGGACGTTTTGAAGCTCTACGCAGGCGCGCTTGCGGACAACGTATTCATCCCGACGGGCGGCATCACTATGGATAATTTTGAAAAATATATTTCGCAGAAGAACGTGCTTGCGTGCGGCGGAAGCTTTATGGCTCCGAAGTCGGCACTCACGTCCGGTGACAGTAAAACCGTAAGAGAAAACATATTAAAATGCATTTCGATATGCGAGAAGGCAGGTAAATAAGATGGCAAAGAGAACAAACGAGGAATGGCGGCATATTATAATCGACCACAGAGTGTGCGTGAGCGACACCGCAAATCTCACCTCGTCGAGCGCACCGATAAGCTGCTTTGACGGCGAGCGCGGTATGCTTTATACGCCGTATCATGCGGGCAGACGAAGCTATGGCGAGCAGTTCAGCACGATGATGATCATGAAGATGCCGATAATGCAGCCGCACAAGGCGGAGAATATCGTTCTTATGGACAGCGGCGACGTAATCGACGGCGTTACCTATATAAATCCCGTTGATGCAAGCTCGGTTTTCCTTGACGGCAAGGTGAGAATATACTTCCTTGCAAACGCGAGCGAGTATTACTATCTCGATTTCGATCCCGATACGAATGAGATGTCGAGGATAAATCCGATAAAGTGCAAATTCGATGCAGATTCCAAGCCCGTTAATCTTACGAAGGAAGCTGTTGCAGAATATCTGACGAAGAACGGTATGAGCGGCTTCAATCTCGATTTCGACTGTCGCGAAAACATTATCAACGTCGCAAAACCCTGCTTCTATGAGGGCGCGTACTACGGCTGCATCACCTCGGGCTGCTCGCAGCCTATCATCTGGAGGTGCACCGACGGCGTTACATACGAGTTCCAGGGCATTATCCCGAAAATCGCCTCCTACGAGTGCCAGATAGCGATAGTGAAGGGCGAGATGTATGCGCTTCTTCGCGCTGCACAGGACTGCAACTATTACGTGTCGCACGATCTTGGTAAGACGTTCTGTGAAACGCCAACGAGAGTTCCTCTTGTTGAAACCCGTCCGCAGATGCTTGAGTACAACGGCCGCGTGCTTATGGCATACTCCGCATTCGGACTTAAGCCCAATTTAATGGGCCGCGACAGAAACAACATACGACTTATGCTCGGTGAGGGCGAGGACGTTTCGAAGTACGAGGAGATATTCACCGTCGTTGACAAGTACGGTATCGTTTACTACGACGTCATCAACTACAAGGGCGAGCTCTTTATGATCTGGTCAAACAGTGAGCTTTATCCCGACAAGCCGCACGGTGAAAGCGGTATTCGCGGCAAGGACGCGCTCTACTACGCACGCCTTGGCGATCTTGCGGACTACTTCGAGGGCGAAGAACAGTAATTTCGGAGGTTAATATGAAAAAGGTAATTGGCTTTGGCGACTATATTATGCGCCTTAATCCCGAAGGGTATTTAAAGTTTATTCAGGCAAACAGATTTGAGGTGTTCTATACCGGCGCTGAGGCAAACGTTTGCACCTCGCTTTCGTATATGGGCGTGCCGACGCAGTTTGTAACGAAGCTTCCGGAAAATCTTATCTCCGAGTGTGCGCTCGCAACGCTTAAAAAGTACTCGGTCGGAACCGATCATATCGCATACGGCGGCGATCGAATCGGACTTTTCTATCTCGAAAAGGGCGCTTCGCAAAGACCGTCGAAGATAGTTTACGACCGTAAGAATTCCGCGTTCTGCGAGTCAAATCCCGACGACTACAATTGGGATGAAATAATGAAGGATGCAGCGCACTTCCACTTCACCGGCATTACTCCGGCGCTTGGCGGAGCGCTCCCCGAGATATGCCTTGAGGCGTGTAAGATGGCAAAGAAGCTCGGTCTTACGGTCAGCTGTGACCTAAACTACCGCAAGAATCTCTGGTCGCGTGCAGAGGCTAAAGTGACGATGGAAAAGCTGCTCCAATACGTTGACGTGCTTATCGCAAACGAGGAGGATGCATCCGACGTGCTCGACATACACGCATCTGACACGGACATCATCTCGGGTAAGCTCAGCCGTGAGGGATACATTGAGGTTGCGGATAAAATCTCGAAAAAGTACGGCATCGGAGCCGTTGCGATCACGCTTCGCAAGAGTATCAGTGCATCCGACAACGACTGGTCCGCACTTCTTTACAAGGACGGGAAGGCATATTTCTCGAAGGAATATCGCATCCACATAGTAGACCGCGTAGGCGGCGGCGACTCGTTCGGTGCAGGTCTTATCTACGGCATTATAAACGGCTTTGACGAACAGAAGACTATCGAATACGCTGCGGCGGCATCCTGCCTTAAGCAGACGATAGAGCTTGACGTCAACCTCTCGAAGCCAGCCGACATTCTCTCTCTTATGGGCGGGGACGGCTCGGGCAGAGTACAGAGATAAATAATAAAAATGCTCACCTATACGTTGTGGTGAGCATTTTTCTTTATTTTATTTAGATTTGGTTACTGTATTAATCCCATATCGAATCAAGAGAAGTGACCGATACACTTTCTAATGTTATTTCTCTATCCGCTTGAATAGTAAGGTAAGGAATGTTAAAATCGCTTACTGAATCTTCATCCAGACAAGGTACGAATATTTTACCGCCATCAGCAAATATCTCCAAGCTTGCTCGATCTACAATAGCGGTGATATCAAATTTGCCGTGTGTCAGGGAGATAGGTGCTTTACAATCACCTATAGTCATTGTATTGTTTGAAAAGTCAAAGCTGATTTCTTTGCCAAATACACTGACGGTCATTTTACCGCTCTTTAAATTTCCGCTCTTGATCTTCAACAACTGTGCGGTGGTTTTGAGTTCTTCAACGAACGCTGAGTTCGGAGAAATCGCAATATTGCCGTATGCTTTTGTGTCATTATAAATACATTTGATTTCGTCAACGGGATATGCTTGGAGATAGTATATCCCATTATATTTACTGAGTGACAGCTCCATTGGAATGCCCATTTGACCGCAAAAATTAAATGTGGGCAAATGCCAGCGATCCCAAACCACTCTTACGATTCGTCCGTTCGGCAAATTACTGAAAGACTGTCCCGCGTAACCGATATTTCCGTAATGCAGTGATAACACGGATTGCTCGGGAACGAATTTTCCGTTTTCAAAATTGCCAACCAAATATTTATCGCCGGCACCCATCAAAACCCATTTGCGCTCGCCGTTGTCGCTTTCGATCGGGAAGATATCCGGGCATTCTCTTTCGCCGGTAAACTGTACGCGTTGCAGCTCGCTCCAATCGACTAAATTATCCGATTTGAAAATACAGTACTCTCCTTTTTCCAGATAAAGAACCATAACATAGCAGTCAAGCTCATCGCAAAATACTACTTTGGGATCGCGGTTCCGTCCCGCAATATGTGGGACTACGGGCTCTGTTCTATAGCGTTCAATCGTTTTGAATCCGTCATTGGAATATGACATATGCTGGCAGAAAGGATTGGTTGTTGTATAAAATAACAGTGCTGCTTTCCTGCCGTCATCGTTTTTTACGATAAGGTTGTTTTTGTCCAGAATGGCGCATCCCGAGAACATAGTTCCGCGCTCGTCAGGGAAAAGTGATGTATCTTTTTCCTCCCAATGAATCAGATCTTTACTTTGCGCATGACCCCAATGCATGTTATCCCAATTTGGCTCCGTTGGATTGTACTGATAAAACAGGTGGTACGTTCCATCAATATTGATAAGACCGTTCGGGTCATTTATCCAACCGTTCTTTGTTGTGAAATGAACTTGCGGACGCATAGGCTCATGATACAGATTATCAATGTCTATTTCATCGGACTCACGAAATTCCAGCTTCATTTCGGGTGATACAAGGATATCTAGTGTTTGTCCGATAAATCTTGAAAGGTCTATGTAAGAATAAAAATTCGGACTAAAATTGTCAAGCTTTATATTTAGTTTATACACTGTTTCGCCGTTTGATTTAAAGGACACCGTCTTTTTTGAGCAAAGAGTGTTTACAGGAAAAATCAAATACTTTTTTGTTATCTTTAATACCATAAATTTTCTCCTTCTCTCTTGAAAATTATACTGTACTACAGTATAATAATAACATCTGGCAATTATTTTATCAATAGAAAAAAACAACATAAACAGGAAAAATGCGATATGATTTATATTGATAATGGCGACAAAAAATATCTGAACGGCGAAAGAACGATCAAACAAACCTTCCTCAACATCTCTAAAGTGGAATACCATCATTTAAATAACAAATTTCTTTACCAATGTAATCTTGCACAAACGCACGTCCTATTTTTTGTTGAGGCAGGCAATGTTTTTCTGAATAACAAAAAAGTATCCGCCGGAAGCGTTTTGCATATTTCAAGGTTTGGCAATTTTACGCTTTCTTCCTCCGACTGCGCAAATTTAATTGAGATAACTTATGATTATTCGGATGAGATCCTGCTATTCGATGAAAGCATCCGAATTATCAAGCCCACTTTTGAAATAGCCCAATATATCAAAAAAATTTACGATAACTGTTTTTTATCGGGTTTGATTTCAGGGGTTAATGAGGGGCTGCTTCTCAATGTGCTGAATACGCTGAATAATTTGTGTGATTCTCATCCTGCGGATCTCGGCCTGTATCAGAGGTGTCGGAAATGGATAGAACAAAATGCCGTATCCAATATAAATGCTCAAATTACGGCAAATGCTATGAATTGCAGTGTAGCACACTTGAATCGCACGGTGAAAAAATACAGCGGTAAATGCCTAAACGATATTATAGCGGAAATACGAATTACCGAAATCAGGCGCTTGATCGGAAATTCAACGTTTTCAACAAAAGAGATTGCGCAGAAATTGGATTTTGGCTCTCCGGAATTAATGCGCAAATTTTTTAAGTATCATACCGGTATTTCCTTGAAAGAATACAAAAAACAATGCTGTAAAATATGAAAGTGGCAGATTATTCTGCCACTTTTCTATTTTGATCTTTTTACTTTGCTGCCGCGAGCATATTCTCAATAAAAATCCCGTATCCGCGTGTCGGGTCGTTGACGAGCACGTGCGTCAGGGCGCCGACGAGCTTGCCGTTTTGTAAGATCGGCGAGCCAGACATTCCCTGAACGATACCGCCCGTCCTTTCAAGAAGCGCCGGATCGGTGACCGTCACTACGAAATTCTTGACGCTTCTGCCCGAGTGGTCGACCTCGCTTATCTTAACTGCGTACTTGCCGATGCCGCCGCTGTCGGTGGTACACCAAAGCTCGGCATCACCAACGCATATTTCGCCCGCGGGGGCTACTTCGACCGCCTCCAAGGAAAGTCCGTCGGGATATTTCGCGAAAATGCCGTAGACACCGCATTCGGTGTTACTGAAAAGCGTTCCGATCTTACCAGAACTGAAATATCCCTTGAGTTCACCCGGTGCGCCTATCTGACCTTTTGTGATGCCGCTTACCGTGACGTTGACGACTGCGCCGCGCTTCAAGGGCGCAAGCTCGGCAGTGCCCCCTTCACATATTCCGTGCCCGAGGCCTGCGAAGCTTCCGTCGTCAGGATCGACGTACGTTACCGTGCCGATTCCTGCCGCGCCGTCGCGAATTAAAAGTCCTGCCTTGTATTTCCCGTCCTCATTTGAGCGTACGGGTGTAAGCGACGTTGTAAACTGCTCGCTCCCCCGCTGCACCGTTACCTCTATCGAAGCACCCTCGCTCGCCGATACGATGTCGGATACCTCTGTTGCTGCACTAACGCTTTTGCCGTTGAGAGCTAAAATTATATCCTTTTCAAGGATGCCTGCGTCACGCGCAGGGCTTACGCTCTCTGCGGCGCATTTTACGTCGGCGATGCCCACGACCGAAACACCCTCTGCGTAAAGCTTGACACCGAACGGTACACCGCCGGGGATGAGCTTTATATTAGCGCTTGTGGCGTGAAGCGGTGTTCCTGTGCTTGATAGTATAAATAAAAGGGCGGCACAGACCGTCGACGTGAGTCTACGCGACAGGCGGTTTTTATTTGTTGTTATCATTGTAATTTTCTCCAAGCTGCACGTAATCGAATCAGGCGAAAAACGCCGCGAAACTAATTTGCGCACACGCGGCTTTTGTATGAGTAACAATATTTGCGCAGTGTGGCACAAAGAGCGGCGTTTTCAAAAAGGCACGAAAATATGATAAAATTTTACACATTATTAACACGCAATTCGGTAGCATATTCTATAATGGTATGTAGTAAACTTGAAAAACGGCAGGAGGAGAATACTGTGACACAGAGCAAGCGCTCGCCTCAAAAGAGCGGTGGCTTTTGGCGTATTATTCGCAAAAAGCGCGTGCTTATACCGCTTATAGCGCTCATTCTTATAGCGACAGCTTATTTGACGTTCGTGTTTTCGGGCATACCGTTTATAAAATATTGGCGCACGATATATATTGAAACCGCTATGACCACGGCGGACCATCAATGGCTCGCCACGGCATTTATTCCGAAAAATATAATTGATGATGTTATGGCACAGATGACCGATACCTCCGAGGTTGTCGGCGGTTCGGAGCATCTGACCGACGATCCTGACATCTCTGACGAGCCGGTTATCGAGGACATTCTCGGGCAGAGTAAGCTTACAGTCGGTGAGCCGGATTATGCAGGCTACAACGTTTTAGTCAACGATATCGAGCAGGGAATAGTTATTTCCGAAATCGAGGGCGCGGCGTATAAGGGACTTATTATGCTTATTGACGATCCCTCGCGCGTGTATCTCGGAACAACGCCATACAAGCACGTGGAGGGCCTTCGTATAAAGGCGATGATGTCGCACTACGGCGCTATCGCAGGCATCAATGCGAGTGGCTTTTCTGACCCGAACGACTCGGGACACGGAGGAGATATAATGGGACTTTCCTACTCCGACGGCGAATATTGGGGTCACGCGGTCGATTTTTACGGCGCGGTACTTCTGACTGAGGACGATAAGCTTGTCGTCGGAAACGTCAAGGATTGGGAAAATTATAATATCCGTGCAGGTATACAGTTCGGTCCCGTGCTCATTGCGGACGGCGAGGCACAGATACAGGGCTCGGGCGGCTACGGCATACAGCCGCGTACCGCTATCGGTCAGCGCGAGGACGGCGTTATCGCGTTCCTCGTTATCGACGGCAGACAGCCTGCGTGGAGCATCGGCTGTACGATGGGCGATCTTACGGAGGTCCTTTTAAAATACGGAATTGTAAATGCCGCGTGCTGTGACGGCGGCTCGTCGAGCGTGCTTGCATATAACGACGAGGTTTTAAACAAAAACAGCTCACTTAACCCCACCTACGGCAGACGGCTTCCGAATGCGTGGCTTGTAGCACCGAAGGCAGTGGCGGAGGAAAGCACAGATGCAGAGTGACGAAAGATTTATGCGTCGCGCGCTCGAGCTTGCAGGTGAGGCGGCGGCTATCGGAGAGGTGCCTGTGGGTGCCCTCGTCGTGCTTGACGGCGAGATAATCGCGGAGGCGTACAACCGTCGCGAATGCGACAAAAACGCGCTTGCTCACGCAGAGCTGCTCGCTATAGATGCGGCTTGCAAAAGACTTGGCGGCTGGCGGCTTCATAAATGCGATCTGTACGTAACCCTCGAGCCGTGCACAATGTGTGCCGGAGCGATAGTCAACTCGCGTATAAAGCGAGTCGTGGTCGGCGCAAAGGATGCAAAGGCAGGCGCTATGGGAAGCGTGCTGAACCTTAATTTCTATCCGCTCAACCACAAGCCGGAGATGGTTTTCGGTGTGTGCGAAAGGGAAGCGTCTGCGCTTTTGCAGGAGTTTTTTGCACGCATTCGGGAGAAGCGAAAATAACTCGAAAAATAATATATTACGGACGCGCTTGGGAAAATCAACATCTCAAGCGCGTTTTTTGGCTAAAAATTTATCCGTATTCGCAATTGTGATTTGCGTTTTTTTGTGATATAATATATAATGAATAGTTATGTTTAAGATTCTATTCCAAATGACTTATTTTTGAAGGACAACGTTATTATGAAATATTTTGTTTTACTCTGCGACGGTATGGCAGATTATAAGATCGAAGCGCTTGGCGACAAAACTCCTATGGAGGCTGCTAACAAGCCGATGATGGATGAGCTCGCCAAAAAATCTCTTTGCGGCACCGTTTCGAACGTTCCCGAGGGAATGGTTCCCGAGTCTGACACCGCGAACATCGCCGTGCTTTCGTACGACCCCAAAATCTACAGCAAGGGACGTTCTCCGCTTGAGGCAGTTTCTATGGGACTTACGATGCGCCCCGAGGATACCGCATATCGCTGCAACGTGGTAACTATAAGCGAAGAGGAGGAGAATTACGACGATAAGATAATTCTCGACCACTCCGCAGACGAGATCACCACCGAAGAAGCAAGCGAGCTTATGCGTGCAATGGAGGAGAGATTCGGAACCGAGTTCCGTCACTTCTACACTGGCGTCAGCTACCGTCACTGTATGATATGGAACAATACTCCGAGCGAGTATAATTTTATGCGTCCGCACGATATTCTCGGCAAGCGTATCGGCGAGTATCTGCCGAGCGGCGAGGCAGGCAAGCCCTTCTATGAGCTTATGCGCGCGAGCTATGATATTTTAAACCATCACCCGATAAACGAGGCGCGCCGCGCACGCGGTCTGCGTCCTGCGAACTCCATCTGGCTGTGGAGCCCCGGCAAAAAGCCTATGCTTCCGAGCTTCTACGAAAAGTGGGGCATCAGCGGTGCGGTTATTTCTGCCGTTGACCTTATCAAGGGAATCGGTATCTGTGCGGGACTTCAGTCTATCGACGTTGAAGGCGCGACGGGCAACGTGCACACCAATTTCACCGGTAAGGCAGATGCGGCTATCGAGGCGTTTGAAAATGAAAAGGGGCTCGTTTACGTTCACGTTGAAGCGCCCGACGAGTGCGGCCACAGAGCGGAGATCGACAATAAGGTGCTCTCTATTGAAAAGATCGACGAGCTTATTCTCCGCCCCGTATACGAGTATCTCGAATCCACGGGCGAGGACTACAAGATAATGGTTCTTCCCGATCATCCCACGCCGCTTGCGCTTCGCACACATTCCATGGAGCCCGTTCCGTTCTTTATTTATTCCTCGAAGGAAAGGAAGGACGGCGTCGAATGCTTCACGGAGGAAAGCTGTGAGGCTGCAGGACTTTACATCGAGCACGGACAGGATCTGTTCTCCTATATGATAGAGAAATAATCCGCATTTTGAAAAGGAGAAACAAACAATGAACACATCTCCGAATGAAAATATTACACCAAACGAAGAAAATATGCCCGACAACGGCACGCAGAGAGCGAAAAAACTCGTTCGTGAGCTTTACGATTGGGTTGAGATATTCGTCGTTACCATATCGGCGATACTGCTCATCTTTACTTTTCTCGTACGTATTGCATACGTCGACGGACCGTCGATGAATCAGACGCTTCACGACGGTGAAACTCTTGTTGTAAGCAATCTTTTTTACACGCCAAAGCAGGGCGATATCGTTGTGTTTCAGTCGCCTGACAGCCGTGTTGAGGGTGGAATTGTAAAGCGTGTTATTGCAACCGAGGGACAGGTCGTTGACATTGATTTTGATATGTGGCGCGTCTTTGTGGACGGCGTTGAGCTCGATGAGCCGTACGTTAACTACCTGCAGGGATACCGTATGCGCGAGTATGACGTGCAGTTCCCGATAACAGTTCCCGAGGGACACGTTTTCGTTATGGGCGACAACCGAAACCATTCAAACGACAGCCGCGACTCGGATATAGGCTTTGTTGATACTAGATTTATATTCGGACGTGTTCTGTTTCGCGTGACTCCGCTTGATAAGTTCGGAGCGATAAAATAAGGAGGCGGCTATGCCATCTGAAGTAATACAGTGGTTTCCCGGCCATATGGCCAAAACCAAGCGGCTTATCACGGAATGTCTGCCGCTTGTTGACATAGTTATAGAAATACTCGATGCGCGTATACCGCAAAGCTCGAAGAATCCCGATCTCGAGCGTCTTTGCGAGAACAAGCCGCGCCTGACTGTGCTTTCAAAATCGGGACTTGCAGATCCCGAGATAAGCAAGCTGTGGCGCGATTACTACAAGTCGCAGGGTAAGGAAGCAATCTTCTACGACTGCCGCGACGGCGCGAATATGAACGCGATCGAGCCTGCGATCAAGCGTGTGCTTGAAGAAAAGCTTGAGCGCTATGAGTCGAAGGGAATGAGCGGACGTCACGTTCGCGCGATGATGGTTGGCATACCGAACGTCGGAAAATCCTCGCTTATTAACAAGCTTGCAGGTTCGGGCAAGGCGAAGGTTGAGGACAGACCGGGCGTTACGCGCACAAAACAGTGGATACCCACGACGATCGGCATTGATCTTCTTGATATGCCGGGCGTTTTGTGGCCGAAGTTTGAAGATAGAATAGTCGGCGAAAACCTCGCTATGACGGGTGCTATCAAGGACGATATTCTCGATACCGAGCATATTGCTATCTTGCTCGTTGGCAGACTTCGCAGAACTGCGCCCGATAAGCTCTCCGAGCGCTACAAGCTCGGTGATCTCTCGCAGTATGAGCTTCTTGAGGATTGGGAGCTTTTCGAGGTTATCGGTAAGAAGCGCGGATTTCTCATCTCGGGCGGCGAGATAAACTACGAGCGCACCGCGAATATGCTCCTCGATGAGTTCCGCGGCGCGAAGATCGGACGCATTACTTTAGAGTTACCGCCGATGTAAGGAGTTACGGTCGCTTTTTGAAAAAAGCTCCGCAAAAACTTTCAAACAACGCATTCGCTAACAGAGTCTTTGGCTAAACCGTAATCCACGCTCCAGCCAGTCGGGGCCCTGCCGACACCCGTGTCGGCATCCCAACTACTGTTTGCGGTGGCCGATTGTGTTGCCACACTTTTGGAGTTTGCATTTGGAAAAGTTGATTTGTGTTAATGGTGGAGGCTATTATGGATTTTGCTATTGAAAAGGAATATGCCGCCAAGGGATATAAGATCATTTGCGGCACCGATGAGGCAGGTCGCGGACCGCTTTGCGGTAACGTTGTTGCAGGTGCTTGCATACTGCCCGAGGACATTGAGCTTCCGTATCTCAACGACTCCAAAAAGCTTACCGAAAAGCGCCGTGATGCGCTTTACGATCTTATAATCGAAAAGGCAATCTCGTGGGCAGTTGCAGAGGCAACTCCTGCGGAGATCGATGAATACAACATACTGAATGCCTCGCAGCTTGCGATGCGCCGTGCGGTAGCGAAGCTTACTCCATCTCCCGACCTCACGCTCGTTGACGGAAACGTTGCACGCGAGTTTACGATGGACACGGTGACAATCGTCGGCGGAGATGCGAAATCGCCGTCAATAGCGGCGGCATCGATACTCGCGAAGGTGACGCGTGACCGCGAGCTTTACGAGCTTGATAAGGCGTACCCGACATTACTCCTAGCAAAGCACAAGGGCTATCCGACCAAGGCACACTATGAGGCGCTGAAGGCATACATAGCCGAAAATGGCGAGATACCGCCGATATACCGCTTGTGCTTCCTTAAAAATCTCGACACGAAATGAGCTACAGGGGCGACATCGGAAAGCGCGGCGAGGAGCTTGCCGCAGAGTATCTTACAAAGAACGGATACACCGTGACGGCGCGCAATACACGCGTGTCGCACGATGAGATAGATATGATTGCCGAGGACGACGGACACATCGTGTTTTTTGAGGTAAAGGCGAGGGCGCAGACCGCAACTAACCGCAGATACGGCAGACCGTGCGCGGCGGTGGACTACGCGAAAAGGCAAAAGCTTCTTCGCTCTGTGGCGGAATACATCCGACGCGAAAAGCCGACGAAGGCTCCGCGTATCGACGTTATCGAGGTATATTTCCCACCGATACACGAGGATACACCGATAGATGTTTCCGCGCTTTTAGCAACGGAAATAAAGCACATACGAAACGCGGTCCACAAGTGACCGAGAGGGAGGATTTAACAATGCACAGTATTCCTCTGTTTGATTTACACTGCGACACGCTTTATAAGTGCCGCGACAAGGGCGCAAGCCTTTTGGATAACGGGTTTGACATATCCTTCAAGCGACTTGACGAATATAAAAAGCACTGTCAGGTGCTTGCAATGTGGAGTAGCTGGATAATAGACGACGACACGGCGTATGCGCACTTTTTTGAGGCGCACGATTTGCTTCTTCGTGAGCTTGAGGGCTCGACTCACCGACTTTGCAGATGTGATGAGGAGCTTGCCGCTTGCGAGGCGGACGGTGTCGGCGCGGTGTTCCTTGCAGTCGAGGGCGGAAAGCTTCTCGGCGATGACATAACCCGACTTGACACGCTTTACAAAAATGACGTGCGATTTTTAACGCTCGTCTGGAATGCGACCTGCCACATCGGCGGCGGTCACGACACAATCGAGGGACTTACCGATTTCGGCCGAGCGGTTGTAAAACGGTGCCATGAGCTTGGAATCGTTCCCGACGTGTCACATG
The DNA here is from genome assembly GCA_045634005.1 of Candidatus Flemingiibacterium sp. Taxonomy (GTDB): domain Bacteria; phylum Bacillota; class Clostridia; order Oscillospirales; family CAG-272; genus Flemingiibacterium. The sequence continues at coordinate 2,395 of JAZQZL010000069.1, read as the reverse complement.
CATCAGATAAGATGACCGACGAGGTTGTCGCTATATCCGAGGAGATGGGAAGGCCCTGTATTGCAACACATTCTAACTCGCGAGCTATGTTTGAGCATACGCGAAACCTCACCGATGATCGCTTTTCGCGTATTGCGAAAATGGGCGGACTCGTCGGCGTGAGCCTTGCGCCCGTGCATCTTACGGACAGCGAGGTTTGCCGTATCGACGACATTGTGCGCCATATGGAGTATTACCTGTCGATTGGCGGCGAGGATACACTTTGCCTTGGATGCGACCTCGACGGCGTTGTGCCGCTTCCCGAGGGAATAGAAAGTGTGTCCGACCTTTATAAGATAGCAGATGCGCTTGCAAAGCGCGGATACGGCGACGGACTTATTGAAAAGATATTTTATAACAACGCGAGAAGCTTTATTTCGCGCAATTTAAAATAAGATTTTAGCAAAGGAAAGGTAAAAATATGAACTACATCAGCACAAGAGGCGGTAAGGACTGTGTAAGCGCGGCAGGCGCTATCAAGCAGGGCCTTGCAACGGACGGCGGACTTTTTATGCCCGAGAGCATACCCTCGCTCTCGAAGGATGACATCGCAAAGCTTTGCGGTATGTCGTACGCAGAGCGCGCCGCATACATACTCTCGCTCTTTTTAACCGATTACAGCTATGACGAGCTTCTTGCCGACTGCGAAAAGGCATATGCCGCTGACCGCTTTGTCGGCGGTGCGGCACCGCTTCACAAGCTTGACGACAGTACCTTCGTTCTCGAGCTTTGGCACGGTCCGACCAGTGCATTCAAGGATATGGCGCTTCAGATAATGCCGCGACTTCTTTCCGCTGCTCTCAAAAAGACGGGCGAAGAGCGCACCGCGTTCATTCTCGTTGCAACCTCCGGTGATACCGGTAAGGCGGCACTTGAGGGCTACCGCGACGTTGACGGCGTTAAGATAATGGTGTTCTATCCCGTAGACGGCGTAAGCCGCGTACAGAAGCTTCAGATGGCGACACAGCTTGGCGAGAACGTCAACGTATGCGCTATCAAGGGTAACTTCGATGACGCACAGACCGGCGTTAAGAAGATCTTCTCCGACACCGAGATGGCAGAGCTTCTTGATAAGAACGGCGTATTCTTCAGCAGCGCGAACTCCATAAACTGGGGCAGACTTGCACCGCAGATCGTTTACTACGTTTCCGCGTACTGCGACCTTATAAATGCAGGTGAGATCAAGTCGGGTGAGGTTATCGACGTAACCGTTCCGACGGGCAACTTCGGTAACATCTTTGCAGCATACATCGCAAAGACTATGGGACTTCCGATAAACCGCCTCGTATGCGCTTCCAACAAGAACAATATCTTGACCGATTTCCTTCAGACCGGCACGTACGACAGAAACAGAAGCTTCTTTACCACGATGTCGCCATCGATGGATATCCTCATCTCCTCGAACCTCGAGCGCCTTCTCTACGTAATGAGCGGAGCAGAGAATACTGCAAAGCTTATGGCGAAGCTTAACACCGAGGGCGTGTACAGCGTTGATGCGGCGCTCAAGGCGAAGCTTGACGAGCATTTCACCGGTCTTTACTGCGACGAAGCAGGTACTGCGTCAGAGATCAAGACTACCTTTGAAAAGGACGGCTACCTCATTGATACCCACACCGCGGTCGCACTAAACTGCGCAAAGCAGTATATGAAGAATGGCGACGGCGTTAAGATGGTCGTTGCATCGACTGCAAGCCCCTATAAGTTTGCCGCTGACGTTGCAGCCTCAATCGGCAAGTCCATCGACTCCGACGAGCCCTCTGAGATCCTCGCATCTCTCTCCGAGGCTACAGGTACAGAGATCCCCGCACCTCTCAAGAGAACTCTTACACTTCCCGTAAGATTCACCCGTACGGTAGATCCTTCCGAAATGCCCGAAGTAGCTCTCGGAAGATAAGAGATGGCGCTGTTTTCCATATCAGACCTTCATTTGTCCCTTGCAACACCGAAGCCTATGGACGTCTTTGGGCATCGGTGGCAGGGGTACACGGCAAAGCTCGAGAAAAACTGGCGAGCGATCGTATGCGAAGGCGATACAGTCGTGATCCCGGGAGATATCTCTTGGGCTATGCACTTAAGCGAGGCAGAGCGTGATTTCAGATTTCTCCACAGCCTCCCCGGAAAAAAGATCCTCGGCAAGGGTAATCACGATTATTGGTGGACTACTGTATCAAAGATGAAAAGGATCCTCGGCGAATGGGGGATCGACAGCATCGATTTCCTCCATAATAATGCCTTCGAGACAGATGAGTTCATCATCTGCGGAAGCCGCGGATGGTTCATCGAGGAAAGACTTCAAAACATTGACTCCGCCGATCACGCCAAGATCGCCGCGCGCGAGGCACTGCGGCTGAAGGCA
>JAZQZL010000068.1:0-33368 GCA_045634005.1 Candidatus Flemingiibacterium sp. | reverse complement strand
GAAATGACGCGTGAAACGCTCGTAAAGATCGAACGCGGTGTTCAGCATATCCGTGCCACACAGCTCCGTGCGATTCGTGATGCGCTCGAAACTACGTATGACGAGTTGCTTGGGTAGTCTATTGCTTGACAATTCCTGACGGATTTGATATAATTGTATCATCAAATCCCGAAAGGAAAAAACGATGAAAAGCAAAAAAACTGCCCTCGCACACGAGTTTTGCGAGCGGCTTGAAAAAATATATCCCGAGGCGGTGTGCGCGCTCGAATTCGGCGGCGAAGCGTGGAAGCTGCTTATAATGGGCAGGCTGTCTGCGCAGTGTACCGACGCGCGAGTGAATATCGTCTGCCGCGAGCTTTTTGAAAAATATCCGACGCTTGAGTCGATAGCCGATGCACCGCTTGATAGTATCGAGGGCATCGTGCGCCCGTGCGGACTTTATAAGACCAAAGCGAAGAATATAAAGGACGCGTGCATTATGCTTCGCGACGAGTACGGCGGCGTTTTGCCCGATACAATGGACGAGCTTTTGAAGTTCCCGGGCGTTGGGCGAAAAATCGCCAACCTACTGCTTGGCGACATCTATAAAAAGCCCGCTATCGTTACGGACACGCACTGTATCCGCATCTGCGGACGTGTCGGACTCTACCCCGAAAGCCTCAAGGATCCCGTAAAGATAGAGCGCATACTCGTGCCGCTGATACTGCCCGAAAAGCAGTCGGATTTCTGCCATCGCATCGTAATGTTCGGTCGCGATATTTGCACGGCACGCTCGCCGAAATGCGAGGAGTGTCCGATTGGCGATATATGCAAGCATAAAAAAGCAACTGCGTGAGCAGTTGCTTTTTCTTATTTTGCGCCAACCGTCAGCATCGTGAGATTGCTTGCCGACACGAGGCTGTCCATGTTGTAGATGATAAGCACCTTTTCGGCTCCGGATTCGGCTATCACGTCAGCGACGGGAAGCTTGTAGTAGCGCAGGTCGATCACATCAAGGTCGAAGTGCATTGCAAGAAACGGCGCGAGCGAGTGACCGAAGCTGTCCTTGATGAGTACGAGCGTTTCGCGCGGCTCATCGGAGGCGCTGTATATCTTGACTCTGCCGTTGTTGCCGCCGATAAAGGCGCTGTATTTGTCCTTTTTGTTAAGGTACGAGCGATCGTAGAAGCCTTCGATGACCGTGCCGCTGTCGACTGTCTCGCAGACGAATTTGTCGTCACCGTCAAAGCGGAAAAACTCCATGCTGTCGGGCGCGATCCACTTCATACCGGCCTTTGACCACGTTGTGCCGTAGAACTCCTCGCTCACGACCTCGCGCGTGAAGTGTTCAAACGGATACGGCTCTATGCCGTAAGACGAGATTATTTCGACGTAAGCGTAGTACGCGCCGAGCGTCGTCCAATGATGGTCAGTGCGATAGTAGACGTACTCGCCTGCCGCGGTACGCTCTCGAAGCGGCGTCAGAAGATCTATTTGCACTGTGTCAAGATTGCCGCTCAGATGCGCGAAAGCTGCGTCAGAAACCTCCTGCGCCGGATAAAGCGACGGAATATAGGATAGCAAAACGTCCTGCGAACGCCCTGCGACGGCTACCCGAAGATCCACGCCGCAAACGTTCTCGAAATACTCTATCGCGCTTATATTTCTGTCCATTACAGCAAAATTGGTATAGTCGGTTTTGGCGATTATATAGCCGTCCTTGCCGAGCAGAACGCTGTTGTTTTCGCGTTTGGTAAAGATCGTTTCCGCGACTGCCTTCGTTCCTACAAACGCATTTCGAAGCGGAATCTGGTCGGAACAGTACGAGGCGATATTCTTTGTGAATTTGCCGTTTATCAGCGACTGTATGCTAAAGGGTGGCAAGGTCTGCAAAACGCGATTTTCATCCTCGGAAAAGCTTTTGTCGGGCGTAATAAGCATCGTGAGTGCAAGGCCGTAGATTATAATGAGTAGACCAAGCACGCTCACAATATCGGCGGCGCTGAATTTTCTTTGTCTTTTCATTTAGCACCTCCGGCTTAAAATCTGAAATAAAGGAACGGGTTGTATGACGAATCAACGAGATACGCAAGGCAAATAAGCGTTGCTGCGATTCCGAGTGCCGAGAATACCACGCGCATAGCCGCGGACTTTTCCGTGAGCTTTTGGTACAGCTTCTTTGGAAGCGGCGTACACGCGATAACGAGCAGGGCAAAAAATGCGAGGTTGCGTACGAGATTGTAAGCATCAAGCTCGCTTGCGAGCGAGGACACGCCCACACCGAACATATTGCCAAGGTATACCGTGCCTGCCGACAGGTCCTCGAATACAAAGAGCAGCCAGCCGAAAAGCACGAAGAAAAGCGTGTAAATTCTAGAAAAAACAGCCGGTGCCTTTTCCAGCCACTTGAGTAGAAACAGCTTTTCTATCATAAGCAGCGCGAAGTAGTAAAGTCCCCACAGAATATAGTTCCAGCTCGCGCCGTGCCAGAATCCGGTTAAAAACCACACGACGAAAATGTTGCGAAGCTGCTTTAGCTTCGAGCATCTGTTGCCGCCAAGCGGAATATAGACGTAGTCGCGGAACCATACACCAAGCGAAATGTGCCAACGGCGCCAGAATTCTGTGATGCTCTTGGAGATGTAAGGGTAGTTGAAGTTCTCCATAAAGCGAAATCCGATCATTCTGCCAAGGCCGATAGCCATATCGGAGTAACCGGAAAAATCAAAGTATATCTGAAAAGAGTAGCAAATTATACCAAGCCACGTGCCGAGCACCGTACGCTCGGCCAGAGGCACGTCACGGAAATATTCCCAAAGCTGACCTGCTGTGTTAGCAAGGAGCACCTTTTTGCACATACCTGCGATAAACGTGCGCGCGCCCTCGGCGAAAAGCGCAACGCTGTGCTTGCGCTCTGCGAGCTGATCGTCGACGTCCTTGTAGCGTACTATCGGACCTGCGATAAGCTGTGGATACAGCGTTACGTAGGCACCGAACGAGGCGATATTTTTTTGTGCCGCTGTATCGAGGCGGTAAACGTCGATAACGTAAGAGAGCGCTTGGAAGGTGTAGAAGGAAATGCCTATCGGGAGCTCGAGTCCAAGCGTGGGTATGCCGCTGAATATCGGGATAATATGCAGGTTTGTGATAAAGAAATCGTAATACTTAAAAAAGCCGAGTATCGCGAGGTTGATAACCACCGCAGCTATAAGGCAAGTCCTTGCTGCACTCCGCCGTCCGGCGTGCAGATTTTTTTCAACAAGCAGACCGAACACGTAATCCACAATTATGGTGAAAACCATAAGGAACACATAGAGCGGCTCGCCCCAACCGTAGAAAACGAGGCTTACGGCGAGCAGTACGATGTTGCGCGCCTTCAGGGGCACGGTAAAATAAATAAGCAGAGTTGCACTCAGAAAGAATAACAGGAACTCAAGGCTTGAGAAGACCATTTGGACCTCCGATTTTTACTTGTAGTTGTCGAGCATACGCCCGAGGCCGTTTGCCACGCAGTCGAGCGGTTCGTCTGCGAGCGCAACTGCGCGCCCGAGCTTTTCGCTGATATATTCGCCGATGCCGTCAAGCAGAGCTCCGCCGCCGCTTAAGACGATGCTCTCGGCGGTGGACCGGCTTGTGCCGTGCTGCGGAAGATTTGCGAGGAGCTTGGAGAGCGCGCTTGCAACGTTTTCTGTCTGGGGCGCGCATACGGGTATAAGCTCTGCCGCGCTGACGGTCCTGCGCTTTGGCATACCTGTCGCTTTATCAAGACCCGACAGCGTGATATCGGGACAGCTGGCGCGAAGTGAAAGCTGATGCTTTGCTTCACGCGCCGCCGCAGGTGATATGGCGAGCCCATACCTTCTCGCTATGTAGTTGACGATAGCCGTGTCTGTTGCTTCACCGGCGTGAGGCAGTGCCTCAACGCGAAGAATATCGTCGCCGCGTATATATGCCGCCTCGGTCGAGCCTGCACCGATGTCGCAAATTATGTTGCCGCAATAAGCGTCCGTGTCGCTCCCGTCCGTGCTGATTCCGCTTCCTTTAAGCGCCGCGAGCGCAGCGTCTACAAGTGTGACCTTTCCCGTGCGGCAATCGCCGAGCGCGCGAGTCAGATACTCGCGGCTCTGTGTGCCGAAGGTGTACTTGACAGCGCAAAGAACGTGTTTTTTCTGCTTTGGAGCAACTATTTCAAGATAGCGGTCAAGGACCTCTGCCGTCAGGTTGAAGTCGATTATTTCTCCGTTTACTATCGGACGGCGTATCGTCACCGTACCGGGTGCTCTTGCGCGAATAAGAGATGCCTCGGAGCCGACCGCAACAACGCTCCCGTTTGCATCTACGGCGGCTATATTGGGCTCACGAAGGATGATACCCTTATCCTTTTGATATATTTCAACTGTGCGCGTGCCGAAGTCCACGCCAAGATATACTGCCATTATTGCCTCCTCGATTTTCCGACGTATTCGTTTGAAACAAGTCCGAACTCTTTTTCGAGAAGCTCGCGCAGTCTTGCTATGGGCAGTCCGACTACGTTGTAGTAGTCGCCGTGAAGCTCTTTTACAAAAAATCCGCCGACGCCTTGGACCGCGTATGAGCCTGCCTTGTCCATCGGCTCTTTGGTGGATACGTAAAAATCTGCCTCTGCTTCGCTTATATCGCCGAAAACAACCTTTGTTTCCACGGCGTCGGTGACGCATTTGCCACTGCTAACGAGCGCAATACCGGTCCAAACGGAGTGCTCGCGTCCCGAGAGCGATAAAACTGTTGCCTTGGCATCGGCTTCGCTTTGCGGCTTGCCTAAAATGCGCTCGCCGTCGCACACCACCGTGTCGGCACCGATGACGATACAGTTGTGCGTGCCGTCAAGAGTTGATGCGACCGCCGTTGCCTTTAAAAGCGCAAGCTCACGAACGAGCTTGTCGGGGGTGAGCGCGCTGACTGTGCTTTCGTCGCAGTCGGAAACGATTACCTCAAAATCCATACCGATCATCGAAAGCAGCTCGCGCCGGCGCGGCGAGTTTGATGCTAAAATAAATTTGGGCGTCATTTTGCGATACTCCTCCCGATGATAAGTGAGAGTATAACGAAAATAACGACAGAAAGCGTTATGTTGATGCTTGCGGCGAACGTTAACTGTACCACGCCAAGGTCGAGCATAAGGGGCGAGGGCATACCGAAGTTCATACCGTACGTGAGCCACGAAAGAAAGCTCACGTCCTCAAAAATTTCCGCGACGAACGTGCCCACCACGACTCCGATAAGCACTAAAAACAAATTGAATAATTTATGCTTTTTCATACGTCCTCCTTATTTCTTGCCCGTCGAGCCAAATCCGCCCGTGCCGCGCTCGGTTTCGTCAAGCTCGTTTGAGAGGATAAGGTTAGCAGCAAAAACGGGCATAAACATAAGCTGTGCCACGCGCTCGCCGACGGCTATCGTGTAGGGGGTGTCGGATACGTTGATGAGCGATACGCAGATCTCTCCGCGGTAATCGCTGTCGATAACGCCGATGCCGTTCGTAGTAGTGATGCCGTGCTTTAAGGAAAGACCGCTTCTTGCGGCGAGAATTGCCACGACACCGCTTGTTTCGGGCGCAATAGCGATACCCGTCGGAACAAGCACACGCTCGCCCGGCGCGACGGTAACGTCGCCCTCCGCGGCGCAGCGAAGGTCAACGGCGGCAGAGCCGTCGGTTGCGTATTCGGGAAGAGTTACACCATCGCGAAGAAGCTTTATTTTTACGTTTACAGTCATTTTGGAATTCTCCTTATTCCGCCCTCGGGCAATCTTGGAATCTTGTTGCAAAGAAGCGAGGTGGCGTAATCCGGCCCCTCGTCTGTAAAAATGTAATGAGCGCCGCTTATGCGGTATCGGATAAGCTCGTCCTGCTTGTCCGCCATAAAAACTGGCACGCTGTTATACATAATGTTACGGTGGTCAAACGCACGTGTGAGAGGAAATTTCACATTTTTTCTGTCAAGAAGCGGCAGAAATTCGCGCTTCTTGCATTCCTCGCAGGAATATAGGTCGCGTATCACGCATTTTTCGAGCGTCATAAGCGGCACTCTGCCGTATATTATCGGCGGCAGACCGAGGTCGCGAAGCTGTGGAAGCGTAAGCTCTGGGGAAGCGATGATATCGGTAAAGCCGAGACCGTAAAGCACGTCGGCGGTATATCCGTTAAAAACGTTGAGTCGGAAATCTCCGTGCAGCTGCATACCAAATTCACGAGCAAGAGGAATGTGACCGAGATTTGACACAAGCGCGTGCTTGACACCCGAATCTGCGGCGATCTTCAGCATATCGCGAACGGCATCCGCCTGTGAGTCGAAAATAACGGGCGGAACGATCACGCCGTTTACCTTGTCCTGCATACCCGCGCGGAATTTTTCAAGCGGAAGGTACACTATCTCGCATTTTCCGACGTTCGCGGGGATATGCCCGTATGCGGTAAAGCGTGCGCTGACGGCGTTCCCTATGCTTCTCGCCGTGGGCTTGTCAAGCGGTATCGGACGGGTACTCGCACGAGGCGCACATATCTTCTCGGTAAGCTTGTCCACCGCCTCGCGGCGAAGTGCGTTAAGCGCGGAAATCGGCATTATAAGTCCGTTATCAAGGGAAATATCGAGCTTGTCGAGCGAGAACGGTGTATTACCGAGCTTGGTGAGATTTTTCTGCACCGCCTCGAACGTCAGCGGACAGTTCGTTGCCGCTTCAGGTACGGCACCAAATACGGTCGCGGTGTGTCCGTACGCCGATGCGGTAAGTTCTGAAGGCTTTCCGGCCTCTATTTTTGCCGATATATCTATCGAACTGCGACGAGCCTTCAAAAGCGCGGTGTAGTCGGCGCTTTTTGCAGTCTTGTCCGATGTGTCGGCCTTGTCTGCGTCAGTGCGTATGCCGAGCATTTCACGCCCGAGCTTTCCCTTAAAATATCCGGCAGTAAAGCCGCTTCGGGAAAAGAGCGCGCGAAGCTCTGCGAGCTCGTCGGGCGTAGCCGAGCGGCGCTCGTCGAGCAGTTTGCGGTAGATGCTCGTTACGCCGTAGACGTAATCGGGGCTTTTCATACGCCCCTCTATCTTGAGCGAGGCGATGCCAAGCTCTAAAATCTCGGGGATATGCTCGGCAAGGCACATATCCTTGAGACTCAGGGCGTAGCTCTCGCGGCAGTTTTTCTGACAGCTCTTGTACGGCAGTCTGCACGGCTGCGCACACTCGCCGCGGTTGCCGCTTCGCCCGCCGATCAGTGAGCTTGCAAGACAGCCACCCGACTGTGACACGCATATTGCGCCGTGTATAAACATTTCCGTTTCAATGGGCGAATTTTTGCAAAGTGTTGCGAGGTCCTCTTCTGACAGCTCTCGAGCGGCGACCATACGCGAAAAGCCGAGCTCGTGAAGCACCTTCGCTGCGGCGGTGCTGTGACCTGCCGCTTGAGTCGATGCGTGAAGCTCAAGCGCGGGGAAATGACGCCTTATAAGGCTTGCCACGCCGAGGTCGGCTACGATGAGTGCATCGGCTCCGAGTGTATATAGCGTGTCGACGTAGTCGAGCACGTCCTGCATCTCACGCCCGTGGATGAGCGTGTTGAGCGTAATGTTCGATTTTACGCCGTAAAGACGGCATTTTTTGATAGCGTCGGCGAGCGCGTCACCGACAAAATTTTTGGCGTTTATGCGTGCGTTGAAGGCGCCGCCTCCGAAATATACGGCGTCTGCGCCTGCCGCAATAGCGGCATCGAGCGCCTCGGGTGAGCCTGCGGGAGCAAGCAACTCCGGCAGACGGGTTATATTATCCATAAGTTTGCTCCCTCGTTTCTGTCTGTTTTTACGCTACGCGAAGGGGAAGATTTTTGCTAAACCTATTGCAATTTACTTTAGCTCGGTGTATAATAGAAACTGTGGTATGTGTTTCTTAATAATATTATAATACATAATTGCCGTTTTGCAAAGTCCCTTGGAGAAATTTTTTGAAAATGTTTTAATAACACCCCGAAAATGGGTGAATAAGGAGAAAATTATGAAAAAACTTGGTCTTGTACTTGCTTGCCTTATGCTTGTTCTGTGCACTGCTGCTTCCTGCGCACAGCCTGCTGCTCCTGCCGGAACGGGCGAATATGCACCCGGCGTATGTGAGGACAACAAATATTCGAGTGATTGGCTTGCTATTGAGTTTGTACCGACAAGCAACCTTTATCTGTCGACGTCCGATGAAATAAGCGCTTTGCTCGAGCTCAGCGCGGATATGTTCTACGTTGATGAGGAAACGGGCGAGGAGTATCTTGACTGGGCACTCGTTACTACCGCCTATGAGATGATGGCGACCGATACTGCGACCGGCGACAGCGTTATCGTTATGACGGAGAAGCTTGCGGGCGACGATATCGGAGTGGACGAGTATATTGAGGCGCTCAAGACGCAGATGGACGCCCAAGCGGAAATCTCCGCGGCCTACGAAGATACGACAACGGTTAAGCTTGCAGGCGGCGAGTACACGCGATTTGCTTACGTGCTTAACTACGAGGGAATGGATATCGCTCAGGCGATGTACCTTCGCAAGATCGGTGATCGAATGGTTTCTATTTGCGTAACTGCAGACAGTGAAGGTGCAGAAGACGACATCATAGCGTGCTTCAAGGCAAAATAAGGACGGAACAGGGATAAAATTACAATGAGCATACTTCAGAATAAAGCGCGTATAGTCGTAAAGATCGGTTCAAATACGCTTACACACGATACGGGAAAGCTTGATCTTCGCAGAATGGAGCTTCTCGTGCGAATTTTGTCGGATTTTAAAAACGCGGGACACGAAATAGTACTCGTAAGCTCGGGCGCGGTTGCGGCGGGTATTGCAAGGCTTCGCCTTGGCAGACGTCCCGAAAGCACCGAGGAAAAGCAGGCTCTTGCCGCGATCGGTCAGGCGGAACTTATGCAGGTGTACGAAAACTTTTTCGCAACCTACGGCTATACCGTCGGTCAGATGTTGATGACGAAGGATATAATCGACAACCCTGTTCGCCGCACCAACGCGGAAAACACCTTTCGCGAGCTTTTGAAGCTTGGCTGCGTGCCGATCGTGAACGAAAACGACCCGATCTCCACTGAGGAGTTAAAGTTCGGCGGTAACGATACGCTTTCGGCATACGTTGCGCTCGTTTGCGGCGCAGACTTGCTTATAAATATGTCGGACATAGACGGACTCTACGACTGTGATCCGAGAAATAATCCCGATGCGAAGCTGATAAGCCGCGTTGACGTTATCAACGATACGGTTATCTCATACGCGGGCGGCGCGGGAAGTGAGCGCGGCACGGGCGGTATGATAACCAAAATAAAGGCGGCGCAGATAGTCACCGAGGCGGGCATACCGATGCTTATAGTCAACGGTAAAAACCCCGAGGTGCTGTACCGCATCAGCGACGGAGAGCACATAGGAACGTATTTTGCCGCAAAAAGATAAACGACTATGAAAATTGATAAAAAGACCGTTAAGGAATACGCGCTTTGCGTACTCGGTTCGCTTTGCGTGGCGCTCGGAGTATATTTTTTCAAATTCCCGAATAGCTTTTCAACGGGTGGAGTCAGCGGTATCTCCGTCGTGCTCGGCAACTATTTCCATTTGTCGTCTGCCAGCCTTATTTCGACCGTTATAAACGCGGCGATGCTCGTGCTTGGATTTGCTGTGCTCGGGCGTGGGTGCGGATTCAAGACCGTGGTCGGTACAGCTACCTTGTCGGGTGCACTTATGCTTTTCGAGTGGATAGTTCCGCTGTCATCGCCGCTTACCGATGAGCCGCTGCTTGAGCTTGTATTTGCAATCGGACTCCCTGCAATCGGCTCAGCTATACTCTTTAACTGTGACGGCTCGACGGGCGGTACGGATATACTTGCTATGATACTCAAAAAGCATACGCGACTGAATATCGGCACAGCGCTCCTCATAAGCGATATCGGAATAACGCTGCTTGCATTCCTTTTCGGCGCGAAAACGGGACTTTTTTCGGTGCTCGGACTTCTTGCCAAAACGATGGTTGTAGATACGGTTATCGAGAGCTTCAATATGTGCAAGTGCTTCCAGATAATAACTGACGAGCCTGATGCAATATCTGAATATATCACCAAGGAGCTTCACAGAAGCTGTACTGTTATCGAAGGCGTCGGCGGATACAGCCACGCGAAGAAATATATGATAAGCGCGGCGATGAAGCGCTATCAGGCGGCAAAGCTTCAGAGATATCTGAAGTCAAACCACCCGAAAACCTTTATGATGATAACCAACTCAAGCGAGGTTATAGGCAAAGGCTTCAGAGGTTTGTAATTTTGGCGGAAGGTTGCGCAAGAAAGTTACGGTCGCTTTTTGAAAAAAGCTCAGCAAAAACTTTCACTCAACGCATTCGCTAACAGAGGGCTTGGCTAACCGTAGTCCGCGCCCCCACCAGTTGGGGACCTCGGCGACACCCGTGTCCCCACCTTCGCTGACAAGGTGTAAAGGCGAAGCCAATTTAAAGTTCTTTGCCAGGCTTTCTTTCAAGAAAGCCGCGTTTCTTCTTACCAAACACTGAAAGGAGCCACCGACGATGCCGCTTACGTTTGACACGAACATACAGTATATGCGCGGTGTGGGCGAGGCACGCGCAAAGGCGCTTGCCAAGCTTGGAATCACAAACGTTGGAGAGCTCCTTTATCATTTTCCGCGCGGATATGAGTTCCGCGGTAACGTAAAGGCGCTTGCCAAGGCAGAGCCTGGCGAAACCGCCTCTTTTATCCTAACGGCGGCGACGGACGTCCACAACGCAACGCTCCGACGCGGCATGACTATATCGAAGCTTCGCGCATTCGACGAATCGGGGAGCGCGGAGATAACCTTTTTCAATCAGCCGTACATAAAAGATACGGTCGTAAAGGGCGGCGAGTACCGCTTTTTCGGCAAGCTTTCGCGCGAGAGGGGGAAGAATATCCTCTCGTCGCCGACGGTCGAGCCGATAATTGAGGGCAGAGAGCTTCCGCCTCTTGTCGCGCTGTATCCGCTCACCTCGGGCGTTACACACAAAATGCTTGCAAAGCTTGTGGTGACGGCACTCGATGAGCTTGGCGACACTATGCCCGACGTATTACCCGATGAAGTGCGCGAGGATAATGACCTCTGCGCTATCGGTACGGCGCTTCGGTTTATCCATAATCCGCCCGATTTCAAGGCGCTCGAGATAGCAAAGCGCCGACTCATTTTCGAGGAGCTTTACCGCTTTGCGCTCGGCTCCGGCGAGGCGCGTGAGAAGAAGCAGACCGCGCCGCAGATGACGGTTGGAGATATCGCACCGCTTACCGCAAATCTTCCGTATTCGCTCACGGGCGCACAGATGCGCGCCGTATCTGATATTGCCGCAGATCTCGCATCTGGCGTGCCTATGCGCAGACTTGTTTCGGGCGACGTCGGAAGCGGAAAGACGGTTGTGGCGGCAGCGGCGGCGTACATCGCTGTCCAAAACGGGTATCAGTGCGCAATTATGGCGCCGACGGAAATACTCGCAAATCAGCATTATTCCGAGCTGTCGGGACTTCTCGGCAGGCTTAATATAAAAACAGCACTTCTCACAGGCTCGGTCAAGGGTAAGGCGCGCCGAGAGATACTCGCGTCGCTGTCCGACGGATCCACCGGAGTGCTTATAGGCACACACGCGCTTATCGGCGACGGAGTTGAATTTAACCGTCTCGGACTCGTTATATGCGACGAGCAGCACCGTTTTGGCGTCGGTCAGCGAGAGGCTCTTCTTTTGAAGGGCGGCGGTGACACCTGCCACCAGCTTACGATGAGCGCAACGCCTATTCCGCGTACGCTTGCGATGTTTTTTTACGGCGACCTTGATATGTCGGCACTTAACGAGATGCCGCCCGGACGTCAGCGCGTAGAAACCTTCACGGTTGATGAGAGCTACCGCGAGCGGCTCAACGGATTTATAAGAAAACAAAAGGCAGAAGGGCATCAGACGTACATCGTCTGCCCGTCGGTCGAAGAGGTCGAGCTTGGCGAGCTTACGCAAGAGGATATTCGCCTCTTCGATTTCGAATACGACATAGAAGAGGTTATGCGCCCGAAGAATCAGCCGAAGGCGGCAACAACGTGGGCAGAGAGGCTTCGCGAGGATTTGCCCGAGCTTAACATCGAATGCGTGCACGGCAAAATGAAGCCTAATGAAAAGGATACGGTAATGCAGAAATTCGCCGCGGGCGAGCTTGACGTGCTTGTGTCGACAACGGTAATCGAGGTAGGTGTAAACGTGCCGAACGCTACGCTTATGATAGTCGAAAACGCGGAGCGCTTCGGTCTGTCACAGCTTCATCAGCTGCGCGGACGCGTCGGACGCGGCTCTGCGAAGTCGTACTGTGTGCTTGTTTCCGATGTGAGGGCGGGAAGCAGTGCACGCGACAGACTCGACGTTATGAAAAACACCTACGACGGCTTCAAGATAGCCGAATTTGATCTTGGCGAGCGCGGACCGGGCGATTTCTTCGGAAACGGGGAGGACATACGTCAGCACGGCGAGCTTCGCTTCAGAATTGCTAATCTTTGCGAAGATATGGAGCTTTTCGACGCGGCAGTAAATGCTGCGCACAGAGAAAAACAAAAGCGCAAACAGTAAACTACGATAGAAAGAGGACGAAAGTATGGCACGACCGCTTGCCGATAAGGTGCGCCCTGTAAGCTTCGACAGTATGGTCGGACAGGAGCATCTCGTCGGAAAAAACGGTGTGCTCCGACGTATGGTCGAGTCGGGGCATATCACGAATATGATATTCTTCGGACCGCCCGGCACCGGAAAGACCACCGCGGCGAATATCGTCGCAAATGCGTCCGGAATGACGCTTCGCCGCCTCAATGCGACGACGGCGAGCATCGCCGACGTTAAGGCGGTTATCGACGAAACCGATACGATATACGGTGGCAGCGGAATTTTGCTCTATCTCGATGAGATACAGTACTTCAACAAAAAACAGCAGCAGTCGCTTCTCGAATATATCGAGGACGGCCGTATCACGCTTATCGCTTCGACTACGGAAAATCCGTATTTTTACGTTTATAACGCGATAATTTCCCGTTCTGCCGTGTTTGAATTCAAGGCGGTCACGAACGGTGAGATCGCAAAGGCGCTTCAGAATGCCCTCGCCTCGCTTAACGAGAGCGAAAATGTGGCGGTCGCGTTCGGCGACGGCGCGCTCGAGGCACTCGCCAATTCGGGCGCAGGCGACGTTCGCAGAAGCCTTGGCCTTCTCGAAAACGCGTTTTATCTTGCGGCATCCGGCGACGGTATAATAACCGTCGAGCTTATCGACAGCTTTACGCCGAAGGTGCTCGGTTCGTTTGATAAGTCGGGCGACGTGCACTACGACCTTTTGTCGTGCTTACAAAAATCTATACGCGGCTCCGATCCCGACGCAACGGTGTTTTACCTTGCGAAGCTACTTGAGGGCGGCGATTTGATATCTGCTTGCCGCAGACTTCAGGTCATCGCAAACGAGGATATAGGACTTGCGTATCCTATGGCGGCGGTGTTCACACGCGC
This sequence comes from Candidatus Flemingiibacterium sp., assembly GCA_045634005.1. Lineage (GTDB taxonomy): Bacteria > Bacillota > Clostridia > Oscillospirales > CAG-272 > Flemingiibacterium. The sequence goes on along the minus strand of JAZQZL010000068.1, from coordinate 19,831 downwards.
GGCTGTGGAAAGTGCGCGTGAGCTTGGACTTCCCGAGGCGCGCATACCGCTCGTCAATGCGGCGGTGATGCTCGCAACTGCGCCGAAATCGAACAGCGCGTATGAGGCGCTCGCAAAGGCGAGCGATGCTATCGGTCAGGGTAAGGGACAGAACGTTCCCGAGCATTTGAGAAGCCCCCTCTTTAAGGGCTATAAGTATCCGCACGCTTATCCCGATCACTACGTGGCACAGCAGTATTTGCCCGACGAGATCAAAAACGCTCACTTTTACGAGTACGGCGACAACAAGACCGAGCAGGCGGCAAAAGCATATTGGGACAAGATAAAGAAGCAGTAAACCTAATTCGGAGGCATAATGAACGATTTTAAGATCCTCGCTATCGGCGATATCGTCGGTCAGGAGGCAGTTAAATACGTAAGCGAAAGGCTTTGGACATACCGCAAGGCAAACGGAATCAATATGGTCGTGTGCAACGCGGAAAACGCAGCAGTCGGAAACGGGCTTGATCCGCAGAGTGCAGACAGACTTCTTTCGGCAGGGTGTGACGTTCTCACGGGCGGCAATCACAGCTTCAGAAAGCGCGAGATACGCGCATATCTCGAAAGCTCGGATACAGTCATCCGTCCTGCAAACTATCCGGCAGGCACTCCCGGAAACGGTTACACCATAGCAAATATCGACGGCTGGCGCGTGCTTGTCATAAACGTGCTCGGCACGATATATCTCGAGTCGCTTGCATGCCCGTTTGATACGGTCGAACGTATCCTTTCGCGCGAGGAGGGCAGATATGATTTTGCGGCTCTCGATATTCACGCGGAGGCAACGAGCGAAAAGATAGCGATGGCGCGTTACTTTGACGGCAGAATAAACGTGATCTTCGGCACGCATACGCACGTTCCGACGGCTGATACTGTGATATTGCCGCGCGGCAGCGGATATGTCACCGATCTTGGTATGACGGGTCCTAATGACGGTGTGCTCGGCGTTCGTGCAGATATAATAATCGAGAAGCTTCGCGCAAAGCTTCCCGTGAAGTTTGAGATTGCCGACGGTGCCACCGAAGCGCAGGCTGTGCTTTACACGCTTGATACGTCGAGCGGTAAAGTCAAGTCGGTTGAGAGAGTTGCATTTTAAATAAAATCGGGGAGGGTGACACCCTCCCCAAAATATTTTGAAGGGCTTGCAATATAAACGAATGTGTGTTATAGTATATTTGACAAGGCGAAAGGCCTTAATTTGAACCGTCCTTTTAAAGAGATAACACTATGGCACAAACGCGCTGCGAATAGAGATTACGCGTTCAATATTGTACCGCCCGCACTCGAAACACTCGTCGCAACCTTCGCGGTGGCTGACGTTCCGGGGCTTTCCGAGTCGGAGCTTGAGGATATATTCTATAATAACGCATTCGAAACGTATAGCTCGTGCTGTAAAAAGAAAGGAAAAGATTATGTGTAGCCCAAAAAGCTTTACCGTCAGAGCAAACACCGAAATCTCGATCTGCAAGCGCTGTATCGGCGAGATACTGACACCGCTTTGGCGCGGATTCACATACAAGACCTCCGAGGCAACCTTCTCGCCTATCGACGAGTGCAAAATATTCATCGGCGAGCCTATGTTTACGCCGCTCGATGACGGCGACGAATACACGGTCTGTGTGACCGAGCGCGGCGTCGGTATTCTCGCACGCGACGAAAAGACACTGATACGCGGATTTATGACGTTTCTCTCCGATATCGTGCAGACGTCGCCTGATGCGTGTGCCGCTCCGTGCCGTGAGGTTCACGGCAGATTTGCCGTCGCAAGACGTATGGTGCACATTTGTGTGTTCCCCGAAACGACGCTTGATTCGCTTCGCCGAATGATCCGTCTTTGCGGTGTGCTTCAGTACACGCATATCATCACAGAATTCTGGGGGATGCTGAAATTTGACTCCCTCAAAGAGCTTTCGTGGCCGTTCGCATACGAAAAGGCGCAGGTGGCAGAGCTTGTCCGCGAAATGCGCGAAATGGGTATGGAGCCGATTCCGATGTTCAACCATTTCGGTCACGCAAGCCAATGCCGCGTAAAAAACGGCAAGCACGTTACGCTCGACCAGAACCTCGCGCTGTCATATCTCTTTACGCCCGACGGTTGGGCTTGGGATATACGCTCAGAAGCATCAGAAAAGCTTCTTGAGAGCGTTCGTAAAGAGCTTTACGGGCTTTTCGGAGACGGCGAATTTGTGCATCTCGGATGCGACGAAGCGTACATTTATAACGGCGACTTTGTAAGCAAAGAAGAGATCGCCGATTATCTCGGCAAGATAACGGCACAAGCAGTTGCAGAGGGAAGAACACCTATTATCTGGGCGGATATGATAACCTCTGCCACCGAGGTCGGCTGTGTTGGCGAAAAATACTCCTGCTCAACCGGTATAACACCCGAACAAGCGGATATACTCCGTAGCAAGCTCGCCCCCGAAACGGTACTTGCCGACTGGCAGTACGATATCTATGAGGGGGAGATAAAGAGCGCGCGTTTCCTCAAAGGAAAAGGATACAAAACGCTCATCTGTCCTTTCTTCAAGGAAACAAACATCAAAACCTGCGTGGATACAGCGACAAAAAACAGCCTGTACGGTGTTATGGAAACAACGTGGCATATGCTGTCGGCGCAGATGCAGTCATTCTACACAGCGGCAAAAAACTTTGGGCTTCCGACTCCGTCGTGGGCCGAATACACTCACGAGAAGCTCGTTGCAGCAACGCTTATCCGAAAGATTGCCGGGAATGGCAGAGGATATACCGAGTGCGGCTTTACCGCACATCAGCTTGGAGAGCTCAACGACTGATACGCCCACTTAAAATAAATGCGACAAAGCGTTCGCAAAGAAGCGCTACGGAAAATCTGCCGATGAAAACCGACGCAGCGGCTGATGCTTTGGGGCAGAGCTCGAGGATATATTCTATAACGGCGAATTCGAAACGTATAGATCGTGCTGTAAAATAAGACGCAAAAAAAGCCTTCGGCGCATATTGCCGAAGGCTTTTTGTTACGGAATTATAGGTGTGTCGTTTATAACTATCTCGTCAAGGCAGTATTTGGTCTTTGGCGGATCTTCTCTCTTTACCCACTTGCCCTTGGTGAAGTCGGGGAATTCCACGGGTGCGCCGCCCATTGAGATAGATGCGGCAGAGAGCGGTGTTACTGCCATCCAAGCGGCGGTGTCGTATGCGTCGATAGGCGTGTCAACGCCCGCCTTTACGCTCTCGACGAACGCTCTGCACACAAGCCAGTCTATGCCGCCGTGTCCTTCCTTCGCCTCGAGCTTTGCATATTCGGCGTGAAGCGGGTGGTCGTGCTTTTCGTAAAATTCCTTCTCGTTGTTCGAGGTAGGCTCCGCCATACCTTCAAGGAAGAACGTGCCGAAGCTGCCTTCTTCGACGCAGCAGCCCTTTGTACCGCGCACGGTGAAGGCGCGGCTGTAGTAAGGTCTGGGAAGCGTTGTGTCAAGCGTGATGCGAATGGTTTCGCCACCTGCACAGGTGATTACCGTAGTGATGATATCGCCCTGCGCGAACTTTTTGCCCTGAAGCGGGTGCTCCTTTGAAACGTGCTCCTCGAAATAAGCTCCCAGAGCACAGCTCTTGCTCGCGAACGAGGAAAGCTTCATCATTCTGTTGCCGCGGTTGATGCCGAGCACCTTGGATATCGGTCCAAGCTCGTGCGTCGGGTACTGCTCGCAGTTGCGTGCGGCGTATTCATACTGTCTGTAGTGCTCGGTGTCCTCAACGCCGTCCTTTACGACAACGAGGTCGCATGAGGGCAGATGGTGGGCGTAAGCGCCGTCGCAGTGTACGACCTCGCCGAAAAGCCCTTCCTTTACCATTTTGAGCGCCATCATCTCGCGTCTGCCGTAGCAGCAGTTTTCGAGCATCATAAGCGGCGAGCCGGTACGCTCGTATGTGTCAACAAGCGCGTAGCATTCGGACAGGTCGTACGCTCCGCCAACCTCGATCGCGGTGTATTTGCCTGCGTTCATCGCCTCGATCGCGATCGCGGCACGGCCGCACCACGGTGTCATAACGAAGATAGCGTCAACGCTTGCGTCCGCAAGCACCTCATGATAATCTGATGTGGTTTTGGGAGCGGCGAGCCCCTTATCGCTGAAAAGCTTGAGAGCTTCGGCGAGCTGCTTCTCGCGGGTGTCGCACAGCCATACTATTTCAATGTCCTTCATATCGCACAGGCTATGCTCCAGCACGTAGCAGCCGCGTCTTCCGCATCCGATATAGCCGATTCGTACCTTGTCCTTCTTTTCTCTCTGTATCATAGTATATTCCTCCGAATTTGATTGGTAAACTCCGGTTGACATTTTACAAATGTTGTGGTAAGATTATTATAGAATATCTATTTGCAATTTTCAATGTGCAAATGAACACAAAATTTATAATATTGGATACTTTTTGGAGATAAAACGATGCGTTGCTTTGATATAGATATCCCATTTCGCATAAAAGGGATATATACCGCATACGACAACCACTGGGACAGCAGCGGTGTGTTTAATGGCGAGAGCCACGATTTTTGGGAGCTTGTAACCGTTTTGTCGGGGCAGGTGGAGATAGTCGAGGACGATAACTGCTATGTGCTCGGTGAGGGTATGATGATATGCCACGCGTCGGGCGAGTTTCACCGAATAAAAAGCGCGGGCGGTACGTCGCCGCGTTTTCTCGTTATGACGTTTCGCCACGAGGGGGCGTTGCCGCGCCGCCTTTGCGACGGCGTTTTCAGCCTCGACGGGGAGCTTGTCGAGGAATATTTGCGGATATTTTATCCGATTTGGGAGTTTTACCTTGCATCGTGCGCGGCGATCAAGCGCGGAGAGGTGCCACCGGCAGGCGGACAGACCGAGCGCGAGAGCGTCTTGCGCCTCGAGCATTTCCTTTTGAGGCTTTCGCGAATGGACGTATCCGAGGAAAATCGCTCTATGTCTGTGTCGGCCAGAGAATACCGAAGCCTCGTGCGTGTAATGACGGAGCGTGTGCGCGAGAATATAACGCTGTCCGAGCTTGCGAAGGCGCGCCATATCAGTGAAAGCTACGCCAAAAAGCTCTTTCGCACTTACGCAGGCGAGAGCTTCACCTGCTACTATGCAAGACTGCGTATTGGTGAAATACGCCGACTTTTTGACCTCGGCGAAACGGTATCCTCGGTTGCCGAAACGATGAATTTTTCCTCGGACGCATATTTGTCTGCCTTTTTTAAAAAGCATACGGGTATGACACCGAGCGAATATATTGCAAAAAGCGGCGCGCGCATAAAATAAGGCTTGCCGCGATGCAGCAAGCCGTTAGCTTTTTCTGTACTGCGTGGGTGACATTCCGGTTTTATCCTTGAACAGCTTGCTGAAAAACAGCGGATCCTCGTAGCCTACGAGGATACCGATCTGCTTTACGCTCATATCCGTCGTGCGAAGCAGCTCGCACGCATGTCTCATTCGAAGATCGATAATGTACGCGCCGGGCGACATTCCCGTGTGGCGCTTGAATATTACGGAGTATCGTGAATTGCTAAGGTTCTCCATCGCTGCAAGCTGCGGTACTCTAATATCTTCGGTGTAGGAGGCGTCGATATAGCGAAGCGAGCGAAGGAGAGGGTTCTCTTCGACCTTACCGAAGGAGCGCGAGATCTCCGTGAGTATCTGCAAAAGGCAAGCGGCGAGCGCGTGCACGCGCAGACTGTCCTCCTCGGCAAACGTATCGAACAGAGCGGCGAAATTAAGCGCCACGCGGCTTTCGCGCGAGGAGTGGCGCACGGTCGGAAGCGGCGACATTCCGGTTTCGCTAAGATAAAATTTTGCGGCAGAGCCGGTGAAGTGCGCCCAGAGATAGCCGAGCGCCTCGCCGCCGTCATAGGTGTACGTATACGGATGGCTTGGCGGAATGACTACCGTGTCGCCGGCGTTCGTGCTTACCCATTCGCCGTTTATTTTTATACGAAGCGAGCCCGACGTGATGTGTATCAGATAATAGTCGTGGCGCCCGGAGGGGTTATCTGTTGTGAATGGAAAATCCGTAAAAAGGCTTCCCGCGCAGTTAACGACAAGCGGTGCCGCATTGGATGCCCTGCTACAGGTGCTCGGTGACGGCTCCGAGCCGTCGTCGAAGGAATAGTAGGAGCGGGTTTTCATACGTCCTCCTAAAAAAGTAAAATACTACATCATAAAAGTGAAATCATCAATTGACGTATTATTGCAAAAATTGTATCATAATATCGGGCAAAAGTCAAGCCCATATGTTACTACATTGTTGTATATTGCAAATAATCTGTTTTATATCACAAACAAAAAATACAATACACAGGAGCAAATTATGACAAGAGAAGAAAGAATTTCGAAAATAAATGAAGCAATTGCCACATATTCGCACATTGGCAGCGTCAGCGAATGCTCCCCCTACGGCAATGGACACATCAACGACACGTTTCTCGTTGTTGCCGACAAAAAACGTTATATCCTTCAAAGAATAAACGACGGCGTATTTCCGCACCCCGAGCAAATAATGGAAAATATTTGCGCCGTTACAGCTCATATCCGCGCGAAGGCAGAGGCTTCTGGCGACGATGCGGCGCGCTGTACGCTTACCGTTGTGCCGACTGATGACAGCAACGCATTTGCCCGCGACAGCATCGGCTCGTATTGGCGCCTTTACGATTTCGTTGAAGGCACCGTATCGAAGGATATGCCCGACGGCGCGAAGGATTTCGGAGCGGCTGCAAGAGCATTCGGCGAATTTCAGTGCGCACTTGCCGACTTTTCGGCTGATACTCTCCACGAGGCTATAAAGAACTTCCACAACACCCCCATTCGTTTTGGAAATCTCGTCAAGTCGATAGAACGTGATGCGGCAGGCAGAGCGGCATCCGTGAAGAATGAGATAGACTTTGCTCTTGCGCACGAGGAATTTGCAAAAACGCTTGAGGTGGCACATGCAGACGGACGCTTGCCGCTTCGTGTAACACATAACGACACCAAGCTCAACAACATTCTCTTCGATGCAGGTGATCTCGCCCCTGTGTGCGTTATCGACCTTGACACCGTAATGCCCGGATATTCTGTCAACGATTTCGGCGACTCTATCCGCTTTGGTGCAAACACTGCCGTTGAGGATGAGCGCGATCTTTCGCTTGTAAGCCTTGACCTTGAGCTTTTTGAGGCGTATACAAAGGGATTTATCGAGGGATGCGGCGGCAGACTTACAAAAAGCGAGCTTGAGCTTTTGCCGTACGGCGCGATGATGATGACCTACGAGTGCGGCATTCGCTTTTTGGCGGACTATCTTGACGGTGACGTTTACTTCAGAGTGCACCGCGAGGGACACAATCTCGACCGCGCGAGAAACCAGTTTGCGCTTGTTGCCGATATGGAGAAAAAGCTTGACGATATGATGCGTATCGTGCGCAAGTATATGTGAGAAACGGCGCATTTCGCCACGCCGCATCAAAAAATATTACCAAAACGGTGCAAACATTGTAAAAAATAACTCTTTTTTGCGGCGGTAAAATATGATATAATAAAAGTTACGGTGGAATAATCGTAACTTTTATTTATTTGTAAGGAGAAAATCCCTTGACACGTAACGATTTAAGAAACATTGCAATAATTGCCCACGTTGACCACGGTAAGACTACCCTCGTCGACGAAATGCTTAAGCAGGGCGGTATCTTCCGTGAAAATCAGGCAACCGAGGACAGAGTTATGGACTCGGGCGCTATCGAAAAGGAGCGCGGCATTACCATTCTCGCAAAGAACACCGCGGCTCACTATAAGGATGTAAAGATAAACATAATCGACACCCCCGGCCACGCGGACTTCGGCGGTGAGGTTGAGCGTATACTCAAGATGGTAAACGGCGTACTTCTGCTCGTTGACGCGGCAGAGGGACCTATGCCGCAGACCAGATTCGTTCTTCAGAGAGCGCTTGAGCTTCAGCACAAGGTCATCGTTGTTGTAAACAAGGTGGACAAGCCCGACGCGCGCATCGACGAGGTTATCGACGAGGTGCTCGAGCTTCTTATCGACCTTGATGCAAGCGACGAGCAGCTGGATTCTCCGATGATATTCGCGTGCGGACGCGACGGCACCGCATCCCTTTCTCCCGAGGAGAGAGGCGAAGACCTGCATTGCCTCTTTGATACCATTCTCGAGTACATTCCCGCACCCGAGGGAGAGATCGAGGCTCCACTTCAGATGCTCGTTTCCTCTATCGACTATAACGAGTACGTCGGACGCATCGGTATCGGACGTATCGAGCGCGGTCAGTTAAAGGTAGGTCAAGAGGTTGCTATAACCAACTTCCACAGCGAAGAGGCCCCCAAGCGCACCCGTATCGTTTCGCTTTATCAGATAGACGGTCTTCAGAGAATTCCCGTTGAAACGGCGAAGATGGGCGATATCGTCTGCTTCTCCGGTGCAGGCGACGTTACTATCGGTGATACCGTTTGTGCGACCGACGCTGTTGAGCCGCTCGAATTCGTTAAGGTAAGTGAGCCGACTCTTGAAATGACCTTCTCCGTAAACGATAGCCCGTTTGCGGGCAGAGAGGGTAAGTTCGTTACCTCCCGTCAGCTTCGCGAGCGTCTTTACAAGGAGCTTCTGCGCGACGTTTCGCTCCGCGTTTCCGACGGTGAAACGACAGACTCCTTCAAGGTCGCAGGCCGCGGTGAAATGCATCTTTCCATTCTTATCGAAAATATGCGCCGTGAGGGCTATGAGCTTACCTGCTCGATGCCGCGCGTGCTTTACAAGGAAATAGACGGCCAGCTCTGCGAGCCTATGGAGCGCGTTGCCATAGACGTTCCCGAGGGAAGCGAAGGCACGGTTATTATGAAGCTTGGCGCTCGTAAGGGCGACCTTCTTGAAATGAACCTCGTCGGAAGCCGAATGAGAATTGAATATCTTATCCCTGCGCGCTGTCTGTTCGGTTACAGAAGCGAATTTCTCACCGATACACGCGGAGAGGGTATTATCAATTCCGTGTTCGACAGCTATCAGCCGTACCGCGGCGATATTGCGCTTCGCTACACCGGCTCGCTCGTTGCGAGTGAGGCAGGTGAAACCACCTCTTACGGTCTTTATCAGACGCAGGACAGAGGTCAGATGTTCGTCGGTGTACAGACTCCCGTATATGAGGGCATGATCGTCGGTGAGTCGCCGAAGATCGGTGATATCGCGCTTAACCCCTGCAAGAAGAAGCATCTTACGTCTATCCGCTCGTCGGGTGCTGACGAAGCGCTTATCCTCACTCCTCACAAACAGATGAGCCTTGAGGAGGCAATCGAATTTCTCGCCGAGGACGAGCTTATGGAGGTTACTCCGAAGTCTATACGTCTTCGTAAGGCAATCCTCGACACCTCGCTCCGCCTTAAGGCGCAGGCAAAGCTTAAGAAGTAAACAAGATAAAATTACGCCCTTGACGCTATGCGTCAAGGGCGTTTTTTCTATGCAGTTATTCCACCGTTACCGATTTCGCGAGATTTCGCGGCTTGTCGATATCACAGCCGCGCTCTGCTGCTGCGTGGTACGCAAAGAGCTGCAAAACGGTTACTGCAGGTAGGAAATTAAGCTCGTGTGAGAGCCTTGGCAAACGGATAATTGTGTCGGCAACGTCGCCTGACACCTCGGTGTCGTGTGAGCATACAACAAGCGTCACAGCGCCGCGCGCTTTGGTTTCCTTTACGTTGGAAACGGTTTTTTCATAAAGCGAGGGGACTGTGCACAGCGCGACTACGGGAGTACCGTCTACAACGAGCGATATCGTGCCGTGCTTGAGCTCGCCTGCCGCGTACGCTTCGCTGTGAATATAAGAGATCTCCTTTAGCTTCAGCGAGCCCTCGCAGGACAGATGATAGTCCACGCCGCGTCCGATGAAGAAAAGATCCTCGCATGCGGCAATTCGCTTTGCCGCTTCCTTTATCTCGCCTTCGCGCGCGATGATTTCGGCTACTGCCTCGGGCGCGCGACTGTAAAGCTCGTTCACCGTCGCTTTTGCACTGTCGCCTTCAAGCTTACCGCGAACTAACGCCGCTTCTATACAAAGCAGATAGAGAAGCGCCGTTTGAACCGAGTATGCCTTGGTGCTCGCGACGGCTATCTCCGGACCTGCCATCGTGTAGATAACGTTGTCCGCCTCGCGCGCTATGGACGAGCCGATTACGTTGACTATCGCGAGCGTTTTCGCGCCCTTTTGCTTTGACAGGCGAAGTGCCGCGAGCGAGTCAGCCGTTTCTCCCGACTGCGAGATGATAACGACGAGGTCGTTTTCATCAATGAGCGGATCGTTGTAACGGAACTCCGAGGCTATTTCTACCTCGCACGGAAGCTTTGCGAGTCTGCCGAGCGCTTCCTTCGCAATAAGACCGGCGTGCATCGCGGTACCGCACGCAACGATGTGTACGCGCGATATTTTCGCGAATATGCCCGTATCGAAGCCGTCGGGGGTGAAATCGGGCAGACCGTTCTTGATTCGCGGATGAAGCGTGGCGCGAACGGCGGTGGGCTCCTCGTTTATCTCCTTGAGCATAAAGTGAGGATATCCTCCGCGCTCTGCCGCCTCGATGTCCCAATGCGCGACCTTCAGCTCCTTTTCGACCGGTGTGCCGTTCTTGTAAACGGCTACGTTGTCGCGTGTTACCGTAGCGAGCTCGCCGTCGTCAAGCTGATAGAAGCTGCGAGTGTGACGTAAAATCGCCGTGATGTCCGATGCGATAAAGTTGCCGCCCTCGCCGACTCCAACTATAAGCGGTGAGCCTTGGCGCGCCGCGTAGATCGTATCGGGGTCGTTGGCGAAAAGTATGCCAAGTGCCCACGAGCCGACAAGCCGAGCGGTTGTGTGCTCGATCGCCTCGAGCGCAGACAGCTTCTCCACTCTGTAATAGTAGTCGATCAGTTTAGCTGCGACCTCGGTATCGGTGTCGCTCTCGAATACGTATCCAAGCGAGGTCAGCTCGTCGCGCAGAGCGGCGTAGTTTTCTACGATGCCGTTGTGCACGACGCGCACGAGGGGGGTGCCGTGAGGGTGCGAGTTGATGTCGCTCGGGGCGCCGTGCGTTGCCCAGCGCGTGTGTCCGATGCCGCAGTGTGACACGGGCGCATTTGCAAGCTTTGCCTCTGCGTTTGAAAGCCGTCCTGCCGCCTTTACGGTGTTAAGGCTTCCGCCTTCGTCAAAGTAGGCAACGCCTGCGCTGTCGTATCCGCGATATTCGAGCGCGCGAAGCCCCGATATGAGATGCTCTACTGAATTATCCTTGCCAATATATCCTATAATACCACACATATATATAAACTCCTCAAATTTTAAATTATGCCGTATATGTATGGTAGCCTGCCGGTGAGGTCGTATCCGATGAAGTCGGGCTACCCGTCCGGCATTTGCCGATTTTTGCTTGTGTTTGTTTATCCGATGCTTTGTAAGCCGCGGTTACCCGCGGGTTTTGTCCTCGGACTTACGACGGGCGTTGATGCCCACCGGAAAAATTTCCGCCGAATGTTTCGATAATTTTTCTCCTCGTCAACCGATGCTCTGCATCGGTCCGGGCGCTTTGGAACGTACGTTACACCTTTCAGTTATTTATAGCTGCCAAGCTGTGCCTTTATGCGCGCGGCAGTATCTTCAGCCACGGATCTGGCGAGTGCCTCATCCTCGCCCTCGGTCATAACGCGAATGAGCGGCTCTGTACCCGACGGTCTTGTAACGAGTCTGCCAGTATCCCCGAGCTTTGCTTTTGCTTCTTCGATGATTTCCTTTACGGCGTGATCCGTAAAGAATGCAAGCTTGCCCTCGGCGCTCGTCTTGATATTGACTATAAACTGCGGATAGCGCGTCATTACCTTTGCAGCCTCGGAAAGCTTTACTCCGGTGCGCTTGAGCTGTGAAAGAAGCTGGATTGACGTTAGCTGTCCGTCGCCTGTTGTTGAATAGTCGCGGAAGATGATGTGTCCCGACTGCTCGCCGCCAAGGTAATAATCCTCGAGCAGCATTTCCTCAAGAACGTATCTGTCGCCGACCTTCGTTGCAACGAAGCGAAGTCCGTTTGCCTCGCAGAATTTTGCAAAGCCGAAGTTGGTCATTATGGTGCCGACAACGGTATTTTTGCCGAGCTTTCCGCGAGATTTCATATCAAGTGCCAGAATAGCCATTATCATATCGCCGTCGATCTCGTTTCCTTCGCCGTCGACACAAAGACAGCGGTCAGCGTCACCGTCGTACGCGATGCCTGCGTCAAGTCCGTGCTCTACAACGTACGCCTTGAGGTTTTCAAGATGTGTTGAGCCACAGCCGTCGTTGATGTTAGTGCCGTTAGGCTCGCTTGAAAGTATCGTTGCATTCGCGCCAAGACGCTCGAAAAGCTGTGCGGCGGTTCTGCTTGCCGAGCCGTTCGCGCAGTCTACCGCTACGTTTACGCCCTCGAGCGAACAGTGTACCGAGCTGACTAAATGATCCACGTAATCCTTGACGGCGTTCGTCGCGTAGGTCACGCGGCCAATGTTTTCGGGACTCGCGAGCTTTGGCTCAGGCGTGCCGTCGAGAACGATTGATTCGATACGTGCCTCAAGCTCATCCTCGAGCTTGTAGCCGTACTCGTTGAAGATTTTGATTCCGTTGAAATCAAAGGTGTTGTGCGATGCGGAGATCATTATGCCTGCGTGTGCCTTGTACTTGCCGACGAGGTATGCCACTGCCGGCGTTGGCACTACTCCGAGGTTGATGACGTCCGCGCCTACCGAGCAAAGTCCTGCCGTAAGAGCAGAGGCTAACATCTCGGAGGAAATTCGGGTGTCCATACCGACTAAAACGGTTGGGAGATATCGCTTTCCGCCGGAGAGCACCTCTGCTGTTGCGCGGCCGATCTGCATCGCGCGCTCACAGGTGAGCTCAAGGTTGGCAATTCCGCGTACTCCGTCAGTACCGAAAAGTCTTCCCATTGTTAAAAACTCCTCTCAAATCATTGTTTTTCTACGATGTTGTCGCTATCCTTGTAGATGCGGCCTTCACCAACCACGCCGCGTACACGCGAGAGCGGATAGACGTTCGTGCTTCGGCCGATGACAGTTCCCGGACAAAGCACGCTGTTGCAGCCGACCTCTACGAAGTCACCGAGCATCGCGCCGAACTTTTTGCGTCCCGTGTTGATGACTGTGTCGCCGCACTTTACTGCGACCTGCGTCTTGTCGCTCTTGACGTTGGACGTTACCGCGCCTGCGCCCATATGCGACTTATAGCCGAGTATCGAGTCGCCGACGTAGTTGAAGTGCGGCACCTGAACGCCGTCGAACAGAATACAGTTCTTCAGCTCACAGGAGTTGCCCACGACCGCGCCCTTGCCGACTATAGCAGAGCCGCGTATGTACGCACAGTGCCGTATTTCTGCGCCGCTGTCGATGATGCACGGACCGCCGATATAAGCACTCGGTGCCACCTTTGCGTCACGCGCAACGTACACGTCGTTGCCTCTGTCCTCGAAAAGTGCGGGATCGAGCGTTTTACCGAGCCTTCTGATGAGATCGGAAATGCCGTCGAGCAGCTCCCAAGGGTATGCATCGGCAACAAAAAAATCAGCCGCGACAGTGTGTGACAAATCGAAAAGACGGTTGACGGTTGGAATTTTGCTATTCTCCATAGTACTTCTCCTTTCTGCGATTCAGAGTCGCTGATTTGCGCCGTGAGATGCGCAGAAATATTATATCATATTTTAGTCAAAAAGTCAATAGAATCGGCACTTTTGGGCTTGACATTAAGAGCTTGTTCGTGATACAATATACCTATAAAACGGCGTGACAAATATGCCTGCCTGCTTGTCCGATTTTGATGTGAGAGGAAGGATAATTATGAGTATAATCAAGGGCGGTATTTACCGTCATTACAAGGGCAACAAATATATGGTCATCGACACGGCAAAGCACTCGGAAACGCTTGAAGAAATGGTCGTTTACAAGGCACTTTACGGCGAGGGCGGAGTTTGGGTAAGACCTGCCGTGATGTGGGACGAGGTCGTTGTGAGGGACGGCGTATCCGTGCCGCGATTTGAATATATCGGAGAAAACGAGTAAGGCGAGAGCTTCGCCTTACTCGCGCTTTTTTTTATACGCCTCAAGCTCTGCTGAAATATTTTCGGGGCGGTGTGCGTCTATGCTTGAATATTTGCCGCGCACACCGATCTCAAGCATATTACCGACGTGTGTATAACCAAGCACGGCGGGCGGAAGGTACGTGATCGCATCATCAATATTGCGTATTACGGTGAAATTTTCCCATCGGCGGCGAATTTCAGCGCTTGGCATCCCCCATATTACGCGCGGACAGCCAAAGCCGTATCCCTCGAGCGTGTCACGTATGTCGGGACGCGAAAACCACACGTATTCGTGGCAGAGAAGCGCGATTGCCGCGCCGTGGGAGTAGCCGGTCAAGATGATTTTCCGTACGCTTTTGTCCGCGATTTTCTCTGAAAGTATTGCTTCAAGCTCGTGCCACGCAGATAAGAAGCCTCTGTGCGCGAACCACGCGGTTCTGCCCATTCTCTTGTACGCCTTTGCGGGAAAATCGAGATTGCGTTTCCAATCAGCGGAGCTGTTTGACGCTTCGAAAAATATGTGGAGCGTATCACCGAGCCTGTGCACGGCATAGCTTGCCGCGCCGCTTGTGTTTGCGTAAACGGCGTTAAGGCATCTCTCAAAAAGCTCGCACAGCATAGCTTCACCCCCCCCATTCGCAGTATATGCGCCAAGCTGTGAGGCGTGCGATACTCAGAGCTATCTCGCTCCAGTGCAAGCTGCGGCGCAAAGCCCTGCAAACAGTACGTCCGATGCGTATCCAACCATATGCTCGGGGTGCCACTGTACGCCGAGCCAGAAGCGTTTTGCAGGTGCCTCGAGCGCTTCTGTAACGCCGTCCTCGGCAACTGCGACAACGGCTAACTTTTCTGAACACGATGCAACCGATTGGTGGTGGAAGCTGTTGGTTTCAAGTCCTCCCGTGCCGATGAGTCTGTGGAGAAGCGTGCCGCGTTTAACGCTTACGCTGTGCGAGGGCTGTTCACGCGAGCGCTTTTGCGTATGTCCGCGGATATCGAAGTGCAGACTGCCGCCGAGCGCACAGTTCATTATCTGTAATCCTCGGCATATTCCGAGTGTCGGCGTGTCGCTTTCATAAGCGAGCCTTGCAAGCTCGAGCTCGTATTCGTCGCGTTCGGGGAAGGGGTCGATAAGCCGCGCGGGATCGTAGTCTGTTATGCCGCAAAGGCGCGGCGTAATATCGCCGCCGCCGGAAAAAAGTATGCCGTCGCAAATCCCGAGAGCCGCACGGGGCGAGCTGACGGGAGGGAGCATTATCGGTATGCCTCCGGCTTTAAGTATCGCACAGCAGTACTGTCGGCGCAGAAAATAGTCGCCGCCCGAATTGTTGGTGGTAGTTATTCCGATTATCGGGTTAATGTGGATCGCCTTCTTTCATTTGTCGGTAATACAGTATAATCGAGGCGAGGCAAACCTGTGAGGGCGACGGTGATTTTTTTGGTGATAAATGTTTCCAAAAGGGCTTGAAAAATATAGTTTAATGTGGTATAATGAATTATATTAAGAGCTGCCCTCCGGCAACAACACCCACAGCGCCGAGTGGCGCAGAGAAAGGCTTGGTTTGATACTATGAAATGTCCGATCTGCGGATGCAACGAAGATAAAGTGCTTGACACACGCCCCATAGACGACGAGCGCAGCATACGCCGCCGCAGAGAGTGTCTTAACTGCCAGCATAGATTCACTTCATACGAAACCGTAGAGCGCGGAGCGCTTGTAGTTTGTAAGCGCGATAACTCGCGTGAGGCGTTTAACCGCGACAAGGTGATGACGGGTATACGCAGGGCGTGCCAGAAGCGTCCCGTTACCGAGGAGCAGATGACAGCCATCGTTGACGATATGGAAGCAGATTTCAAAAACGGACACCGTGTCGAGGTGTCGACCGTTGAGATAGGCGAGCGCGTAATGGCGAAGCTTCGCGAGCTTGACGACGTTGCGTACATTCGCTTCTGCTCGGTTTACCGCGTGTTCGACGAGGCAGAAGAGTTCCTTAACGAGCTTAACAACTTAAAGAAGATGAAGGAAGAAAATAAGTAAAACAAAACGGATTCACTTAACGTGAAGCCGTTTTTTCGTATGCTTTGAGTATGTCGGTAGCTGTGCTGCCAAGCTCGTGCGTTGCTTTCGGGCATTCGCGCCATTTCGACGCATCATCCGTTTCCGTTTTGTCGCCGACGGTAAGCTCGAGCGTTACAAGGTCTATCCATTTGCCGAATTTGTAGCCGACACCGTTCGCGCGACCGACCTCGCGAAAATCGAAGGCTGTATGCAAGGCGAAGCTTGCGGGATTTGGCGCGGCGACGAGGGCGTAAAGGTTTTTGTAACCTTGCGCACATAAAATCTCAACAAGTGCGCCGTAGAGGATTCGTCCGATTCCCTTGCCGCGATGCTCCTCGGCAATATATACCGACAGCTCCGCCGAGAAGCGGAAGGAAAACCGCTCGCCGTACTTGTGCGCGTAGGCGTAGCCCACAGGCTCGCCGTCAAGCTCGCACACGATAAACGGAAATTCTGCCGAAAACGCGCGTATACGCTCTGCGAACTCATCCGCGCTCGGTGTGTCATATTCAAACGTCACCGTTGTTTTTTCGACGTACGGGCGGTATATTTCGATAAGTTTCGCCGCGTCCGAGGGCGCGGCGAAGCGAAGCGATATAGCCATTATTTCTCACAGTACATCTCGAGGTATGCTTCCATACGCTCGCGTACTTCGTCGTTCAGCGGAATCTCGCCGTCGATCTCACGGCCGTGCATATGGTCTATGATCTCGCGAACGGTTACGATCGGATGAACCTTGATGCCGAACTCCGCGCCGATCTCCTTGATTGCGGTGGTGCCGGACTGACCGCGCTCCATTCTGTCAACGGAGATGATCATATGCTCAACCTTAACGTCAGCGGCAGCCTTAAGCTGGGGAAGAGTTTCGCGTACAGCGGTGCCTGCGGTGATAACGTCCTCGATGATAACTACGCGATCGCCGTCGGAAAGCTTCGCGCCGACCATATTGCCGCCCTCGCCGTGGTCCTTTGCTTCCTTACGGTTGAAGCAATACGGCTTGTCGATGCCGTACTCGTTAAAGAGCGAGCAAGCGGTAACGGTTGCGAGCGGAATACCCTTGTACGCCGGACCAAAGAGAACGTCGAAGTCGTCACCGACGTTGTTCTTAAGGCACTCTGCGTAGTATTTGCCGAGCTTTGCCATCTGCGCACCGGTCTTGTAGTTGCCGGTGTTTACGAAGTAGGGCGACTTTCTGCCGCTCTTGGTGGTGAAATCTCCGAAGCGGAGAACGCCGCTTCTTACCATAAATTCGATGAATTCGGTCTTGTAGCTCATTTTTGTATCTCCTGTGGTTTTTATTTTTTATATTACAAATATTATACCACTTCTTCGCCGCAAAGTAAAGAGATATTTCGCCGAATTATCTGTACAAACTGAAGATTTTGTGATAGAATATACTCAAAGCATACAGAGAGGACATAAAAATGGCTGAATTCAAGACTAACGTATACCGAATGTTTGATAAAGAAAAGCTTCCGTACACGCCGCATACATACGAGCACGGCGAGGGGGCAGTTGACGGAATGACGCTTGCCGGTCGTCTCGGAATTGATCCGTCCAAGATATTCAAAACGCTCGTTACTAAAGGCGCGGACAAAAACTATTACGTTTTCGACGTGCCGGTAAACCGCGAGCTTGATCTTAAAAAGGCTGCGAAGGCTGTCGGCGTTAAGTCGGTTGAGATGATACCCGTTGCGGACATCAACAAGGTGACGGGCTACGTTCGCGGCGGATGCTCGCCCGTTGGTATGAAGAAAAAGTACCGCACGGTCTTTGACGCAAGCGCGGAGGGACTCGAAACAATGCTCGTCAGTGCCGGTAAGATAGGCTGGCAGATTGAGGCAAGACCGCTGGATTTAGCAAGGCTCTCCGATGCGACCTTCGCGGATGTTTTACTCGCATTGGTGTGAAATACGGTTTTTGTATATTTTTAAGGATAAAAACTTTCAAAAACCCTCTTGCATTTTTAAAAAAACTGTGTTATACTGATGTAAATGCGATGATGGAGTTTGCCGCCTGTCAGTGCGCACACAGAGATGACCGACTCGCGCTTGGCGCGTGGCTGAAAGCGGTCTTGCGTAGATAGGAGTGGCGTTTCGCTCACGAGCAGCGGTGCTGAAAATTACAGTAGGCACGGACGGTTGACGGCCGTTAGAGCGTCGCCGAGTGTATTGCTTAAAAAGCAATAAAATAAGGTGGTACCGCGGAAACGCATATGAAAATATGCCGCTTCGTCCTTAGTTTTGGACGGGCGGCTTTTTGTTTTGCCCGAATACACGTAATTTGAAAGGATAGACCGACATGAAAGAAAAACTTGAACAGATCCGTGCGGCGGCTATCGCAGAGCTCAGCGCTCCCGATGCTGACCTCGAAGCGCTTCGTATACGCTTCCTCGGAAAGAAGGGTGAGCTCACCGCGGTTCTTCGCGGAATGGGACAGCTTACCGCTGAAGAGCGTCCTGTTATCGGGCAGCTCGCAAACGAAGTGCGTGAGTACATCGAAAACGCCATCGCAGAAAAGGCAGACGCGCAGAAGACTGCCGCTCTTGCTAAGAAGCTTCTCGACGAGCGTCTTGACGTAACTATGCCCGGCAAGGCTCCCGAGATCGGCAAGCGTCATCCGCTTGCAACCGTACAGAAGGATATGGAGGACATATTCATCGGTATGGGCTTCTCGATCGTTGAAGGCCCCGAGGTTGAGTACGATTACTACAACTTCGTTGCGCTCAACATTCCCGAGGACCATCCCGCGCGCGACACTCAGGATACCTTCTATATCACCGAAAAAATGCTTCTCCGTTCCCAGACCTCTCCCGTTCAGGTAAGAGTTATGGAAAACGAAAAGCCCCCTATCCGTATAATCTCCCCCGGCAGAGTTTACCGCTCCGATGCCGTTGACGCAACTCACTCTCCCCTCTTCCATCAGCTTGAGGGTCTTGTTGTTGACAAGGGCGTTACCATGGGAGATCTCAAGGGCACGCTTGAGACCTTTGCTAAAAAGCTCTTTGGCGAGGACACGCGCATCCGCTTCCGTCCTCACCACTTCCCCTTCACCGAGCCTTCCGCAGAGGTAGACGCATCCTGCTTTGCTTGCGGCGGTAAGGGCTGCCGTATCTGTAAGGGCGAGGGCTGGATAGAGATCCTCGGCGCAGGTATGGTTCACCCCTTCGTGCTTTCCAACTGCGGAATCGACACAAACGTATATTCCGGCTTTGCCTTCGGTCTCGGTATCGAGAGAATTGCAATGCTCAAATACAAAATAGACGATATGCGTCTGCTTTACGAAAACGACGTGCGTTTTCTTTCACAGTTTTAAGGGAGGTTATTAAAAATGAAATTATCACTTGAATGGCTTTCCGATTTCGTTGATATAGCAGACATTTCGGTAAAGGATTATTGCGACAAAATGACCGCAACAGGCTCCAAGGTTGAGGGCTTTGAGCTTCTCGGCGAGGACATCAAAAACGTTGTGGTTGCAAAAATTGAAAAGCTTGAGCGCCACGAAAACAGCGATCACCTTTGGGTTTGCTCCGTTAATATCGGTAAGGACGAGCCCATACAGATCGTTACGGGCGCGCAGAACCTTTTTGAAGGCGCTATCGTTCCCTGCGCGGTTGCTCCCTCCGAGCTTCCCGGCGGAATCAAGATAAAGAGCGGTAA
>JAZQZL010000067.1:0-22657 GCA_045634005.1 Candidatus Flemingiibacterium sp. | reverse complement strand
AAACGTCACCGTAATATTGAGCACCGCCGCGGCGAGCCAATATACAACCTTGCGAGCGTCGCCGCTCACGCCGTAAACAATTGCCGCGCCTATGTCTGCAAGAATGAGCAGAAGCGGAAATATGTATTGTGTTTTCATGTTGTTTTGTCCTCCGATGAGGAATTTTTCACAAGTCTTAACTCCCAATCTCCGGCTTGATATATGACCTTCGCTTGACAATCCTTAAATGTTGCATTATCGGATAATATGAACTTGTCCTTATTCTTCCATCCATGCGGCGAGCCGATGACCGTGGCACTGTCGCAGATGTTCTCGACCGTGGCACTGTCGCAGATGTTCTTGACCGTGGCACTGTCGTAGATGTTCTTGACCGTGGCACTGCCGTAGATGTACTTGACCGTGGCATTGCCGTAGATTTCCACGTCTTTGCAGTCCTTGATATAGTGGTTGCTTCCACTGTTGATCCTTAAATCGTCAACGCCGATATGTATGTGGTCTTTCGCCCATCCCTTGACAGCATCGACCATACGTGCCTTGTCAACTTCTTTGACAAACCACTCGGGGACGATATCTTGATCTACGTTGAATACCCATGTGCCAATCGGCGAAAATACATCGCCATTGCTCGGCGATAGTTCAGCTCGGACGAAAAGCCGCTCGGCGTTCTCACGGGTGTCCTTGATGCCGAGTTCGGCAAGCATGTCCGTATGGCTGTCGTAGTCGGGGATGAATACTCTATCTTTGAGGATGATGGCTGACTTTAATTTGCACATGTTGTTTTACTCCTTTAATATCAATCAATATCCGCGCTTTATATCAAACGCTGACATTTTGCGGTTTCGTAAAAGCGACGGAGGATAGTTGCCGCGAAGAACAACACGCGATCTCGAAAGATAGAACGTGTTTTCCTTGTCGTTGTAATGTCCTCTGTAATGTATGCGGTCAATGTGGTGCTCCACATACGCGATAAGATAATCGCACGTTCCTTTGATAAGTCCATAGTTCACATACATTCGCCCTCACTCCTTCCATGTGTTTTTTCGCTAAACTCTTGATTTTTCTATAATTCCATGCTATACTATTGGTGAGATATAGAGTCCTCAAACACTAATCTCTGCCGCTTTCGATGCGCTAACATCGTGAGCGGCTTTTCTTTTTCTTCTGCGGATGCGTGAGTAGAGATCGCCCTTGACCTCGTTCTGCATCTCCGGGAATATTCCCCGATGGCGGCGAAAGAAATTGTCAATCGCATGTAAACTCAATCCCACCGCCTTTGATATCGCGGCAATCGTCTTACCCTCTCGCCGCATTTCGCGTATCGTGGCGATCGTTTGCTCCGTCCATCCTCGTCGCGCCATGTTTGGCGTTACCGGTATCTCGATAAACGGTATCCCAAGCGCCGCGCATATGTCGTCGGCACTTCCACCGTAGATCTGCGCAAGTATCTCGACCTGCACATTTACATCCGCCGCACCGCGCATCATGCCCTGCATCTCGGATATCTCCTTTTTCGTGTACTCCATCAATCGTGTACCTCCGAATGGCACCACTCGCACACGTGCTCGCCTCTGCAGCATGCCGCATCCCGAGCCGCGTTTCGCTCGTCAATGGTTGTCCACAGCTCCCATGCGCATACCGGCAAGGTGAACATTGCCGCGAAGATAAGCGCCGATACTGTTACGAGAAATCTTTCGTTATGCCCGAATTTCTTTTTCATGGTGTTATACCCCCTTTACGATAACCCGAGTAAAGTTTTCATGCTTATGTTGGCGGCGTTCGCTATGTCCATAAGCTCGTCAAGGCTCAAAGCGCCTATGTTGTTTATGCGGTTGTATAGCGTAGCTCTGGTGAACCCCATTGACGCCGCCGCCCCTCCGGCTGATACTCCGCCGCGCTTGCATTTGAGTCTGTAATCGTCAATCGCTTTGGCAACACACTCGCGCCTCTCCGCTTTCTCTTTTTCTGACATCCTCGGCATTATGCCCCCTCCTCTCTGCATTCTTCAAGCTTCTGCTCGTATATGGTTGATACGAGCAGTACTTCGGATATAATTCTCGCCATGGTCTCCTGTCTGTCCGAGTTGAGTGCAGGGAATACCTCTGCTAACTTCGACATGATTCTCTGTTCGTGTGCTTTCATTTTATTGCCCTCCTTTTTGTTGGTGTGGTTTGGTACGCAATCAAACATGCCAATTGATTGCTTGTGAAGACATTATAACATACAATATTTTGCTTGTCAAGCACTTTTTGAAAAATATTTTTTATTTTTTTGCTTGACAAACAATTTTCCGTGTGATATAATGGTTTGTGCAAGGGGGTGATATGGTGAATAGTATAGGAAATAGAATCAAACAGTTGCGTAAGAATCTGCAACTTTCACAGACAGACTTCGGAAAGAATCTTAGCGTAGGTATCGGAGTAATCCGAAATTTTGAATATGGTATCACAACACCAAACGAATTACAGATCAATAACATATGCCTCACGTACAATGTCAACCGTGAATGGTTGGAGACCGGGGAAGGTGAGATGTTTCGTGAGCGTTCACGCGAAGAGGAAATCGCGGAATGGGCAGCTTCGCTCAATGACGTTGATAAAAAGTTTCAGCGGCAATTCGTTTATGCGCTCTCAAGACTTGATGAAGCCGGATGGCGAACTATAGAGCACTTTGCGCAGGTGCTTTATGAGGAACAGCTGGCAGAGAACGAACAAAAGAAAAAAGACGAGGGAAATTAAACCCTCGTCTTTTTGTATATAGAAGAATACCGAGAGAAGCATAACGCCCTCTCGGTGTTCTTCATTTGTTAAGCAAGCGTTTGATGTATGAATACGCTATCTTTACCTTTTCTTCGCTTGCTTCGCTCAACCACTTAATTATTTTACGTAATAAATCTTCTTTCATATGCACTCCAATTCTCATCTATGTGGCGGCTGATTCTATTATATCACCCTCAATTTGCTTTGTCAATACTTTTTACGAACATTTGTTCGGAAAATTTAACGCGCTTTTTCTTTCTATATTTGTCTAATATTTTGGTTTTTTGTTTGACATCTTGGATTTTATGTGATATAATGTGTTTGGTATTATATTCTGTTTTTAGATGTAGAGGAGTATTCCATGAAGAAATTGACAATTACTATCATTTGTATGATTCCGTTTTTATTCGCTGGTTGTTTCCATAGCCATCAATGGACGGAAGCATCCTGCGTAAATCCTATTACTTGCATAAAATGCGGCGAAACACAAGGCACTCGCCTTGGACATAGATACTCGCTCCCCACTTGCACAACTCCCATGAAGTGTTCGCGGTGCGGAGCGACACAAGGCACGGCTACTGGCCATAAGATGATTCAGGGAACAAATACTTCTCCCTCGGTGTGTACAGTTTGCAATTATATGAAGCCGCTTGCCTTGCCCCAGAACGGACAAGTTTTTATTGGATCTGAATTGTATCGTAATTCTGAATTGACCATTCACGGTTCTGATAGTTATAATTGCTATGTGAAGCTAAAAAGTACTATCGGAAATGATGTATTCTCTTTCTTTGTGCGTGCCGGCAAGAGCGTAACCGTTTCTGTTCCATCCGATTATTATTATGTTTATTTTTCGTATGGCAAAGACTGGTATGGTACGAAATACATTTTCGGTCCAAACACCACCTATAGCAAAGATGATGAAATCTGCGACTTTAAGAACTACACTTGGGAATATACACTGTATTCAAGCTATGATGGTAATTTTACAGAAACGCCGGTATCTGCTGAAGAATTTCAGTAATTGCGTAAGAGGTAATATAAATGACAACTGACACAAGCAAAAAAACGCTTGGCATGGCGTGGTATAAGTTTCTGATTTATTTCTCGCTTTTTGCAGGTGCGATATGCGGCACCGTTTATGGCTTTATGTGGTTAACGGGCGAAATTTACTTTGTCCAAACAAACGGTAAAATTACAGCAAGCGACGTTTATACATACTATGGCAATGCACTTAAATTTGTAGATGTTCTGTATGGATTGTGTTTAATTGCTTTGGCGGTTTTTTCGCTTGTTCTTCGACATAAACTGGCAAAGTATAAAGCTGATGCTCCTAAATTGGTGTACATATTTTACTTCCTTTCCGTTGCAGTAGGTTTTATGTATTCAGTTTTGGACTCCGTAGTAACTTCAATGCCGATTGATTCATCTGTAATTTTGAATTGTATTGAAGGTATCGTTATGCTTCTTTTGAATGTAAGGTATTTTAAAAGAAGAGCGCATTTGTTTACTGAAACAACATCCTCTGTGGGATATGCAGACCAAGAACCGACCATTCCGTTGCGCAAAAACAATTCGGAAACACATACTACAACTTCAAGAACATCTCTTTCTGCCAAAGATTTTGGGGCACTTATGGCAGAACGCGCACATGCTCTATCTACAGAGTTATTAGAAGAAAAAATATATCACAAGCCCGGTGTAAACGCAGCTAAAATAAATAGCATTAATTATTTTGCCGATATATTTTATATTGCATTAACAACTGCTTTGCTTGCCGATGCAATATACCCAAACACCCAAAATGTTGTTCACGAAGCCGTATCGCAAGTTATAGTAAAAAACGATATCTATATTATTCGCTATAACGATTTCAAAGATATAGACGAAACCATAGATGCAGTGAGCGATGATTATCGAAATATGTTAGAGCGCATAATCGTGGCAATGAAAGCAGAATCTCCTATGTTCACTCTCAATGGTGTCTTCCGTGATGAAGTAATTCAAGATACAGAATTATTTTATGATTTGGGTGGAATAGAGTTTATTGATTTCATATCAGCGTGTATGGAAGATGCCACAATTATTGCAAAGAATTATAGAATTAAGTGATACAAATACCAACGAAAACTACTTCATGAAAGGAGTTGCACATGGTAAAGGTTGACCGCCTGCCCTCGGGGAACTACCGTGCAAGGGTGCATATCGGTAACGGCAAGTATAAGCCGTTCACCGGCAAAGATAAAAAGGATGTGCAGCTCCGCGCCGCACAGTATGAAGCTAATCTAAAAATAGAAGAAGCAACCGGCAAGCCGCTGATGACTCTCGGCGAGGCAATAGACGGCTATATAGCTCAAAAGGCTAATGTGCTGTCACCCTCAACAATCCGAGGCTATAGAGCTGTACAGCGAAACGCAGTGCCCGATCTGATGAGCATGAGGCTCTGCGATATAAACAATGTGTTTTTGCAAAAAGCTATCAATGCATTCGCATTTGATCACTCACCGAAGTACACCCGAAATGTGTACGGACTCATTTCAGCAACACTCAAAACATATCTCCCTGAATTTAGATTGAATGTGACACTGCCGCAAAAACAAAAGAACGAAGTGGAAATCCCTGCCGAGGAAGAGGTTCATAAAATATTTGAATTCGTAAAAGATACCGATATGGAGCTTCCGGTGCTCCTTGGAGCATGTTGCGGTATGCGGCGCTCGGAGATCATAGGTCTGAAATGGGAAGATATCAACTTTAACGACGGCACAATAAGCGTAAATGAAGCGGTGGTAATGGACGAGCACGGCAATGCGGTGTCCAAAGGAACAAAATCCATTGCAGGCACAAGAACGATACGAATGTATCCGTTTGTTAAAGATGTTCTTGAAAAAACAGAGAAAAACGGTAAGTATGTTGTCACGCTCACGGGAAACCAAATATCAAGCCGCTTTTCAAAGATACTCAAAGGCTGTGGAGTGAG
The DNA here is from genome assembly GCA_045634005.1 of Candidatus Flemingiibacterium sp. GTDB lineage: Bacteria > Bacillota > Clostridia > Oscillospirales > CAG-272 > Flemingiibacterium. Next base: position 16,927 of record JAZQZL010000067.1, on the reverse strand, counting down.
GCACTATAAGTTCCATGCGCTTCGTCATTACCTCGTTTCTGTAATGCTGTCATTGAATATCCCAAAATCATATATAGCCGACTATGTAGGGCATGAAACAGAGCACATGATAGATGCCGTGTACGGTCATATAATGGCGCGTAAAAAGACTAATGTTGAGGACGTTTTACAGCAGTACTTTACCGAGTCTGTCATGAAGTCTGTCACGAATTCTTAAAATGTCATGTATTATGGGGCTTTTATCGCATAAAATATTGTGTTCAAGTCCCACTGCCGGCACCAATACAAAAAATCCGCTTGTCACCGAGACGAGCGGTTTTTTCTTTGTGCAATCGAAACTTTCCTATGTTAAGATTTTAATTCCCGTGTTATTAAATCACAACACAAACCGTCATTTTGAATCTAATCTGTCACGTAACAAGACAGATTGGGTTGGCATCGCGTGGAGTGCTAATGTTCAAGGGCGGCTCATTTGTCAGAGCATAAAAAGCAGAAAAGCACGTCTTACGACGTGCTTTTCTATGGAGCTGCTAATCAGAATCGAACTGATGACCTCATCCTTACCAAGGATGCGCTCTACCATCTGAGCCATAGCAGCGTGATGGCGACCGAGATGGGGTTCGAACCCACGACCTCTAGCGTGACAGGCTAGCGTTCTAACCAGCTGAACTACCCGGCCTTGTCTCATCACGAATGATATTATATCATAACCAACTCGGTTTGTCAATAGGTTTTTTAAAAAATCTAAAAAATATTTCCCCACAGATTTTTTTGTGGGGAAATATCAGTTATTTGGCGTTATTCTGCATCGGTCTCATTAGATTCGTCGAGCGTAGGTGTGCCCTCGCCTGAGTCAGTACTACCCGAATCAAATTCACCAAACATCAGCTTCGGTTCCTGCTTTTTGCCGCAAACGGGGCAGTATACGTCATCTATGTCAATGCCCTTGCCGCAAGACGAGCATATTATCTTGCCGCCTGCCTCAACGAGAATAGTGCGCAGATCGCCAATGATCTGCTTCTGCTCGTCTATCTTCATTATCTGTGCGACGATCTGTGCGCGTACGTCGGTGCCCTTGGCCTGCTCGTAGAAAAGCTTGCCGAGCGTTGTGAACATACCGTTAAGCTTACGCTGCTCGGATTTCAACGTTATATTGAGCTTTGTGGATTCTGCGACCTCTCCGGCTTTTTTCGCGGCGCTTTTAGCAAGCGTACCCGCCGTCGTCGTGACGTCGCCGATTATTTCTTTAAAACCCATAATGTACCTCCAAGATAGTTTGTAAATGGGAATTATACTGTGGCGGTTGAGCCTCAATATTTGTTAAAGCTCAAGCTTTGCCGTAACCTTCGACATAAACTTTTCAGAGTCTACAATAAAGCGTTCGTGAGTGCCCCTTCCGATAAGACCTGCCTTGTCACAGATCTCAACCTTGAAAACAAGTCTGCGGCGGTCGATTTGGGTAAGCTCGCACTCACATCTTACGTCCATTCCGATGGGCGTTGCTGCGACATGCTCAACGTCGAGCTTCGTGCCTACGGTGGTCATACCCTCATCAAGGAGATTGGCTACAGCCTCGGCGCACGTTCCTTCAAGCAGAGCTATCATAGCGGGCGTTGCGTATACGGGCAGAAGACCGCTTCCTACCTTGGCGGCGGTGTTGCTCTCGTTTACGGTTTCGGTTTTGGTATATTTTAATCCTGTTTCAAGCATTTTTGTCACCCCAAAAGCAATTATTTTACACACCGATTATACCACATTATACCAAAGCGTGTCAAGGCTCTTTTTATGAATACCCGTTTGTACGTACGAATATGACATTACCGTCGCTTATTTTTGCACACACACTCATTCCTGACACAACGGCGCCCTCGAGTATCCTGGCGGCGAGTGTGTCCTCGATGCGCTTCGATATAACGCGGCGAAGCGGACGCGCACCGTATATTTCGTCGTAGCCCTCGCTGACGATCATATCCACGACCTCCGGTGAAAAAGAGAGGTTTATACCAAGCTCCAAAGCGCGTTCTGTAACGCGTGCAAGCATTAATTCGGCTATACGCTCGGTATCCTCGCGCCGAAGCTTGTTGAAAATTATTATTTCGTCGACGCGGTTGAGGAATTCGGGGCGGAACGTTTCGCGAATGCTTGAGAGTGCCGCACCGTTACGGCTTTTGTTAGCGTCGCCTGTGAAGCCGAGCGTTCCGCGGTTGTCGGTGAGGCTTGATGCACCGACGTTTGATGTCATTATTATAATGCAGTTGGCAAAGCTTACGCGGCGTCCCTCGGAATCGGTCAGAATACCGTCCTCGAGTATCTGCAAAAGCAGGTTGAACACGTCTGGGTGCGCCTTTTCTATTTCGTCAAAGAGTACGACACAGTACGGCTTGCGACGTATTTTTTTCGTAAGCTGACCTCCTTCGCCATAGCCGACGTATCCGGGTGGTGAGCCGATAAGCTTTGATGTGGAGTGTCGGTCCATATATTCGGACATATCGACGCGTATCATCGCGTTTTTATCGGCGAACATCGCCGTTGCAAGGGCTCGCGAAAGCTCGGTCTTTCCAACGCCGGTCGGACCGAGGAAAATAAAGGAGCCGATTGGTCGCTGTGCTTCGCCAAGCCCGACACGGCCGCGGCGAAGTGCGCTTGTGAGTGCTTCTACCGCTTCGTCCTGACCGATAACGTGCGATTTCAGAGTATCTGCCAAATGCAGAAGGCGCTCACTCTCATCGCTTTCAAGCTGTTTTACTGGGATACCCGTTTGCGCTGTTACCACCGCGGCAACGTCCTCGTCTTTAACACACAAAGATGCATCCGCCGCATTTCTCTCCCACTCGGATCTTTTGAGTTCATATTCATCTGAGAGGGATTTTTCGCGGTCGCGCATAATTGCCGCCTTTTCGAAATCCTGCGCTCTGATCGCTTCTCCCTTGTCTGCACGTGCACAGCGGATATCTTCCTCGAGCTCTGTAAGGTAGCTCGGACGTGACAGCGCAGAAATGCGAATACGCGACGCGGCTTCGTCTATAAGGTCGATCGCCTTATCGGGCAGATACCGCTCGCCGATATAGCGTACCGACAGCCGTACCGCTGCACGTATTGCCTCGTCGCTTATCTTTACTCCGTGGTGCGCTTCGTATTTGTCGCGAAGCCCGAAAAGTATGCGGACTGCCTCCCCTTCGCTCGGCTCACCTACCGTAACCGCGCCGAATCGGCGCTCGAGTGCGGCGTCCTTTTCGATATGAGCCCGATATTCGCTAACGGTTGTCGCGCCTATAAGCTGAAGCTCTCCTCGGGCAAGTGCAGGCTTTAGTATGTTCGCCGCATCTACCGCGCCTTCTGCTGCACCGGCGCCGACGAGCGTGTGTATCTCATCTATAAAAAGTATCACCGAGGGATTTGCGGCTGCTTCACGCATTACCGCTTTCATACGTTCCTCGAATTCGCCACGGTATTTTGCACCTGCAATCATTGACGCAAGATCAAGCATTACGATTATTTTCCCCTCAAGTGTGCTTGGTACACTTCCTTCAACTATTCGCTTTGCAAGCCCCTCGACAACCGCGGTTTTTCCTACACCCGGCTCACCTATAAGACAGGGATTGTTTTTCGTGCGTCTTGAAAGAATAGCAATTACGCGCTGCGTTTCAGCCTCGCGCCCGACTGTCGGATCGAGCTTGTCAAGGCGCGCGGCAGCAGTCAAGTCGCGTCCGTACTGTGAAAGGGTAGGGCAGTCGCGCAAAGCGGCGTTTTTTTTCTTCTTCTTGGCGTTTTCCTCCCCTGATACGTCCTCAAGAAAGGCTTCGATGTCTGCGGCAAGCTCGTCGGGGTTTACGCCGAGAGAGGAAAGTATACTGACCGCCGAGCAGTCGGTATCGTCGCACAGCGCCAGAAGAATGTGCTCTGTTCCTATATATCCGTTACCTCGCCGCGAGGAGTGATAAGCGCTGGTTTCTATTATGTGCTTTGCGCGGGGTGTAAGATCGCTTGGCGTGATGCTTGTCGGCTCGCCTGTGCCGATGCGTTCGCCTATTGCGGTGCGTACAGCTTCAAGATGCACCGATTTTTCTTCAAGCATTTTTGCCGCCGCACCTTCAGACTCGTAACAGAGCGCGAGCAGAATATGCTCACTTCCGATATACGTGTGCCCCATCTCTGATGCGAGCTTCAGTGACTTATTGAGTACGCTTGTGGCTTTTGCTGTGAATTTATTTGACATAACTTATCTCCCATAAAGTTTCCTTTTCCATAATTATATCCGAGGAGGAGAAAAAATAACGGCGTTTTTTGTCGGTTAAAACTGTTTTTTTAAAACTATGATTGACTAATTGTAATTTGTGTGGTACAATAATGTGGGTTGCTTTGTGCATTAACGCTTTTGGAAAGGAGCATTGTGGCGTCTATGAAGATACTTCTCACTCATATGTGGCTTGGCGTCGGCGGCGCGGAAACGCACGTCGTTGAGCTTTCACGCGCGCTCGCACAGCGCGGACACGACGTCACCGTTGCGTCCTTTGGCGGCGTTTTCGTGGCTCATCTTGAGGACTCGAGCGTGAAGCACGTTATTATTCCGCTTCACAGAAAAAATCCTATCTCGCTTGCAAGAAGCTACTTCAAGCTGAAGGCACTGATAAAGAGTGAGTGCTTCGACATAGTACACGCCCACTCGCGCATTCCTGCGTTTGTGTGTGGTATGCTCGCGCGGCGTATGGGATTTCGCTTTATAACCACCGCTCACAGTATGTTCAGAAAAACGCCCCTTTTGTCGCTTCTTTCAAATTGGGGTGAGCATACCTTTGCGGTAAGCTGTGATATCAAAGAATATATCAAAAATAACTACCGAGTTCCGGCGGACAATATTACGCTGACCGTCAACGGTATTGATACTGACAGGTTTAGTCCCGATACCGACGGTGACCGCGTTGCAAACGAGCTTTCGCTTGATAAAAACGCTTTTCGCGTGGTGAGCGTAAGCCGCGTCGATGCTGAAACGCTGACGCCAAGCATAGAGCTTTGCACAGCGGCGGCGATGCTTGGAGAGGATATTCCCGAGCTTGAATTGCTTATGGTTGGCGGCGGAAGGGCTTTTGACAAGCTGAAAAAACGCGCTGATGAGGTAAATCGTCAGCTCGGACGCGAATGTATCAAGGTCGTACCGTCAAGAACCGATATTCCAGAGATTGTCGCTTGTGCCGATGTGTTCATCGGCGTATCCCGCGCCGCGCTCGAGGCTATGAGCGCAGAAAAGCCTGTTATATTTGCAGGTGCCGAGGGATACGGCGGAATTTTCGGCGACGGAAACATATCTATAGCAAGACTTACCAATTACACGTTCCGTACAGAGTTCAGCACGGCTGCCGACGCTATTGCGCGTGATATTCGCCGCATGTATGAGATGTCTGCAGACGAACGCGCTCGGTGTGCAAGGCTTGGCCGCGAAGAGGTGCTGGAGAATTACTCTATCGCAAAAATGGCAGACGACCACGAGGTGCTTTACAATAAATTCGCTTCAAAGAAAAATTACAAGCACGGCGATGTTATTATCAGCGGCTATTACGGCTTTGACAATATCGGTGACGATTCGCTTCTCGTGTCTATCGTAGACGGTATTCGCGAGCGTCTTCCCGATGCGCGCGTAACAGTGCTGGCGAGAAAAACAAAGCAGATTTCTCGTATCTGTAGGGTGCGTACGATAAACCGCTTCAACGTATTTCGTATATGGCGTGAGATGAAGCACGCAAAGCTTCTTATCTCGGGTGGCGGAAGCTTACTTCAGGACGGCACAAGCCGAAGAAGCTCGCTTTATTATGCCTATATAATTCATATGGCAAAGCGACTTGGGCTCAGGGTTATGATCTATGCAAACGGTCTTGGACCGCTCACCTCGAGCATCAGCCGCGCACACGCAGGACGCGCTATTTCGAGCGCCGATTATGTTAGCCTGCGCGAAAACGCTTCGCTTGCTCTTGCAAGGGAGCTTGGCGTAACAAGAGAGATACACGTCAGCGCAGATCCTGCGTTTTCGATTGAAATATCACCTGAGCTTTGGCTTGATTATATCAAGCGCAGAGAGGGGATCGAGGGTAAATATTTTATCCTTTCGGTCAAGGACGGGAACACGTTTGACGGAGCCAAAACGGGTTGCGATACGCTTACAGTTATGGCGGACGACATACGCACGATCGCGAAAAATCATTCGCTCACACCGATATTCGTGCCGATGTACCCGAATTACGATACCGCGATCACAAAGAAGCTTTGTGCCAAGGTTGGATGCGGTAGGGTGCTTGAAGGTCTTACGGCTCCCGAGCTTTGTGCGCTGATGAAGCATTCCGAAATAGTTATCGGAACCAGACTTCATATGCTCATATTTGCCGCGGCTATGGCCGTGCCGATGCTTGGTATTTCGTATGACCCGAAGATATGTGCGTTCCTGGAGTACGTGGAGCAGAGTGACCGAATGCTTGATATTCGCCGACTTGGCGGCGGAGAGCTTCTGTCTGCGGCAGAGGCACTTATTGCCGATGCCGACACTGTGCGAGAACGCCTTGCCTGTGTTGCCGATGAGCTTCGTGCCAAGACTGTAGCAGACAGTGACACGGTAGTGCGGTTATTAAGTCAAAAATAAATTTGAGGGCGACGTACTTTGTACAGTCGCCCCAAAAAACGGAATTTTGTAGGTACATTATGAGATTTTTCGGATTTACACGCGTAAATGGCGCAAACGATACCGATGAAAATAAAAATCCGATAGTCGCGTTTGTTAAAAAAAACGCGGTATTCGTTATCGCGCTTATTGCGGCGGTGTCTACGGCGTTCGTCGTTCCGCCAGATGCTGCGTATCTCGGATATTTTGATGTAAAGACGCTCACTTGCCTTTTCTGTGTGCTCGCGGTAGTGTGCGGTCTTAAAAACATCAATTTTTTCTACATACTTGCACGCGAGGTGGTACGTCGCTTCGGTAATCTTCGCGTGTGCGTTATCGCGGTCGTTTACATAACATTTATCGGCTCGATGCTTATTGCCAACGATATGGCGCTGCTTACGTTCCTGCCGCTCGGCTATTTTGTACTCGGAGTTACGGGTAACCATAAATACACGGCGCTTACGTTTATTCTGCAGAACATAGCCGCTAATCTCGGCGGTATGCTGACACCGTTCGGCAATCCGCAAAACCTATACCTCTACAGCAAATTTAATATCCCTACGGGTGAGTTTGTGCGGATAATGGCGCTTCCGTTTATTATTTCCATAGTTATAATAACGCTTTGCTGCCTTTTCGTAAAGCCCGTCAGAGTGCAGATACCCGCGGACGGTACGCCGCCGCTTCCGAAGGGTAAAACCGTTATTCTGATGCTGCTTTTCGCACTCGCAATAGCGATAGTTTTCCGCGGAATACCGTACTTTATCGGACTTATCGTAATACCCGTCGCTATGCTTTTCATTGACAGAAAGGCGCTCAAAATGGTGGACTATCCGCTTCTTCTCACGTTCGTGGCATTTTTTATCTTCTCCGGCAATATGGCGCGCATCGACGTTGTGCGAGATTTTGTGTCGGGACTTCTTGAACGTAATACGTTTATCACATCGGTGCTCTCTTGTCAGTTTATTTCGAATGTTCCCTCGGCGATACTGCTCTCGCAGTTTACCGAAAATTACAAGGAACTGCTTATTGGCGTAAACATCGGAGGTGTCGGTACGCTTATCGCATCGCTTGCGAGCCTTATCACCTTCCGCGAGTTCACCAAAAACTATCCCTCGAGAACCAAGTCGTACATACTTCTGTTCCTTACAGTAAATTTTGCATTTTTACTCGTGCTGACGGTTATTATGTCGGTCGTGTTGGCAAAGTGAATATTAAAAAGACGCCCGGTGGGGCGTCTTTTTTGACGTTATTCCTTACAGCCGGAATAGCATTTAACAATGCAAGCGGTGCTTATTATTGTCAGCGAGAAGAAGAATAAGAGCGCGCCGACGAGTATCGCGCCGATTACGCTCGTTGCCGCAAATTCGATAGCTAAAAGCACAACGGATAAGAGTACGGTTCCGAGTATGCCCGTTATCAAAGCGGACAGCGCGGAGCAGATACACTGACGTGCGCTGCAGCCGGTGCGGGCACTAGCTGTAGCTACGAGAGCTAAAGCCAGATATACAACGGCGATACCGAATACTACCCACAAAAATGCAGGAGTTACGGTTATAACTGCCGTGTAGCGCAGAATTGCCGCGATTATGCCGATAATGATACTTGCAATAAAGCCGATAGCAGTGCAGGAGAACTTGCATTCAGAGTCGCATGAAGCCATTTGTTTTCACCTCCCATTTACAGTATTATGCTTGTGGAGTTAAGAAGGTGAGAGATAAGAAAGTAAAAGCCGCGGAGGTTTTCCGCGGCTTTTTGTATTACCTTGAGTATAGCTTATTTAGATGTGAAAGAAAAGCCCAATCTACCGATTCAAGCTGCTCTTTTGTAACACGGAAGCGCCAGTTGCCGGATGCTCTTCCGGGCGTGTTTATGCGCGTGTCCGCGCCGTATTTTAAAATATCCTGTACCGGGAATATTACCGTTCCGGCGGCACTCATCAAAAGCGTGCGCATTATCGTGGAATGTACGTCCGGCGGGTTTCCCATATAGTCAAGTACAGCCGTGCGCGTATCCCTGTCAAGCTCCCACAGAAAGCCGAGCAGGGTGTTGTTATCGTGCGTTCCTGTGTAGGCTACGAGATTGTTATGATAATTATGCGGAAGATGTACGGAGTCTGGCGAGCCGTCGAAGCCAAATTGGAACACCGCCATACCCGGATATCCGCTGTACTTTAGCAGAGCCTGCGTATCCTCGTCTATCATGCCGAGATTTTCGGCGAGAATAAGCTTGCCGTCTGCGATTTCATTAAAAGCGTCAATAAGCTCTCTCGCGGGTCCATTTTCAAAGTGGCCATCCTTCGCGCTTTTAGCGCCGATTTTAATACTCCAATATGCGCTGATGGCGCGGAAATGATCGATGCGTATGCCGTCAAAGAGCGTGAGCATATATTTTAGGCGCTCTTTCCACCAAGCATACCCGTCAGAGCGCATTTTCTCCCAATTGTATATGGGATTCCCCCAAAGCTGGCCGTCCGAGCTGAAATAGTCCGGCGGAACGCCCGCCACGCACGTGGGTCTGCAGTCCTTGTCAAGCATAAACTGCTCGGGCGCAGAGTATACGTCGTAGCTGTCAAGCGAAACGTAAAAGGGAAGGTCGCCGATTATTAAGATCCCGTTTTGCGCGGCGTATGCGTGTAGCTCATTCCACTGTCGGTGGAACTCATACTGCATAAATTGCCACGCGAAAAGCTCGCTTTCATCGGGAGCCTTTACTGTCCATTCTTGCCACGATTTGCCGCCGTTTGCCTCCCTCAAAGCAAGAAACTCTGCGGTACGGCACACGTGTGGGTTATCCTTCATAAAATCATCAATAGGCGCTTTGTCCTTTACACGCAAAGCGGCTTTTTTGAGAAAAGCGTACCGCTTCTTTCGAAGTATGCCAAACTGACAGAGATATGGGTCTGACACTTTCTGTTCATCTAGCTCTTCCTTTGTGACAAGCCCCGTTTCAAATAGTGTGACGGGATCTATAAAAAACGGATTTCCCGAAAAGGACGAACAGGAGCTGTAGGGCGAATTATAGCCGTCGGTGATGCCGAGCGGCAGTATCTGCCAACACGAGAAGCCGCCGGATTTAAGGGTGTCTACCCAATCGTATGCGCTTTTGCCGAGGGTGCCGCAGCCGTACTCGCACGGAAGTGAAAATACGGGCATCAGTATGCCGCTTGTTCGTTTCATAAAAGATGCTCCTTGTCTGAAAGCCGTCAGGAATATTATAACGGAGTTCAGTATAAATTAAATTGGCGAGATTTTTATAAAGATAACGCCGCTGACCGTATTATATGCACAATTATCGGTCATTAATATAATAGTGGAAAAATAAAAGGAGAAACCGTATGAAAATCGTTTTTGCTGCAAGTGAAGCCGCGCCGTTTATAAAAACGGGAGGACTTGGCGACGTTGCAGGAGCACTTCCCGCGGCGCTGTCCGAATATAAGGGCAACGAGATACTGCTCTTCGTGCCGTACTATGCGAGCGTCAAGAACGACGCATCCCTTAACGTAGAGCGCGTTGCGGAGCTTGAAACCGACCTTTCGTGGAGAAAGGCATACGTTGGGCTTTGGCATCTTAAAAGCAAAAAGCGCAAGCTTCAGGTGTACTTTATTGACAACGAGTATTATTTCAGCAGAGGTAAGGTATACGGCGAGTATGACGACGGCGAGCGCTTTGCGTTTTTCTCGAAGGCGATTTTGGAGTCGCTCGTATATTTAAAGCAAACGCCCGATATTATTCACTGCAACGATTGGCAGACCGCGCTTATTCCGGCGCTTATGCACGCCTTCTACGGCGATAAATTTACGGATACAAAGACGGTGTTCACCATTCACAACATCGAATATCAGGGCTGGGCACATCCGTATTTCCTCGGCGATGTTCTCGGACTTGGCGGACATTATGAGGGGACGTTCACCTATAACGGCTCGATAAACTTCGTAAAGGGGGCGATTTTAACCTGCGACGCGCTCACGGCCGTTTCGCGTACCTATGCGAGAGAGATATGCTATCCGTATTTCGCACACGGACTTTCGCCGATAATCGGGGGGCACGCCTTCAAGCTGTCTGGGATAGTGAACGGTATTGACACCGTTTCAAACGCTCCCGAAACCGACGAGAGCCTGCCGCAGAATTATACCGCGCAAACATACCAAGAGGGTAAGGCCGCGTGCAAGGCGGCGCTTCAGCGCGAGCTCGGGCTTCCCGAAAAGCACGATACTCCGATGATAGGACTTGTTTCAAGGCTTGTCGGTCACAAGGGGCTTGACATAATCTGCGCCGCTATAGATAAGATGTTGGACGCTGACATTCAGTTCGTCATTGTCGGCACGGGCGACGCAGATTACGAAAATAGGCTCTCGGAGGCGGCAAAGCGCTATCCCGATAAAATGTCGCTTAACCTTTGCTTTAGCAAGTCACTTGCATCGAAGGTCTACGCGGCGAGTGATATTTATCTTATGCCGTCAAAAAGCGAGCCGTGCGGACTTTCACAGCTGCTTGCGATGCATTACGGAAGCGTTCCCGTCGTTCACGAGACGGGAGGGCTCAAGGATACGGTCGTGCCGTTTAATCCTGAAACGGGAGAGGGACTCGGTTTTACCTTCCAAACCTTTACGGCTGACGATATGCTCGCCGCAATAGCTCGCGCTATGAGCGTTTATACCACTGACAAGGGCGCGTGGAATAAAGCGATATATAACGGAATGACTGCGGATTTCACTTGGAAAAATTCCGCAAATGAGTATATGGAGCTTTACGAAAAAATAAAATATAACGTTTAAAAGTACCCCAAAGGAGAATCCGGCACAATGCAAAACAGAAAAGAAGAATTACTGATAAAACTCAACGAAACCTCAACAAGACTTTTTTCCTGCAACATCGGTGATACCACCGAAAAACAGGCGTATAAGGCCGTTTGTACTATGCTTCGTGAGAAGCTTGCAAAGAAACGAAAGGAGTACAAGGACTCGTACAGACCGAAGGACAGAAAAAAGGTCTACTATATGTCTATGGAGTTTTTGGTCGGTACATCTCTTCGAAACAATCTTTACAATTTAGGTATTGAAGACGATATGCGCGAGGTCCTAAAGGATGAGGGCTTCGATATCGAAAGCCTTTACGCACTAGATCCTGATGCGGGGCTTGGAAACGGCGGCCTTGGCCGTCTTGCGTCCTGCTATCTCGACTCTCTTACGGGAAACGACCTTCCTGCGACGGGCTTTTCCATTCGCTACGAGTTCGGCATATTCAAGCAGAAGATAGTTGACGGCTGGCAGATGGAGTTCCCGGATAACTGGCTTGAACGCGGAGAGGTATGGCTTCAGCCGAGAAACGACGAGAGCTATGAGGTGAAGCTTGGCGGAAAGATCAGCGAGTGGTACGATAACGGACAGTTCAGAGTTGCGCAGACGGACTATCAGAGCGTTACCGCCGTACCGTACGATATGTATATCTCGGGCTATGACTGCAAGGCGGTAAACAAGCTTGTTTTGTGGAGCGCAAAGCTCCCGAGCTTCGATATGGGCGCGTTCTCGCGCGGCGAATACGTGCGCTCGCTTGAGAAAAACACTATGGCAGAGGTCATCTCGAAGGTGCTTTATCCTGCCGACAACCATATCGAGGGTAAAAGACTGCGCTTAAAGCAGCAGTATCTGCTTGTGTGCGCGTCGCTTCAGAGCATACTTGCCGAGCATCTGCGTCATCACGAATCGCTTGACGATCTCGCGGATTATGTTGCTATCCACGTAAACGATACGCACCCTGCGCTTTGCGTTCCCGAGCTTATGCGGCTTTTGATGGATGAGCACGGCTACGGCTGGGACGACGCGTGGGCAATTGCTGAAAAAACGCTGTCCTACACCAACCACACGGTTATGAGCGAGGCGCTTGAGCGTTGGAGCACGTGGCTGTTTGAGGAGCAGCTACCTAGGATTTATTCGATAGTCAAGGAGATAGACCGCCGCCTCAGAGAGAAGCTTAACGCGTTTTACCCCGGCGATTTCGGTAAGGTCGAATATATGGCGGTCATCGGCGACGGCGAGGTTCGTATGGCAAACCTTTGCCTTGCGTGCTGTCATACGGTAAACGGTGTGTCGAAGCTTCACACGGAGATTTTGAAGGACAGCATTTTCAGCGACTACTACCGTATGACGCCCGAGCGTTTCATGAACGTTACGAACGGCATCGCGTACCGCCGTTGGCTCTGTCAGTCGAATCCCGAGCTGACCTCATATCTTAAAGAACTCATCGGTGACGGCTTCTTAAAGGACGCGACAGCACTTGAGGCGCTTCTCAAATATAGGGACGACAGGACCGTACTCGGACAGCTTTCACGCATCAAATTCAACAACAAGCGAAGACTTGCCGCTTATATCGCGGAAAGAAACGGCGTGAACGTCGATCCCGCATCGATCTTTGACGTTCAGATAAAGCGTCTGCACGAATATAAGCGTCAGCTTCTCAACGTATTGCAGATACTTTATATGTATAATCACATCAAGGCAAATCCAAGCGAAGAATTTGCGCCGCGTACGTTTATCTTCGCCGCAAAGGCATCGGCAGGCTACGATATGGCAAAGCAGATAATCAGTCTTATTTCTGCTGTGTCGAACATGCTGAATTCCGATCCCGCAACGCGCGACAGGCTGAAGGTCGTGTTCCTCGAGGACTACCGTGTATCTCTTGCGGAGATCATCGTTCCTGCGGCGGAAATTTCCGAGCAGATCTCGATTGCGGGCAAGGAAGCATCGGGTACGGGCAATATGAAGCTGATGATAAACGGTGCCGTTACGCTCGGCACCATGGACGGAGCTAACGTTGAGATATTCGAGCAGGTCGGACGCGATAATATGTTCCTTTTCGGTATGAACGTCGACGAGGTGAACGAGCTGTGGGCAAAGGGCTACGATCCGAATGCTTACCTCTGTGAAAACAAGGCGCTTGCCGAGGTTATCGGTATGCTCACCTCGGGCGTACTCGGCGCACGCTTTGACGCCATAGCAGAGTCGCTTACAACAAACCGCTTCGGTGTTGCAGACAGATATATGGCGATAGCCGATTTCGCCGACTACGCGAGGGCACAGAAGGACGTCGGCAGGACGTATCTCGATAAATATAAGTTTATGGAGATGTCGCTTGTGAATATCGCGAAGGCGGGCATTTTCTCGGCAGACCGTTCGGTTATGGAATACGCAAACAATATCTGGAAAATGTAAAAATGAGAATTCTTTATAACAGCAAGGATGCAAGCTTTAAATCGCCCTTCGGTACACTTACAGAAGGGCAAAGCTGCAGAATTTCGGTTCGCATTCCGAGGTCCTGCAAGACGGTAGCGGTAAAGCTCGTGCTTTTATATGAAAACAGCGAAGAATGTACCTCGTTTGATATGCGAAGCGCGGGACAGACAGAGGACTATGACATCTATTCCTGCGATTTTTCGCTGTCACACGCTGCACTATACTTCTACTATTTTCGTATTACCACGGAAAACGAGGCGTTTTCGCTCTTTCGCTGTGGGTATGATGGGACGAATATGGAATCCGGTGAGCTGTGGCAGATTTCCTGCGTACCCTTTGATTTTCACGTGCCGCGCGAATATTTTGGCGCGGTGATGTATCAGATATTTCCCGATAGATTTAATGCGGTCGGTGAGTGTGATACAGAGGGTAAGCTTCGCCCGTTTTGGCTTCATAGCGATAAGAACGATATACCGAGCTATCTTCCAAACGGATGGGGGGAGGTAGAAAACTGCGACTTTTACGGCGGAAACCTTCGCGGAATAACCGCAAAGCTTGACTATTTAAAGGGGCTTGGCGTTGGCGCAATATACCTTAACCCTATCTTCAAGGCTTGGTCAAATCACAGGTATGATACGGCAGATTATCGCGTTATAGACGAGCTCCTCGGCACAGAAGCAGATTTTCGCGAGCTTTGCGACAAGGCGCACGAGCGCGGTATTCGCGTGATACTCGACGGTGTTTTTTCGCATACGGGAAGCAACAGCCGTTATTTTGACAAGCTCGGCGTATTCGGCGGCGGTGCGTATCGCTGTCCCGATTCGCCATATCGCTCGTGGTACGATTTCGAAAAATATCCCGAGGTGTATACCTCGTGGTGGGGAATAGAAACACTTCCTTGCGTTAAGGAAATGGACGATGGGTTCAAGGCATTCATCATAGACGCCCAAGACAGCGTGCTTGAGCATTGGATAAACGCAGGAGCGGACGGCTTCAGGCTGGACGTTGCGGACGAGCTTCCCGACGAGTTTATCGCCGCATTCAGATCTCGGCTCAAGGCTTTGAAGCCCGATTCGCTTCTCATCGGCGAGGTCTGGGAGGACGCGTCGAGTAAAATAAGCTACGGCAAGCGCCGCGAGTACTTTACAGGCGGTGAGCTTGACAGCGTGATGAACTATCCCTTCAGAAACGCCATCATTGATTTTGTCACGAGCAACGATGACGGTAAGTTTTTCTCACAGATAGTAATGACTATTGCGGAGAATTATCCGCGTGAGGTATTACTCACGCTAATGAACAGTCTTTCTACTCACGATACGGAGCGCGTACTGTCCCGACTTTCACCGGAGTCACCGCCGTATGAAAAAAGCGAGTGCGCAGGGTACACGATGCCCGAGAATGCACGTGCAGAGGCAATCGCACGGCTTTACTGTGCGGTGCTTTTGCAGTTTACACTTCCCGGTATGCCGTGTATATACTACGGCGATGAGATAGGTATGGAGGGACTTGGTGATCCGTTCTGCCGTGCGTATTTTAAGTGGGAGCTTGTGGAATGTAGTTCGATACGCGAGTTTTTCGCACGTATTGCCGATATCCGCACGTCGAGCGATACTCTTAAATACGGCGACGTTTTTGTGACGGGCGGCGGTGGTCGCGTGATGCTCGAACGTTCTTACAAGGGTGAAACGTATCGCGCGCACGTGAACGTTGGTGCGATGACGAGCGTACCGGTACACGGCGAGGTCGTTTTCAGCGAGGGCGCGCGCCAAGAGGGCGCAGAGATGATTTTAGAGCGTTACGGTCTTGTATTGGAGCGCTTTAGAATGGGAGAATAATATGCCACAAAAAACGCAAAAGAAAATATTAAAAATAGACCCTTATCTTCTTCCTTATGAACGGGATATCAATCTGCGCGCACTGCTTTTCAGCGAGAAAAAGAAGGAGCTGCTCGCGCACGGGGAGCGGCTTTCCGATTTTGCAAACGCTCACAACTTTTTCGGTTTTCACCGTACCGCAGACGGTTGGGTGTACCGCGAGTGGGCGCCTGCCGCCGACAAGCTCTATCTGACGGGCGATTTTTGTGGCTGGGATATGTACGCCTATCCAATGCAGAAAAAGGAGCACGGTATTTTCGAGGTGTGCCTTGCCGGCAAAAATGCGCTTTCGTACGGTCAAAAGGTGCAGACGGTAGTCGTGCGCGGATGCAGGGTAATGCGGCGTGTGCCGCTGTACGCGACTCGCGTGGTGCAGGACAGGGAAACGTACCTTTGGTGTGCCGAGCTTGAAGATACTATGGGTGAATATCCATGGACGGACGCCGGTTTTACACCGCCCGAAGTTCCGATTATCTACGAGGCGCATATCGGCATGGCAAGCGAGGAGGGACGGGTTTGTACCTACCGCGAGTTTGCTGATAACGTACTTCCAAGAATAAAGGACGGCGGATATAATACGCTTCAGCTTATGGCGATAATGGAGCATCCGTACTACGGCTCGTTCGGCTATCAGGTATCGAGCTTTTTTGCGGCGTCGTCGCGATACGGCGCGTCGTACGACCTGAAAGAACTTATTAACAAAGCGCACGAAATGGGGATAGCTGTGTTGCTTGACGTGGTCCACTCCCACGCGGTCAAAAACACCGCCGAGGGCATAAACGAGTTCGACGGTACGGAGTACCAATTTTTTCACGAGGGCGAGCGCGGTCACCATACTGCGTGGGACACAAAGCTCTTTAACTACGGTAAAAACGAGGTCATACATTTCCTCTTGTCGAGCCTTAAATATTGGCTTGAGGTGTTCCATTTCGACGGCTTTCGCTTCGACGGCGTGACCTCGATGCTCTATCACAGTCACGGGCTTGGCGAGGCGTTCACCGATTACAGCAAATATTTCAGCGCAAACACCGACACCGAGGCGGTCACGTATCTCCAGCTCGCAAACGAGCTTGTTCACGAACTAAAGCCTTTGGCGATCACCGTTGCGGAGGATATGTCGGGAATGCCGGGGATGTGTCTGCCAATAGCGTGGGGCGGTATTGGCTTTGACTATCGGCTTTC
>JAZQZL010000066.1:0-6875 GCA_045634005.1 Candidatus Flemingiibacterium sp. | reverse complement strand
GCGTTGGCGTACGCAACCACGAGCGTTACGAGGGATGGCCTGCAATCATCCGCGCCGTTAACTCGAAGGACGCTATGACCGCAACTATCGAGGAGATTCCGTATCCCGTGCTTCACACTATCACGAATAGAATCATCACCGAGGTAGAGGGCGTTAACCGCGTGCTCTACGACCTCACTCCCAAGCCTACGGGCACTATTGAATGGGAATAATCGAATAAGGTTTTTAAGTGGCTTGGAAGCCTTATTCCAAGCCACTTTTTGCACATTTTCGATTTTTCGTGACAACACTTTTGACAACAGTTTGGTCTATACCAAGGAGAACATCAAATGTTTGGACTATTCAAAAAAGCAACCGAAATCAATACAACGCAAATTGTAGATGAAATTGAAGCAGCAGTGTTAGAGTTCGTAAAGCCTTACGGTTTTAAGAAACATGGTAGAACGCTCCACCGTTTTATTTCAGGCGATATTTCGCAGGTAATTCATTTTCAAAGCGGTATGCCTACAAAGAGAATGGGAGGACAGCTTTGTGTGAATTTAGGCATTCGCATTCCTGAATGTTCTGAAAGAACATTCCAGCCCAAGACCGAAAATAAAAAATACTACCACGAGTATGAGTGTACGATTCGATCACGATTGGGAACCGTCAGTGGCAAGCAAGAAACTTGGTACGATCTTCACAAGAAAACAGATAAAATTATAAAGAGCATTATTGAAGAAATTGATCAATATGTTTTACCGGCTTATGAGGTCTTAAACAGCAGAGAATCTATCCTTGCGTACAGAAAACTTTATCCCATGTTGGATGACATGAACTCGTTAATCCTATTAGACGAATGTATGATATACGGTCATATTGGTAATACAGAAAAGGCAAAGGAACTTTTTGAACTCTATTATCAATATGCTGTAAAAGAATACAACGATTTGGTCGAAAACGGACATAAACAGTACCTCAAAAAAGGTGAACGTGTTGTTTATATGGGACAAGATATCACAGCTGAAAAAGACGGTTATGTAACTTTATATGGAGCAAATCACGGACATATTGATTATCTTGACGAGTTAGCGACAAATCTTGGATTAAGGTGAAAAACTTTGTTTTTCGCAAATCTTTCGCCGAAGCGTGACAACACTTTTGACAACACTTTGAAGGTATAATGGGGATAATGGAGATAAAACAGCGTAAAAATTGCCACAAAAACGCACTAAAAACCACCCCAAATACCCCGTATTAGATATGTACTTTCGAGTGGGAATAATCCCACACCATAAAAACAGCCTCTCTTGCAAGATTGCAAGAGAGGCTATCTATTTCACTTCGCTTATACAATAACCTTGCGCAGCCATTCAAGCGTGCAGTTGACCATATGCTTGCCGGTTTCTTCGCTCGCTTCCTTTGCGCTTGCGGCAAACCATTCGGTGTTGCGCTCACAGCGGCTGAGGTCTACGAGCTCGGGATAAGTTCCCATCAAAAGGCTCGTTTCCCATTTGCCTGCGTGGTCAAATCCGCCGCACTTGATCTGTGCGTCAGCGCCGATCAGCGGGATAACCTTTATGTAAGAGAAGGGATCGTCCTCGCTGCCCATATCCTCGTAGTAGGAGGCGTAGGCGTCGCTGCCCCACCAGCCCTTTCCGAGCTTCTGTTCCATATATTCCATAGTAACCTTCTTTGCAGCCTTGTGGCACGCGATGGTCATAGGCATAAGTCCCGCGCCCTCGGTCTGATGATGAGCCACGAGGTAGATGTTCTTGTGACCTGCGTCTATCATCGACTTGAGTATGTAGTAGAGATAGTTCACGTAAGCATCCTCATCCACGTGGAAATGGCTGGGCTTTGGCTCGCACACTGCGTACGAAGCCACACCGTACCAAAGCGGCGGACAAACAACGATCTCCTTTTCCTTTTCGAGCTCGCGAAGGCAGCCGGTGATTACAAGCGTATCCGTACCGCACGAAGCGTGACGCGCGTGATACTCAAGTGTACCGATCGGAATGATGAAGGGGACCTTTCTGTCCACCGCATCTTGGATCTCGTCGTATAACATTTCAAGCATTTGCATAGTAATTTCTCCAATCTAAAAATTATATAGTTATACAATTATTATACACAAGGCGCATCACAAAGTCAAGAGCGGTGATGCTAAATTACAAAATTACGGCAAAAAATATTGCAAACAGGAAACGCATATGCTATAATAAAGCTGTAGTAATACAAAAATGCCGTCTGCGGCACGGTCACATTGAGGAGAATAAAAATGATCGAAAAATACTTTGAATACGCGACGCCCGAGTCTGTGGGAATTTCAAGCGCCGCTATCGAAAAGCTTATCGACACTATGTGTCAGCACAAGGCGGATCAGGAAACGCACGGATTTCTCATTATAAGACATAAAAAGATCGTTGCAGAGGGCTATTTTGCGCCGTATGAGGACAAGCCGCACGTTATACAGTCCTGCTCGAAGGCGTTCACCGCCGCCGCTGTCGGATTTTCCGTGCAAGAGGGGCTATTGGGGCTTGACGATCCCGTGGCGAAATATCTCCCCGAATTTCTGCCCGAGAATCCCGATCCGCGCGCGCTTAAAATAACCGTTCGCCAACTTATGTATATGGCAGACGGACACGCAAAAAGCGTTTTTCAGTACCCGAACTTCGAAATAGCTCCCGCACAGCTAAAGCGCAACTTCTTTGCGGCGCCGTTTAAGTACGACAGCGGCACCGTGTTTAAATACGAAAACACCGACCCGTACATACTTTCTGCGGTTATCAAAATGGTGACAGGAATGGATATGATGGAATATCTGAAGCCGCGTTTCTTTGACAAGCTTGGTCTCGACATTCCGTATCATCTGACGGACGACGAGGGTATGACCGTCGGCTACAGCTCGCTTCGTATGCGTCTTGAGGAGCTTGCGAGATTTGGTCAGCTTTATATGGACGGCGGAGTTTGGGAAGGTGAGCGGCTACTGTCCGAGGAGTGGGTGAAGGACGCTACTGCGTTTCATATCAGCAGCTTCAGAGAAAGCCGCAAAAAAACAGGTCCCGACTGGAATCAGGGCTACGCATATCTTATGTGGCGCGGTCAGCACAATTCCTTCCGCTTTTGCGGAGCGTACGGTCAGATATGCGCGTGCTATCCCGACCACGATATAATGATCTGCCTGAATTCGGGACACAGTCCGCTCGTTCAGGACGAGCTTGACAGCTTCTACAAAAACATTCTTACAAAGCTCGAGGACACCCTTCCCGAAAATCCGAAGGCAGTGGAAAAGCTTCGAAAGAGATGCGCCTCTCTCGGCCTGCCGCAGCGCTATTCGCCGCCGTCGCCTATGGTAGACAGAGTGAGCGGCAAGACCTACACGGTGAAGGGCGACGAGTACGTAAAGAGCGCGAAGCTTTCCTTCAAGGGCGACGTTTGCCACGTCACGCTGAACCTTATCGGTGGCGACAAATTTGAGGTCGATGCAGGACTCAAGGAAATGGTAAAGACCGACTTTACCGAAACAACGCTTAACGATTTTTTGCCGCGCGATAACGGCGTGTGCGCGGCGTACGGCTATTGGAACGAGCTTAACGAATTCTGCGTACACGGACGCGTGCTGCCGACTCCGACGGCGTTCCACCTGACGTTCCGCTTTGAAAACGGACGCCTCCATTTCGAGCAAAACGTCATAAGAGGCCGCAAGATCGGCGAAAAGTTCAGTCGGGAGCATCAACAGTACCACAAATAACATCGCACGAAGCCCTTGTTCGTTTTTGAGAATAAGGGCTTGTTTTTTACGATTTAAAATAAAAATACATTCTTTTAAAGCAAAAATACATTGCAAACGGCGAGTTGGTGTGATATAATGTAAACAGTTAATGATGGCATCGGGAGGGCTTCTATGAAAACACTGAATATAATGCTGAAGCCCGCCTCGTCGCTGTGCGATATGCGGTGCAAATACTGCTTTTACGCGGACGTTTCCGATTCGCGCGAGATTCATTCCTACGGTATGATGTCGGCGGCGACGGCAGAGCGCCTGCTCGGCACGCTTGCACGGGAGTTTACCGTGGGCGATCGCGTGCAGATAGCCTTTCAGGGCGGTGAGCCGATGCTTGCGGGACTTGACTTTTTTAAAGTCTTCGTTAAAGGAGCAAAAGAAAAACTTCGTGCGACCGTCGCATATGCTCTGCAGACTAACGGATTACATATAGACGACGAATGGTGTGACTTTTTAAAGGAAAACGGCTTTCTCGTCGGGCTTTCGCTCGACGTTCTTTCGGACGCGCACGATGCGGCGAGAGTTGATGCAAGCAATGATGGCACGTATAAGCGTGTAGTGCACGCGATGGAGCTTTTAAAGCGTCACGGCGTGGATTTCAATGTCCTTTGCACGCTGACTAACAACGTTGCACGGTACCCGGGCAAGGTATATTCGCAGCTTTCGAAGCTTGGTATCGACTACGTTCAGTTTACACCGTGTCTTGCAGATCTTGACGGCGCTCACTCCGATTTTGCACTGACACCGCAACGGTTTGCCTCGTTTTACACCGCGCTTTTCGAGCTTTGGTATAACGATTACAGAGCGGGCAAATACCGCAGCATAAAGCTTTTTGACGACGTTGTAAATCAGATGATCCTCGGCAGACCGACGCTTTGCGGAATGGACGGAAAATGTCAGCCGCAGCTCGTTGTTGAGGCGGACGGCAGCGCGTACCCGTGCGATTTCTACTGCCTTGATGAGTACAGACTCGGCAATATCACCGAGCAGAGCGTGGACGAGCTTCTGAAATCCGATGCGCTTGACGCGTTTTTGACACGTGCGCACGAGAAGCCAAAGCTTTGCGAAAATTGCCGCTACAGAGCGTTTTGCGGCGGAAACTGCAAGCGTATGCAGAGGGAGATTTGCTGTGTCAAGGACGATGATTTCTGCGGATATCAGGCATTCCTCGATAGGTGCACAGCGCGCCTTGCGGCTCTTGCAACCGAGAGTATGAAGGCGCACGGCTTAAATAAGTAAACTATTTTTTATATCCATAAAAGGAGAATTACCATGGCAAATCAAGCTAGACGTAACGTGCTGTTAATTATGTGCGATCAGCTTCGTGCGAGCTTTCTGAATACTTACGGCGGCGACTTTATTCCCACACCGAATATTGACGCGCTTGCGGCAAACGGCGTCGTTTTCGACAATGCCATTACCGCATCGACCGTATGCGCTCCCGCGAGAATGTCGTTCCTTACCGGTAGACACGTATCGAGTCACGATGCATGGACCAATCAGATTCCTGCAAAGGACGACGCTGTGTTTCTTCCCGAGCGTATGAACGATGCCGGATATTTCAGCGCGGCTGTAGGACAGTTCGACCACGAGCCGCTTGACGGAACGTTCGGTTATAAGTACAAGACCATCGCTACCATGGGCGGTCCTCACGACGATCACGAAAAGTGGCTTAAAGAAAAGCATCCCGAATGCAAGAAGTGGTGCGAAACCGACGAAAACAAGTGCTTTAAATACGGCGAAGACGAGCATTGGGACGCTTGGAGTGCTGACAAGGCGATTGAGTTCTTCGATACCTACACCAAAACCGGTAAGGCTCCGAACGGTGCCGCTCCTGACGAAGAAGGTGCTCCTTTCTACCTCTACTGCGGATTTTTGTGGCCTCACGGACCGAACTATGCTCCCGCGAGCGTAGCCGGTACTATTGATCCCGAAAAGATTCCGCCCGTTATGTTCCAGAGCCGTTCCGACGAGGACATCGCTCCCGTTGAGATTTACAGAAGAGCATTCTTAAATCCGCCCGAGGCGTTTAACGATCACGAAAAGTGGGCGGAGCGCGTTAACTATATGCGCCGCAGATACGCTGAATGTGTTGTAGAGGTTGACAGACAGGTTGGTCGTATCGTAAAATCGCTCAAGGACAACGGCATTTATGAAAACACCACTATCATTTTCACCTCTGACCACGGAAGCCAGGAGCACGACTTCAATATGAGCAGTAAGGGGCCTTGGCCGTACAGACACCAGCTTTTTATCCCGATGATAATATCGAACCATCCGGGACTCGGGCCCGGCTCGCGCTGCGATGCGCTTTGCGGCAACCTTGACCTCGGAGCGACAATCCTTGACGTTGCAGGCGACCGTAAGGCATTCGGCACGTCGCGTTCGATGATCGGTCTTGCAAACGGTACTGAAACGGAGCGTGAGGTGAATATGAGTGAGTTCTGCGACAGCTGCAAGACGCTCGTTGACAAGCGCTACACGTTCACTTACTATCCCTTCACGAACAAGACCGTTCTCTTTGACAGAATAGACGATCCTGAAGAGAGAATAAATCTCTCCGGCAAGAGCGAATACGCTGATATCGAGCGCAAATTCCTCATGGACGTCGTTGACTTTATGATCCTCTCGAAGGGTGTGCGCATCGAGGCACACGACCTTCACACCGTGATCCAGGAGGGAATATCGAAGAAACACCCGAGATTCCTTGACGAATTTGACATTGCTTATCCTATTTCGAGTATGGCAGAAATCGAACGCCTCAAGGAATACGGACTCGACACAACGTACAACGAGTTCTGCAGAACACGTCCCATCAAGGCACACTACGGCGTGTACTTTATGGAAGAGAAAAAATAACAGACCGCCCTTGCACATTTAAGCGTGTGCAAGGGCGTTTTTGTATAGCGAAAACCACCGGCTAATCCGGTGGTTCGGTAGAGGCTTTTGCTGTTGGGAAATCCCGCGCGCCGCTGAAGGCTCCCTTGTGCAAAGGGAGCTGTCACCGAAGGTGACTGAGGGATTGTTTTCTCGAAAGTCAAAGTTTACAATTCCTCCGTCACGGCATACGCCGTGCCACCGCCCTTTACACAAGGGAGGCTAAGGTTAG
>JAZQZL010000065.1:0-10184 GCA_045634005.1 Candidatus Flemingiibacterium sp. | reverse complement strand
TTCCCTGTCGACCGCGACACGTACATCGCAGCACTTCGCGAGTTCTTCGATCCGCTTGTATAAAAATAGCACCTGCTTATATGGCAGGTGCTTTCTTATGCTGTAACAGCGCAAATATCAGACAAGCTCGGACGTGTGCGGTGTGTTTGATACTCTCGGAGATGCGCCGGTCAGATGCGAAATGTCTTTGTACTCCGGTATAGTGGGATCGTTCCATATATTAAGCGGAATTTGTGCGGTCCAGCCATTCTCGTCAAAGTCGGGCGCCTTGACGCCAAGCGCGTAGAGGACGATAGCCGCAAGGTCGCGGATGTTCATCTCCCCAACGGTGCCGCTTTCTACACCCTTGCCCGTCGCCGCGAAGGTGACGTACTTTTCCATATCGGTCCAACCGCCGTGGTTGCCCTTGCCGGTACCGGGGTTCGTTCCGCCGTGATCGGCAATTACGATGAAGAGCGTATCCGCTATAATTCCTGCATCCATGGCGGCGGTGTGGATGTCGCCGACAAGCTCGTCCACCTCGTGGATGCGCTTAAGGTGCGCCTGTGTGCCGTAGCCGTTGTTATGCCCTGCGCCGTCGACACTATCCATCTGCACAAAAAGAAACGTCGGCTTTTTTTCCTTGATGTAATCGCAAATAATCGGAGTCAGCGCGGTATCGCGGTCGGTGGCGTGTGAAACGCCGACGTTACCTTCCACGATGCCGAGAGTGATCGGCTCCCAGTCGCAGTACGAGCCAAGCTGGGCGTCAGGCATCGCCTCGCGGATGCGGCGGAAGATCGACGGATGCTTGGAGTCGGTGGGATATGTAGCCGCGCTGACGGTGGCATTTGTAAGCCCGTGCACCTCGGGACCAACTCCGAGGAGCATAGAGCCCCAGCATTCCGCGCTGATCGTCGGATTTGAGGCAAGCGCGCGGTACGTAACTGCGCCGTTTGCAAAAATGCGGTCAAAATGAGGCGTATCGGCGTCCTTAATAAATGCGCCGGCGCCGTCAATACCCACCACGATAACGTGAGAATACTTTTGTGAAATCATAGCGACCTCCAAAATACAAGCTTTAGTGTATTGTAGCATAGCGGCGAGGAAATGTCAATATAAAAAATCAGACACACCAAAATGGTGTGTCTGATTTGATATTTAGCTAAAATTACTTATTCATACCTTCCTGAACAGCAACAGCGCAAGCAACGGTCATACCAACCATGGGGTTGTTACCTGCACCGATGAGGCCCATCATTTCAACGTGCGCGGGAACGGAGGAAGAACCTGCGAACTGCGCGTCGCCGTGCATACGGCCCATGGTATCAGTCAGACCGTAGGAAGCGGGGCCTGCTGCCATGTTGTCGGGATGGAGAGTACGTCCGGTACCGCCGCCCGATGCAACGGAGAAGTACTTCTTGCCGTTTTCGATAGCCCACTTCTTGTAGGTACCTGCAACGGGATGCTGGAATCTGGTGGGGTTAGTGGAGTTACCGGTGATGGAAACGTCAACACCCTCGTGACGGAGGATTGCAACACCCTCGAGAACGTCGTTAGCGCCGTAGCACTTAACCTTCGCCTTGTCGCCGTTCGAGTATGCCTTCTCGTAAACGACCTTAAGCTCGTCAGTGTAGAAGTCATAGTCAGTTGCAACGTAGGTGAAGCCGTTGATTCTCGAAATGATGAATGCAGCGTCCTTACCAAGACCGCAGAGGATTACTCTGAGGGGATCTTTTCTTACCTTGTTAGCGGTTCTTGCGATACCGATAGCGCCCTCTGCTGCTGCGAAGGACTCGTGACCTGCGAGGAAGCAGAAGCACTTGGTTTCTTCGCGCAGAAGCATTGCGCCGAGGTTACCGTGACCAAGACCAACCTTACGGGTGGATGCTACGGAGCCGGGTACGCAGAATGCCTGAAGACCGATACCGATAGCTTCAGCAGCGTCAGCAGCGGTGGTGCAGCCCTTCTTGATTGCGATTGCACAGCCGAGAGTATAAGCCCAAGCTGCGTTCTCAAATGCGATAGGCTGAATGCCCTTTACGATAGCGTCAGCGTCAACACCCTTGGAAAGGCAGATTTCTCTTGCCTCTTCAAGGTCCTTGATGCCGTACTCTGCGAGGCAAGCCTCGATGCCGGCAAGTCTTCTTTCCTTGCCCTCAAACTTTACATTGTTAGACATATTCGTGCTCCTCCTCTCTTAGTTCTTTCTGGGATCAATGTACTTAACAGCATCGTCAAAGCGGCCGTAAGTCTTGATGTTGGATTCGTAAGCTTCCTTGGGATCGGTGCCTGCCTTGATAGCGTCCATCATCTTGCCGAGGTTTACGAACTTGTAGCCGATAACCTCATTATCGTTGTCAAGACCGAGCTCGAGGATATAACCCTCAGCCATCTCGAGGTAACGAACACCCTTTTCGCGAGTTGCGAAAATGGTACCGATCTGGGAACGAAGACCCTTACCAAGGTCCTCGAGGGATGCGCCTACAGGAAGACCGTCCTCAGAGAAAGCAGTCTGGGAACGACCGTAAGCGAGCTGCTTGAAGATCTCGCGCATAGCTACGTTGATAGCGTCGCAAACGAGGTCAGTGTTAAGAGCTTCGAGAAGAGTCTTGCCCTGGAGGATCTCGCCTGCCATAGCAGCAGAGTGAGTCATACCGGAGCAGCCGCAGGTTTCAACGAGAGCTTCCTCGATGATACCTTCCTTAACGTTAAGGGTGAGCTTGCACATACCCTGCTGGGGTGCACACCAACCGATACCGTGAGAAAGACCGGAAATGTCCTTGATTTCGTAAGCCTTTACCCATCTGCCTTCTTCGGGAATAGGCGCGGGACCGTGCTTCGGACCCTTGGCTACACAACACATCTGTTCAACTTCGTGAGTATAGTTCATTGTTTTATCTCCTTGTTTTTATTTTTCTTAATTATGTACCGCTGCCGGAAAAATATTCAGGCTTTGATTACTTAATGATCTCGCCGTAAACTTCGCCGAAAGCGCAAGCAGCGTTTGCTTCATCGGTGTCGATGTGCATAGCAGCAGCGAACTTGGGGCTTACGCGGCAAACAACGTCACCGAAGATGGTGGTGCGGTCTGCGCTCTCAACCTTAACAGATACAACCTCTTTGTCCTCAACGCCGAACTTTGCAGCATCCTCGGGAGTGATGTGGATGTGACGCTTTGCAACGATAACGCCCTCAGAGATCTCAACCTCGCCAGCAGGGCCAACGAGCTTGCAGCCTGCAGAGCCTGCAACGTCGCCGCTCTCACGAACAGGAGCGTTTACGCCGAGGGTTCTTGCATCGGTGTAGGATACCTCAACCTGGGTAGCGGGACGAGCCGGACCGAGGATGATTACGTTAGCGATCGGCTTCTTGGGGCCAACGAGGGTTACGCGCTCCTCGCAAGCGAACTGACCGGGCTGAGAAAGGTCCTTCTTGTGAGTAAGGGTAGCGCCCTTACCGAAAAGGATCTCGATGTGCTCTGCAGAGAGATGCACGTGTCTTGCGGAGGTTTCAACAAGTACTTTGTTTTCCATGGTTATGATTCCTTTCGTACATAAAAATTGTGATTAAAATATCATACATAGATATTATACAACATTTTCCGTAAAAAGTAAATGATAAAAAGATTAATTTTTGAAAAAACTAATGACGTATTTCTATGTAAAACGGCGAAAGGAACAAAAAAGTATGGCTGACAAAGATAAAAATACAAGCGAGGAAAATCTCGACGCGATAGAAAAAACGGGCAGCGTCGTAACCGACGCGCGCTCCGGAATACAGTGTATGACTATAATCGGGCAGATCGAGGGGCATTACCTGCTCGGCGAAAGTGCGAAGACAACCAAGTACGAGCATATCATTCCCCTGCTCTGTCAGATCGAGGAAAGCCGTGAGGTCAAGGGACTTTTGGTGCTTCTCAACACGGTCGGCGGCGACGTCGAGGCGGGACTTGCGATAGCCGAGCTTATCGCGAGTATGTCGAAGCCGACGGTATCGGTCGTGCTCGGTGGCGGACACTCTATCGGTGTACCGCTCGCGGTTGCGGCAAAGCGTTCGTTCATCGTA
Source organism: Candidatus Flemingiibacterium sp. (assembly GCA_045634005.1). Classification (GTDB taxonomy): domain Bacteria; phylum Bacillota; class Clostridia; order Oscillospirales; family CAG-272; genus Flemingiibacterium. The sequence goes on along the minus strand of JAZQZL010000065.1, from coordinate 6,137 downwards.
CCGAGCGCGACTATGACCGTTCATCCGGTTCGCACGAACGGGCTGGTTGTCGGTGTTCCGCAAAGCTTCGACAATTTACAAAGAATGCAGGAGCGTATCACGGATTTCATCTGCCGCAACAGCAAGATCGACAGCGAAACGCTGACGCGGCTGATGATGTGCACCGACGAGCTTGCAACCGACGTCGGCTCGATAGTCGACGGGGAGAAGGCGGTCAGCCTTGGGCTTATAGACGAAGTCGGCGGGCTCGATGCAGCGCTCCGTGCGCTGCATGAGATGATCGTGCAGTAATGCAATAAAAAATCCCCGACAAACGTCGGGGATTTTACTGTTACTTACGCGTTAAACGCAAGTTCCTTGTTAAGAAGGAACTTGAGCGATGCCGCCGCATCGGAAATATCCGCATTCTTGATCGGCTCGTTTGCCGCCGCTCTTTCGGTGAAGGAAAGAAGCTCGTTATAGTATCCGCCGAGATCGGAGATGTTTCCGCCAGCGTTTGCAGTTGCAAGCTGCTTCTTTTCAATCGGAATGATCTCTGCGCCTGCATCAGTGTAGAGCATAAACTTGCCGCCGGCATTCTCGATAACGCCACCCTCGCATACTACGCGGAAGGTTGCCTCGAAGGGATGTGTCGTGGGAAGTCCCCAAGTGCCTTCAACAGCCACAGCGAAGTCATCGTACTGCATAAGCGTGTTAACGTATGAGTACTTTTCGCCAAGTGTGTTCTTGACAGAGTAAAGCTTCTTTGGCTCGCCGAAAATGGAAAGCACGTAGTCAACGTCGTGAATGTGGAGATCTTGTGCCGCGCCGCCCGAAAGCTCATACTTGAGCAGCCAATCCTGCCAACCCCAATCGGGACGGGGACTGATGCGGCGGAAGTTTGCATTGATAACCTTGCCGTACTTGCCGGTGGCGAGCATATCACGAAGAACAACGTACTCGTCCCAAAAGCGAATTACCTGACCTACCTGAACGCGGCATCCGGTCTTCTTGCTTGCCTTGAGAAGCGCGTCTGCTTCTTCTACAGTAAGCGCAAGAGGCTTTTCAACGAAGAGATACTTAACCTTTTCCATAGCCGCGAGAGCGTACTTCGCGTGGAGATACGTCGGCAGACAAATGTCGATGATGTCAAGCTGTGCATTTTCGATAAGCTCTATGCCGTCGCCGTAAAGCTTCGCATCCGTGCCCTCTGCGAGAGCCGCCGCCTTTTCAGCTCTGATGTCTGCGAGGGCTACTATTTCTACGCCCTCGATATTCTTGTAGCAATTTGCGTGCATTGCACCCATAAAGCCGCAACCGATCAAACCAACTCTTAACATATTTTAAGCTCCATTCCGCCGCCACAAGGGCGGCACATAATATTTTGTGAAATTCAAATGTGTTTGCTCTGCAAACAAAAATGGGATGGGACCCATTTTTTCATTTGAATTTCTGTGCGTGAACAGGCATTATACGGTTACACCGCATAAACCTTCACGCTTATTTCCTCCCTAAGATCTTGTCCATTGCAAAGGACGTGTTGTAAATTATTGCCTCGGTGTGATACTTGTAGTTCGGGATCATCTCCGCGCTTACCCAGCCGTCGTATCCGATAGCCTCAAGCGCCTTCATTACAGCGGGATAGTCAACGTCGCCTGCGAGAAGATCAACGAAGCCGTGAAGTCCGCCCGCTGCCTTGCGGTAATCCTTGAAATGTACCTTCTTGATGCGATTGCCGAGAATGCGGATCCACTGCTCCGGATAACCGTTTGCAAGCGCGTTTCCGACGTCGAAGTAGGAGCCGACGTAGTCGCTGCCGACCTTGTCGATAAAGTCACGCATCTCCATCGGCGAGAGAAGGAACTTGTTCCATACGTTCTCAAGTGCGATCGAAACGCCTACCTTCTCTGCGTACGCCTTGAGCTCGGTTATAGCCTCAAGGCTTCTGTTATATGTAGTTTCGTAGTCAACGACCTTGTTCGGATCTGCGAAATCTGCGTTTACCGTGCCGGGAATTACAAGAATAGTGTCGCATCCGAGAAGCTTTGCAACGTCAAGCTGACGCTTAACGATGTCCTTCGCCTTCGCACGCTCCTTATCGCAGTCAGCGTTAAGCCAATAGCCCCAGTAAAGTCCGCACGCCACGCTGTAAAGCTCAATGCCTGCGTTCTTTGCCTTGTCGGCTATTGCGAGCACGTCCTTTTCGCTTGTGGTAAGCGAAAGCTCGCCCTCCTCGTCAAGTGCGACCTCTACGCCCTCAAAGCCTGCGTCCTTCGCAAGTGCGAAGCTGTCTGCAAGCGGAGCCGCGGGAAACGACCAGATACTGATACCCTTTTTCATAATTTATTCCTCCCTCTCGCCCTACGGGCGGTTAAAGTTTTTGATGTACGGTTGAAAACACAGCCGCTTTACGAAAAAATTCCGTTATATTCTCCCAAGTTTTTGTATTTTCGTGTAAGCGTATTGCAAAAGTGCATACTATGTGCTATAATAATTTTACTACATACGCTGTTAAATTAACAGTTATTTTTTTATCATATACGTTCACTTTTGTACACAAATGAAAGTTAGAAGGATAAATATGAAACCTACATACATCAAAACAACGCTTACAAGTATTGTGAACATATCGAAAATAGTGACGGTCCACTACTACGAATTCGACAAAAATTTCGTTTTCGAGGGCGAGAGCCACAATTTCTGGGAGATGACCTATATTGACCGCGGACGTGTGCTCGTCTGCCGCGACGATGAGGAAATAGAGCTTGGTCAGGGCGAGATAATCTTCCACCGCCCGAATGAGTTCCACTCGATTCGCGCACTCGACTCCGCACCAAACTTTTTCGTCGTATCGTTCGTCTGCACGTCGCCGGCTATGCAGTATTTTGAAAAGCATCACTCGGCGCTAAATAAACCGCTTCGCAACTTTATTTCCGCAATCGTAAAGGAAGCGGAGCAAACGTACGTGATACCCAAAAACGACACCTCGCTCAAAAAGCTTACGAAAAAGGAAAACGCCCCAATTGGCGCAGAGCAGCTTATAAAAACCTACCTTGAACAGCTTTTCATTTTCCTCATACGCGACATTACAAAAGCAGGAGAGATCAGCGTTTTCCCCAACAAGGAAAGTATGGAAAACCACCTGATCACCTCGATAAAGTCGCTTATCGCCGAAAACGTCGAGCACAGTCTGCGCGTCGAGGATATATGCGCGCGCATCGGCTACAGTAAGAGCTATTTAAGCAGTCTGTTCCGCGATCAGACGGGCACCACCATAACGGGATATTCGACACGTATGAAAATAGACGCCGCAAAGCGTATGATACGCGAGGACGGGCTTAATTTCGCGCAGATATCCGACCGCCTCTCTTTTGACAATCCGCAGTACTTTTCACGCGTATTCAAGCGTGTGACGGGTATGAGCCCAACCGAGTTCAAGCACTCACTAAACCTGTAGCAAGATAAAAAAACGCGCTTTTATTGACAAAAAGCGCGTTTTGTTATACAATATACAGTATACAGATTATAGTAATCGGAGAAAATATTATGAATTTACGTTTGCTTTCGCTTTTTGTGAAAAACTACCGCGACACCGCCTCAAGTGCGGTGCGCGCAAAATGTGCGAGCACGGCAAGCGGTGTAGGTATCGCATCAAACGTGCTTTTGTCAGTAATGAAGCTCGTCATCGGTATTATAACGGGCAGTATCGCGATAACCGCAGATGCAGTAAACAACGTCGCGGACGCGGCTTCGTCCGTCATAACGCTTGTGGGCTTCAAGCTTGCTTCAAAGCCTGCCGACAAGGAGCATCCGTACGGACATCAGCGAATCGAATACATAACCGGACTTATAGTGTCGATGGTCATTTGCGTGCTTGGCGTTGAGTTTTTCACAACCTCCGTGAAGGCGATATTCTCGCCCGAGGTAACGGTCTATTCGACAGCGTCGCTTATAATCCTCGCCGTGTCGGTAATCATCAAGCTTTGGCAGTGTACGTTCTACCGCGCCGTGGCAAAGCACATTGATTCAACCGCGCTGACAGCGACCTCACAGGATAGCCGCAACGATGCCGTATCCACCGGTGCAGTACTCCTCGGTGCGTTCATTTCGCGTATTTTCGAGCTAAATCTCGACGGTTGGCTCGGCCTTGCCGTTGCGCTGTTTATAATCCGCTCGGGCGTTATGCTCGTTATAGAAACCGCAGATCCGTTGCTCGGAAACGCGCCGTCCGCAGAGTTTGTTATGTCGATAGGTAAGCGCATTATGACCTACGACGGAGTGCTCGGCTATCACGACCTCGTGGTACACAATTACGGTCACGACCGCATATTCGCCTCGGTGCACGTTGAGGTTGCAGCCGAGCAGGATATTCTCATCAGCCACGATATTATCGACAACATTGAGTTCGATTTCAAGAAAGAGGACATACAGCTCGTTATCCACCTTGATCCCGTCGTCACGTCAGACGAGGAGCTTCACGAGGTGCGCCGAGAGATAGACGCAATCGTTCTCGTAGTCGCAGACGAGCTTGGCGTACCGCTTTCTATACACGACTTCCGTATGGTGCGCGGTGTAACGCACACTAACCTTATATTCGACGTAGTCGTGCCGTTCGAGTGCAAGCACAGCGAGCACGAGATATGCGACATATTCGCCGCGAAGGTGCGTGCGCTCTCAAGTGACTACAATACGGTCATCAGTGTGGACAGAAGCTATATATAAAAATCTCAAAATATGAATTGCTTTGCGAAAAGGTGTCAATAATGACACTCGCAAAGCAATTTTCTTTTTGGAGGACTTTATGCAAAACCGTATCACCGTATTTTTACTTATATTTTCGATATCCGTCGCGCTGATGCTTCCCGTATCCGCCGCGCTTCCCTCGCGCGAGGATGCCAAGCTTTACGATAATATCATCCGCCTGCACGTGCTCGCAAGCTCGGACAGCGACGAAGATCAAGCCGAGAAGCTCAACGTTCGCGACGGTATTTTGGACACAGTTTCAAAAATCCTCGACGGCGTATCAGACCGTGACGGCGCGGAAGTGGCGATACGTGAAAATCTCGCGCTTATCGAAGAGGCGGCAAACGGTGTGCTCGCAGGTCTTGGAAGCCCCCACACAGCGACGGTCACACTCACCAAGGAAGCGTATCCGACTCGCGGGTACGAGGGCTTCACGCTCCCTGCCGGAACGTACACCTCTCTGCGCGTGCTGATCGGTGAAGCAAAAGGACAAAATTGGTGGTGTGTGCTCTACCCGAAGCTGTGCGTCACCTCGGAGCGTACGGCTTCTGTAATCGACGAGAGCGAGCTTATAGAAGCAGGACTTACACTCTCGCAGGTGCGTATTATAACGGGTAGTACGCCCGACGTTGTGATAAAGTTTCGGTTTCTTGAGTTTTTTGAACGGCTTTTTTCATAAAGCCGTTCTTTTTGTCCGAGCCGCTTTCGCAGTTCGGGGAGCGACTGCGAGCCAAAGGCTCGCAGGGAGAACGCAAGGGGAGGAAGGAATTAGCTCATGTTGCCGCGAACTCCTTCCTCCCCTTGCACCCCTTCTACCTCTCGGCTATGCCATCAATCGCTCGGCCTTCCTACAGAGTGCTAATACTACAGAGTGCTCGTTTAACAGCACTCATTTTCTCGCTTTGCTTCATGAAAATGAGTGCATTTCGTCGCGCATCGCTTTCCGCTCGCGCTATGCCGCAAAAGCACAGAGCAAAGCAAGGCGCCAACTTACCGCGCGCTAACTTTGGCGCACAGCGAAGCGAATGCGCCGACCACTCTCGTAGTGACTTCACCATCGTCCGGTACTGCTAAACAGTCGCCGGGGTGTCGGCACGGGTGCCGACGAGGTCCCCTGGCTGCTGCAGTTGGCAGAGCCAACTGCGCGCGGTGCATGAAACCTCGGACGCCAATGTGCATACCGAGAGCGCTAAATCCCGATTCTGCCTTCGCTGACAAGATGTGTCGGCGAAGCCAATATAAAGTTTTTGCGTCGCTGAAAGCGACTGCTTTTCTTCAAAAAGCGACCGTATCCCCATACAAAAGGAGTTAACACAAATGAAAATACTTGGAATCGAGCTTGGCTCGACACGAATCAAATCTGTGCTTATCGATGAGAACGCGAGCGTTCTCGCGACGGGCTCGCACACTTGGGA
>JAZQZL010000064.1:0-18407 GCA_045634005.1 Candidatus Flemingiibacterium sp. | reverse complement strand
CGGCGGATATTGAAGAAATGGGTATGAGCGTGATGGTTGTGACCGATGGCGATGCGGAGCTTGCAAACGAGCTCGCAGATCAAATGTCGTCGGCTATCGAAGCGGCTATACCCACATTAAAGCGCGAATTTATTTCGCTTGACGAGGTTCTTGACAGAGCGGTACTTGGGTGGGACGGTCCTATTGTTATAGCTGACGCATCCGACAACCCCGGAGCAGGAGCGCTTGGCGATACGACGCATATTTTGCGCCGCATACTCGAACGCGGCATTACGGGCGCGGCTATCGCTACAATACTTGATCCCGAAAGCGTCGAAAAATGCGTAGCGGCAGGTGTTGGCGCAACTGTCGAGCTCGAACTTGGCGGCAAGAGCGATTCCACCTACTCGGGTGGACCCGTAATGGTGAGTGCGAGGGTTAAAGCTATTTCCGACGGAAAATACATTTTCAAGGGTAAAATGTCGCACGGTGAGGTTGCAAATCACGGAAAAACCGCTGTGATTGAGGTGGCAGGAAATACCGTATTCATAACGACGCTTCCAAGACAGCCGTACGACCTTGAAATTTTCCGCGCACACGGAATCGCGCCCGAGGAGCAGAGAATACTTGTTACCAAATCTGCCGTTCATTACAGAGCATCTTACGGCGAGGTGGCGCGCGAGATGCACGCGGTGTGCCTGCCGGGACTTGCTGTCCCCGTACCGACGGGATATAAGTTTAAAAATTGGAAAAATAAATAAGCAAACCGCCCACAAAGTGGGCGGTTTTACTGTTGCGTATTTGAAGCTCGGAACGTTACCGAGGCAGGCAAGATTTCGTCTGTACTGACGGTTGATTTCCAAGAAAAACGCCGTACCGAAAACGGTACGGCGTAAATAAGTATGAAATTATTCCTTAACGATCTCTGCGTCGGGAGCGTTCTTTCTTACGCTCTCAATGCCGTTCTCGCAGCCGTCCTTAGAGGTGTAGCCCTCAGAAACTGCGATGATCTCGCCGTTGCGAGCCTTGAGGCGGAAGCGATACTCGCCTGCCTTGTCGGTGTACATTTCAAACTTAGGATTGGTTACAGCAACGATTTCTGCTGCAGTCTGATCCTCAACCTTAGCGATCGGAGCGTTCTTCTTAACGCTTTCGATACCGTTCATGCAAGCGGTTTCGGTACTGTAAACCTCGCTGGTTGCGATAACCTGGCCGTTACCTGCACAAAGATTGAACTTAACGCCGGTGCCTGTTTCTTTTACCTTAAACTTTCCCATAATAAACCTCCGTTAAAGTCGCGGCTGCGACATATTTTTACATTTTTATTATACGATAAAAATTTTATCTTGTCAATATATTTTGTAAAAAATGCAGTAAAAGTATATATGTTTATCAAAATTCAAGCTTTTGTGAGCGCTCGAAAAGTGCTGAAAGTGCGTCCTTTACTGAAACGCCACGGTAGAGTATGTCATAGACCGACGAGCATATCGGAAGCTCGACGTTATGCTCCTCTGCCATTTTTATAAGTGCCGGAACCGTGTAATAGCCCTCGGCGAGCTTATTGAATTTTTCTCCGCGAACGAAGCTTTCGCCGAACGCTCTGTTGTGACTGTACTCGGAAAAGACCGTCGCCTGATAGTCGCCGAGGTGACAAAGTCCGTACGCAGACATCTCACTGCCGCCGCACGCCTTGATGAGTCTGGCGATCTCTCTTGCGCCGCGCGACATAAGCGCGCCCTTGAGAGAGGTCATACCAAGCCCGTCAAGCATACCAGCGGATACGCCTATGACGTTTTTCGCTGCCGCACCGATCTCGTTACCTATGATATCCGTTCCGTAGTAGAAACGGATAGTGCCGCCCGAGAAGGCGTCGATCAGCATTCTTTTCGTATTCTCATCCTCGCTGTCGATTACCATACAGTTCTGTATTCCGCTGAAGAATTCCTCGACGTGGCCGGGACCGAGCCATACAGCGACCTTGTTTGACGCGTCAAGCTCCTCGGCGGCGACTACGGAAAGCCGCTTGCAGGTGGTGTTTTCGATGCCCTTCATACATAAAACCAACGTTTTTTCGCGTATGCCGAGCGTGGCAAGCTCGCGGCAAAGCGAGCGGAAGCCTTGCGCGTTTATCGAAACGATTACCGTATCCGCTTCGAGAACGCTCTCAAGCTCGGTTGCCAGCAAAAGAGAATCGGGGAAGGTTATATATTCGTTTTTTCGTTCGTTTATTATGCGCTGCATATTTTCGGAGCTTTTGCGTCCGTAAAGAGAAACTCTGTGTCCGAGTTTGTCGAGGTACCACGCGATGCAGCTTCCCCAACGTCCGCATCCGATAACGGTTATTTTCATTTTTTGCGTGCTTCTTTCGTTAATATTTGCGAGACTTAACATAGATATATTATACTATATTTACGCTGTTTTGTCAACCGCTTGTGTCAGTAAGATAAAAAATGCCGGCAAAGGCGTTTTAGACTTGACACGAAGGGGTTTTTGTGGTATGATGAATTCGGTATGAAAACTTTGGAGGTGACAATTGTGAAAATCGCTTTAATTGCACACGACAAGAAAAAAGACGAGATAATCGAGCTTGCTAAAAAGTACAAGGACGTGCTCGCCGAATACGAGCTTTATGCGACGGGTACTACCGGCACGCTCATTATGGGCGAAACCGGACTTTCTATACACAGAATGAAAAGCGGACCTCTCGGCGGTGACCAGCAGATAGGTGCAATGCTTGCAAACGGTGAGCTTGACCTTATCATCTTCCTGCGTGACCCGCTTACCGCACAGCCCCACGAGCCTGACGTTTCTGCTCTTCTTCGCCTTGGTGACGTGCAGAAGATTCCGCTCGCTACCAACGTCGGCAGCGCGACGATAATGCTCGAAGCGCTTAAAAATAAGACCTTTTTTCAAACTCTCGGCAAGTAATCTTAAACCGTGAATTAAAGTGGGCTTTTCGCCTACTAAAATAAATATATCTTGAGGAGTAAATATTATGCAGAGATATGTAACCCCTAACGATGCGGGCATTATGGCCGCTACCGACAGTCAGTCCATTCAGAATGCGGTAGACCGCGCTGTTGCAACCGGTATAGGCAGAGTGCTTATCCCGAGAGTAAACGACAGAACCGGTAAGGCACTGTGGGATATCGACAAGGCGATCATTCTTGCATCTGAGCTTGAGGTGGTTCTTGACAACTGCTACATCCGTCAGGCTGACGGCTCTATGGACAACGTTTTCAGAAGCTTCAATTCTATGGAGGATGCTATCGCAACCCCCGTACACGACGTTCGTATCGTCGGTAAGGGTAACGCTGTTATCGACGGCGCTGTACATAACGGTCTTACCGAGCACACCTCGCTCAAGGACGGCAGACCTCACATCACCAAGAACAATATGATACTGTTCTTCAACGTTGACAATTTCACGATTGAGGGTATCTCCCTTATTCATCAGCGTTGGTGGGCGATCGACCTTATTTCCTGCGCATACGGCAGACTTTCCAATCTTCACATTCACTGCGAGTGTGACGAGCCTAACTGCGACGGTATCGACCTTCGCGAGGGCTGCCACGATATAATTATTGAAAACATCACCGGTCAGGCAGGCGACGACCTTATCGCGCTCAGCGCTATCGGTACGAGCTACGGAAACGAGAACGGCGAGAGAGTCCGCTTCCACGTTCCCGGCAAGTGTCAGGATCTTCACGACATCACGATAAAGAACATTATCGGTACTTCCGTAAACTGTGCGGTTATCGCTATCCGCTACAGCGAGGGACGCAAGCTTTACAACGTAACCATCGACAACGTACACGACGTTGACAACGGTGCGCTCGCGGCAGGCAAGTTCTATCCCGAATATCCGAAGCACAAGATCAATATGGATATCCGTCAGAAGCTTAACGGCAACGCGCCCTACGTTCTCCTCCGCATCGGTCAGGACGGCTTCTGGAGAAACCGCAACAACACCATAGATGAGGTTTACGGAATTTCCGCTACCAACCTCTATTCGCGCGGCGGTACTGCGATTATGCTCAACATCGCTATGAAGAACTCTTACTTCGGTAACATCTTCGCTGAAAACGACGTTGACTACGTTGTTACCACCAAATCGGGACGTATCAGCCAGAACTACGGCGCAGACCTTAAGAACGTTGTATTCGAGAACATTTTCTACGACAACAAGGACAACAAGGACGGCACCGCATTCGACTTCGATATCAACGATGCAAACAACAACGTTGAGAGAACTCTTGAGAACGTTGTTATCAACCGTGCTTTCCTCGGCAACTGCCCGAAGATCTTTAACGTGCAGGAAAAGGGCAACATCATCTTTAAGGAGCTTTACGGTGCAAACGTTACCGAAAGCTGCGGCGAGATCAAGAAGTAATAAATTAAGAAAATCCACCGTGAAATAAAACTCACGGTGGATTTTTTTGTTTTAAAGTATCGTAAATTTGGTCGACAGCACGTTGCAGTCGGCATCTCTTAATGCTACCTCGTAGTCACTCGGATCGCCGAGCATCTGCGGCGTTATGCCGAGGAAATATTCGCCATCCATACCCTCGATGGTAACGGTGGTGCCCTCAACGGTTATTATAGCGTGAACGGGATTGCTCCACGCGATAGTGTTAGAGAGCAGCTTGATCTCTTCGCACATCTCACAGGGGTACTTATCGTGTGCCTTCTCGACCCAGAAGATCGAGGAGGAGTTGATGTCAAAGTGGCAGACGTTATCGATGAATGTGGTCGTGTTGCAGTGGTGGTGACCGGTTATTACCATAAGCACGCTGTGAGGACGTTTTTCGTTAGCCTCTTTAAAGATTTTAAGGCAGTCGGCGCTATTCTGCACTCCGTCCTCGCGGTAGAAGCTTGCGTGACCTATAATTATGCAGGGATAGGGTGAAGCATCAATGGTGTCGCGAATCCATTCGAGCTGCTCAGGTGGTATCCAGGTGCGGGCAGAGTTCATCTTTTTGTAATTGCCCATATCGTAATGTATATATTCGCCGTCAACGTTGCAGTAGTTGGGATCGAAAATAATCATTCTGTATCCCTTGCAGTCGAAGTAGTAGTAATTGTGCGGCATTTTGAAAAGCTTCAGAGAATCCTCAAAGGCGCGCTTGTCGTTATCGTGGTTGCCGAGTGCGCTGTACGTCGGAATGTGGAATTCGGTGTATTTCTTTACGAAATCATTATGCTCGTCGTTGCCGTGGCAGAAGTCGCCTGCCTGAATTATAAAGTCAACGTTTTCCTTTTCGGCGCGGTTTAATATAATATCAAGCTCCTTTTCGCTGCCAAAGGGGAAAACTCCGGGATGATGATGAAAATCGGAAAAAATAGAAAATTTCATAGTGAAACCTCCTTGAGTCTATAAATACAGTTTTATTATAGTCGGTTTTCCTGCGATTGTCAATGCAAAATTCTTCGATAAGGGTTCAAAAAAATACTATGGCGAAACTGCATCTCTTTGCCGTGTGCATTTTTTGCGAAAATGTGCCGTGTGCACTTGAACTTTTTTGCCCGTTGTGGTATAATAATTCCAAATGATGCTTGTTTTGAGGTGGAAATATGTCAGACATATCAAAGCTTGATAAAAACTTTCAGGTTGATACGAACGTACAACGTGATAATATGAAATTCTACAACGTCGACGAATCGCCGTTCAAGGTTTACGGTGTGTACAGAGATGGAGAAAAATACGTCCGCATGCCCGAAAGCGTAGCTCGCGAGGTAAACCCCATAGTGGCGATCCTTTATGCAAAGACCGCGGGCGGCAGAGTTCGCTTTAAGACGGATAGCGCATACGTTGCCATTCACGCGAAGATAGATAGGCCTGACAAGATGCCTCATATGCCGTTTTCCGGCTCGATCGGATTTGATCTCTACGTGGGCGATGACTACTACAAGACGTTTATGCCGCGTATCGACGTTACGGGCGAGTGGAGCAGTATCGTTGATTTTAAAACAAAAGAAATGCGCGAAATTACAATAAATTTTCCGCTTTACTGCTACGTTCGCGAGCTTTATATCGGGCTTGAGGACGACGCGAAAGTATCCGAGGGTAGACCGTATGCTAACAAAAAGCCGCTCGTTTACTACGGCTCGTCGATCACGCAGGGCGCGTGTGCATCAAGACCCGGAACCTGCTATCAGAGTATAATTTCAAGAAGATTCAACTACGATTACATCAACCTTGGCTTTTCGGGAAGCGCGAAGGCGGAGGATGCGATAATAGATTACATCAAGGGACTTGACATGTCGATATTTGTGTGCGACTATGACCACAACGCGCCGACTCCAGAGTATCTTGAAGCAACTCACAAAAAGCTCTTTAAGGCGGTAAGAGCCGAGCATCCGGAGCTTCCGGTGATATTTATGTCAAAGCCGCGATATAAGCTTAACGAAACCGATGCAAGGCGACTTGCGATTATCAGAAAGACTTACGAAAATGCAATCGCGGCTGGCGACAAAAACGTGTATCTTATTGACAACAAAGCACTTACCGCGCTTTGCGGCGGCGAGGGGCTTGTGGATGATACTCACCCGACAGATTACGGTTTTGCATCCATGGCAAAGGCTGTCGGCGACGTTATCGAAAAAATTGAGATAGAGAAGTCCTGAAGGTGAATTTATGGAAAAGATAATCACATACGAAAATCTCCGGAATTTTGCATATGTAAACGATAAGATCTGCAAAAAGCCGATTCGCGGAATAGCCGTGTACTTTTTCGGACTTGGTCATATGACCGTGTTTAACGAGGACCACGATGAGGCACAGTATTTTGCCGAGCGCGGTATACTTTACGTCGTTCCGTACAAAAATCCGTGGGCATGGATGAACAGGCAGGCTGTTGAATTCACCGATGAAATAATCGACGTTCTTATGAAACAGTATGCTCTGCACGAGGACATTCCGATAGTTTCGAGCGGAAGAAGTATGGGCGGACAGTGCGCGCTCGTGTATACGGCGTACGCAAAGCGCACACCTGTTGCGGCAGTTGCCGACTGTCCCGTGTGCGACACGGTGTTCCACTTCACCGAGCGTCCCGACCTTCCAAGAACGCTTTACAGCGCCGTATGGGGTGAGGATGGAACGCTTGACGAGGCACTTTCACGCATATCTCCGCTTCATATAATCGACAAAATGCCGCGTGTGAAATACCGCATCATTCACTGCGAAAAGGACGAGTCGGTTAACATCGACGTTCATTCCAAACGCTTTGTCGCGGCGCTTTCAGAGCGCGGATACGATGCGACTCTTGATATTGTAGAGGGCAGAGGACACTGTAGTCTTACGCTTGATGCCAAGAGAAAATTCGCGGGGTATATAACTGAAAGCATTGAAATTTGACCGATAAAAAGGTGTGATGTGAATTGACGGGTAACGTCTGTACAAAAGCATATGCCGCGCCGTCCTTTGAGAGGCGCGAGATATTTCGCTATCTTGGCTCACGCGATGATTCGCCTGAGGTGTCGGCGCTCGTTGACGGGTGCATCACCGAGGTTGAAGGCGCGCTTCTATACAAGGTGTGCTATATCGAAGCGGATATAATCCGCGACGGGGATACGCTTTGCATCGGCAATATTAAAACGGACTCGAGGGCGCTCAAAAAGAATTTGGACGGCTGCGAGCGAGCGGTGATATTTGCGGCGACTGTAGGTATTTCGCTTGACAGGCTTATCGCGAGATATTCCTCACTATCTCCGACCAAGGCGGTCATACTCGATGCTATCGGCTCGGAGCGTATTGAAGCGCTATGCGATGCGTTTTGTGAGGATTTAGCGGCTATATTCGGTAAGTTAAAGCCGCGCTTCAGTCCCGGCTACGGAGACCTGCCGATAGAGGCACAGCGTGAGATATTCACGCTTCTTGACTGTCCGCGAAGGATAGGTCTTACTCTAAACGAAAGTATGCTGATGTCGCCATCGAAATCGGTTACGGCGATCGCAGGTATAAATAGGAGTTAAAGATGAAAATTACAGAGTACATTAAGGAAAATATACTTTACCTCGACGGTGGCATGGGAACGCTTTTGCAGGAGCGCGGTCTTATGCCCGGGGAGCTTCCCGAGCGTTGGAATGTCACTCGTCCCGACGTGATAAGCGACATTCACCGCGACTATTTTGATGCGGGAAGCAACGTTGTCAACACCAACACCTTCGGGGCGAATATCCTCAAATTTCAGCCGTGGGAGCTTGACACTATAGTAAGGACGGCTATCGAAAACGCGCGTATCGCCGCTAAAACGAGTCTTGGGGAACAGCCGAAATGGGTAGCACTTGACATAGGTCCGACGGGACGTATGCTCGCACCTCTCGGCGACCTTGATTTTGAGGAAGCGGTTGCGGTATTCGCCGAAACGGTGAAGCTCGGCGTAAAGTACGGCGCTGATCTTATCGTTATCGAAACGATGAACGATTCTTACGAAACCAAGGCGGCGCTTCTTGCTGCTAAGGAAAACAGTAATCTCCCCGTGTTTGTGTCGAACGCGTACGGTGAGGACGGCAAGCTTATGACGGGCGCTTCGCCTGCGGCTATGGTCGCTATGCTCGAGGGCATGGGCGCTGACGCTATCGGTGTCAACTGCTCACTTGGTCCGAAGGCGCTTGCTCCTATTGTTGAGGAGTATCTTAAGTACGCTTCCGTGCCGGTTCTCGTTAAGCCCAACGCGGGACTTCCGCGCGCTATTGACGGAAGGACCGTCTTTGACGTTCTTCCCGGTGAGTTTGCCGAGGACGTTACAGAGCTTATAAAGAAGGGCGTTCGTATTGCCGGCGGATGCTGCGGCACCACGCCTGCGTACATTTCCGCTACGTTTATGGCAAGCGGCGAGGTCGAGCCTGTACCGCTTACTAAAAAGGAGTACACGCTTGTATCGTCGTACACACACGCGCTCGAGTTTGGAAATGAGCCGGTACTCATCGGCGAGCGCATAAATCCGACGGGCAAGAAGCGATTCAAGGAAGCGCTCAAGGCAAACGATATCGACTATATCCGCAAGGAGGGTATTGCGCAAGAGGAAAAGGGCGTGCATATTCTCGACGTCAACGTTGGACTTCCCGATATTGACGAGGTAGCTATGCTCAAAACCGCTGTCTGTGAGCTTCAGGCGATAACCGCTCTGCCGCTTCAGATCGACACGACTAACATCGAGGCGATGGAGTCAGCGCTTCGTCGCTACAACGGTAAGGCGATGATAAACTCGGTCAACGGCAAGCGTGAATCCATGGAAGCGGTATTTCCGCTTGCGAAAAAGTACGGCGGTCTTATCGTTGCGCTGACGCTTGACGAATCCGGTATACCCGAAACTGCCGAGGGCAGACTTGAGATCGCAAAGACTATTCTCGCCGAAGCAGAAAAGTACGGCATCGACAAAAAGGATATAATCTTCGATCCGCTTGCACTTACTGTAAGCGCTGATAAAAACGCGGCGCGTGAAACCGCGCGTGCGGTCGCGCTTATCAAAAACGAGCTTCGAGCACATACGACGCTCGGCGTTTCCAACGTATCGTTCGGACTTCCCGCACGCGATATGATAAACGGCACGTTCTTTGCGCTGACTCTTGCAAACGGGCTTTCAGCGGCTATAATGAACCCGTATTCTGCGGAAATGATGAAAACGTATTTCGCCTACCGTGCGCTTGCGGGATTTGACGACAACTGTGCTGATTACATCGCGTTTTCCGATACGGTTGCACAGACCGCCACGGTAACAGCTCCGGCAGCAGTTGCGAAGGAGGAGTATGCCTCGGAGCTTCAGCGAGCTGTTATTAAAGGACTTAAGGAGCAGGCATACCAGCTCACAGCAGAGCTTGTCAAAACCACAGAGCCTTTGACTATCGTGCAGGAGCAGATAATTCCAGCACTCAACACAGTCGGCATCGGCTTTGAAAAGAAGACCGTTTATCTGCCGCAGCTTTTAATGAGCGCAGAGGCGGCTAAATCGGCATTTGAGGTTATCAAGGCGAATATGTCAAAGGGCACGGCGAGCGACAAATGCGCGTTCGTTATCGCTACCGTAAAGGGTGATATACACGACATCGGCAAGAATATCGTTAAGCTTATTCTCGAAAACTACGGCTTTGCCGTAACCGATCTCGGACGCGACGTTGCACCCGAGGCGATAGTCGACGAGGTTGTACGCATTCACGCGCCTATCGCGGGACTCAGTGCACTTATGACGACGACCGTTCCTGCGATGGAGGAAACGATAAAGCAGCTTCGCGAGCGTGCACCCTGGTGCAAGGTAGTCGTAGGCGGCGCGGTTCTCAACAAGGAATACGCGGACGCTATCGGCGCTGACAAGTATGCAAAGGATGCTATGGAAGCGGTAAGATACGCTGAAGAAATAAACGCAGAAATCAAATAAAAAAACGCCCGAGTTCATTTGAACTCGGGCATTCTTATTAAAACTCGTTGTCGCCAAAAGCGAAGTCGGAGATGAGGGCAGGGCGGTAGCCGTGCTCCTCGCACCACTCGACACTTGCGAAAAGGCGCTCCTTGTAATCGGGAAGATATGCCGGATAATCGGGGTAAAAATACTGCTCGTGAATGAGAAGGTACATAAACGCTTGGTCGGGACGCGTGAGATAGGTATCAAGATGCGCCTTAACTTCTTCGGGCGTGAGCTTGTTTATAATGATATCGTCCTTAACGAAGATGATATTTTCCTTGGTGTCTACCCAGAAGTCGCGCATCTGCGCGTGGCCAACCTGCTCGGCGTTGAGATAGTAGGATACCGAGGGAACTCCGTTTTTGTCAAAGTTAAAGTAACCGTCAAGCACGGCGAATCCGAGATCACGGAAGGCTCGGGTACCGGGAAGAGGCGAGTCTGCCCAATGTTGCGAGGTTACGCGGTCCATAACCTCGGTGCCTGCAAAGCGTATGATCTCGTCTGCAACTCGCTTGCCCTCTTCCATTACCTGCTCATAGCTTGCGTTCTTGTACGGGCTATCCGGAAGATCGGCGGTTGCATGGAAGGAAAGACGAAGCCAATCAGAGTTCTTTATAAACTCGTCCTTGTACTTATCCGGGAACATTGTAAGGTTGAAGCTCTTGTCAACCGTTTCATAGTAGATATGCATATGGGTGTGCGTGCCGTACTTGTCGTGAAGCTCGCGGTAGAGTGCAAAGAAGGGATCCTCAAAGATGGATTTGTATTCGTCTCTGTGGTTGTAGATGTTTTGGAGGCTCATAACTACATCGTCAACGCCGATGCGGTAAGTTTTGTAGCCGTTCTTAAACCAAAACAGCGTGATCTTTTCTTCCTCGGACGTTTCAGCGCAGGCGGCGCAAACCTGCGTGCGATAAGCGGTGATGGGGAGGTGCGCGGTGTAAACGCCTGGTTCTGTTTCAGTGGCGGTGACACCGTTTACGGTAACGGTTGCATTTGCCTTGGCAGAGAGGGTGATTTGAGCGGTAAGTACGCCGTTTTCCAAAACACCGTCGAGTTCTTCAAAAAGAACGTCGCCGTCGATCGGTGCAATAAATTTAAGCTTATTTTCAGTCATTTGTGTATGCCTCCAAATAAAATTTGCTGTAATTCTTTGTAATATTATAGTTCATTCGCAGGCGTTTGTCAAGTGTTAGTTTTCGCCGTAGAGTATCTCTGCAAGCGTTGAATATGCATCTGTGAACTTACTGTTCGGCTTGTTGTGAAAGAGCTCCTTGTTAAGTGGGTACACGCGCCCGTGCTTGACCGCGCGAAGGCTTTGCCAGACTGGGTTTTCGCCGTACACGCGCTCGATATGCTCCATAGCCGCGCTGATGCCGGCGTGACACTGCACCAAAATTATGTCAGGATCAGTCGCGTACACCGTTTCTAGATTTATAGGGATTCGCTCGGAGCCGTAGCCAAAGCGAGCGCTGTCGTTGTCCGCTATATTGATCGCTCCCATAGCTGCTATCATTTCACCGAGCACGGTTTGCGAGGTGTTAGCAGAAAGGTTCTCAGTACCCGAGAAGATGCAAAGCACACTCGGAGCGCTTCTTGTGTCGATAGCGGCGAGCACCGCCGTTACCCCGTCGAGCGCCTTTAATGCAACGCTTTCCCATAATTCAGGCTTACCGTTTAAATTGCAGAACACCTTAAACCATTTAAGGTAGTCGGCAAAGTCGTTGTAATCCGCGGCGATCACGGGTATCCCTGCGACGCTTGCAGGTGCGCTTATAGTGTCGTAGCCGCTCATAGCAGTTGAACAGATTATAAGATCGGGAGCGAGAGATATTATTTTCTCAATATCCCAGCTTTTACTCACGGCAGATGCGGATACCACGCTCATGCCGTTATCCTTTGTGATATCGCGCCCGATATGCTGTAAATAGAGTTCGACCGAAGAATCCGCGCCGATACATCCGATGACCTCGCCTCCTGCCTCATACCAAAGCGTTGTAAGGCTCGCGTAAAGCCCGACGATACGCTCGGGCGCTTTTTTGACAGTAACGCTTTCGCGTCCCGAGGCATCGGTGAAGGTAACGCTGTCCTCGTTTACTGTAACCCCGTTTGCTTTTTTGAGGAAATCCTCGCGAAGCGACGCTTCTTTTTCGTTATCAGTAGGCGTACACGAGCAAAGTGTGCCGAGCGCAAGAAGCACCGCTGTGAGTAAAGAAAATAACCGTTTCATTGATGCTCGCCTCCAAGCCTTTCACGTGCGATAAAGTACGGACATTCGTGTGCCGTATCGTAAAGCACGTCTGCATTTATACCGAATACGCGAATGAGATTTTCGCGTGTTACGACTTCATCCGGTGTACCGCAGGCGCATACGGCACCGTTTTTTATCGCGCAGATAACATCTGAATAGCGCGCCGCCATATTGACGTCGTGCAGTACACAGAGCACGGTTATACCGAGCTTGTGCGAGAGGGCTTTGATAAGCTCCAAGACCTCGACCTGATAGCCGATATCCAGATGTGTCGTCGGCTCGTCAAGAATTAAAATTTCCGCTTCCTTTGCTACCGTCATAGCTATCCACGCACGCTGCGCCTCTCCGCCGGAAAGGGAAGCGATGGTACGGTCCTTGAGTGCGGTAAGTCCCGCGAGCTCAAGAGCACGCTCTATAGCGGCGGTATCCGTTTGGGTAAGGCTGTGGGCGAATTTTCGGTGTGGATAGCGGCCGAGCGAAACGAGCGTATAGACGTCCATATCGTCGGGGGCCGTGTGCGACTGCGGCAGGTACGCGATTTTTTGCGCGAGTGCTTTCGGCGAGTAGTCGCGAATAGGCTTGTCCTCTAAAATCACGTTGCCTGAGCTTTGAGTGGATGAGCCGAATACGGTTTTTAGAAGCGTTGATTTACCGCTTCCGTTCTCGCCGATAACCGTTATCAGCTTGCTCTTTGGCACGTCGAGCGTAAAATTCTTTAAAACGGGCGTTTTACCGTAGCCGACGGTGATATTTTCAAAGCCGAAATACATCACGAACGCTCCTTTCCCGTGCGTAGCAGCCACAAAAAGAAGGGCGCGCCGATAAGCGAGAGAATTATTCCGACGGGGATTTCACCCGGTGACATTATTACGCGTCCGAGCGTGTCGCAGAGTGTCACGAGCGAAAAGCCGAGAAGTGTCGCGGCAGGGAAGAGATATTTGTAGTCCGAGCCGACGAAAAGGCGCGCGATGTGCGGAACGATAAGTCCGACAAAGGCGATAAGTCCTGCCGCTGATACAGCGGCTCCTGCAAGGAGCGATGATACAACTATCAAAAACAAACGAAATCCTTCAACGCGAAGTCCGAGCGAGCGTGCAACGTCGTCGCCGAGCATAAGCACGTTCATTTTTTGCGGCAGAAGTAGGCAAATTACACCGCCGACGAGCGCATATGGAAGCACAGAGAAAAAGTCGGACCACACAGCGCCGTTAAGTCCGCCGACAAGGAAGCCCGACACACTCGCGAGCGAGTCGGGGAACGCCGTTTTTATAATATCGCTCAGCGCACCGAACAGCGCGGATACTGCCATACCCGACAGTATCATTTTAACGGGCGTGACGCCCTTTTGGTAAGCGAGCGCGTATATTAGCATAGTCGTTAAGAATGCGCCGAGGATTGCGCCGATCGGTAAAAAATGCGAGTAAGTCGGGAAAAGTGCAAGTGTAAGGTAGCCGACAAAGCTCGCGCCCGACGTAACGCCGACGGTTGAGGGCGATGCGAGATCGTTTCGCATAACGCCTTGCAGTATGCAGCCGGACAGTGAAAGGCAAATTCCCACAAGTCCGCCCACGAGTACACGCGGCAGACGCAGATCAAACACGATCAGCCTCGCACCGCTGCCGTCCTTTACAAACAGCGCGCGCAAAATCTCACCAAACGAAAAGCGAACGCTTCCGACAGATACGGACAAAAGCATTGATATTACACAAAGTGTACCGAGTGCGGCGATGATGATAACGCGTGTGCGGATGCTTTTCATAGCGTTCTCCTTTCGAAAAATTTAAGATCGTACATTGATAATTGTATCATTATTTCCGAATCTTGTCAATACACAGGGGCTTGTCAATACACAGTGGCTTGCTGAAATATTTTCCGAAAGGCTATTGACAAATCGCCAAAAAGGTGATAAAATATAACAAAGTAAACCGTTGAAGCGGAGATAAAGTCAAAAAAGGACGTCACAGAGAGCCTGCGTTGGTGGAAGTCAGGCACGACACCGTTTGGCAAATGGACCGCCGAGGGAGCGAACCAAAGGCTTTGCCGAGTATTTCGCTACGTATTGCACGCGTCAGATGTAAAGGGTATTGTGGTACTCGAAAAGAGTGCGCCAAAGGCGCAAATCAAGGTGGCACCGCGGATAGAGTGTTTGCTCGTTCGTCCTTGGCAGAGATTATTTCTGTCGAGGAGTTTTTTTGTTTTGGAGGATAAGCAAATGGTGCTATTAACAAGGCGATGGCGACCTTTAAATTAACGCTGACACATAAGAAATACAGATAAAATACAGAATTGAGAGGATACAGATATGAAGCTTAATAACGTTGATTTTGATACATACTTTAATAATTACCCCGACAAGGACGGTTACTTCGGCAAGTACGGCGGTGTCTATATCGAGGATAAATTAAAGGACGCAATGGCAGAGATAACGCAGGCGTACTACTCGATCTGCCAGTCGAGAAAGTTTATTGCCGAGCTTCGCAGAATCAGAAAGGAATTTCAGGGTAGACCCACTCCCGTGTCGCACCTTGAGCGTCTTTCCGATGCGCTCGGCGGCAGAGTACAGCTTTATGCAAAGCGTGAGGACTTAAACCACTCCGGCGCACATAAGCTTAATCACTGTATGGGCGAGGCACTCCTTGCAAAGTATATGGGTAAGAAGAAGGTCATTGCAGAAACGGGCGCAGGTCAGCACGGAGTTGCACTTGCGACTGCGGCGGCATACTTCGGACTTGAGTGCGACATTTATATGGGCTCTGTAGACATCAAAAAGCAGGCTCCCAACGTAGCGCGTATGAAGATACTCGGTGCGAACGTAGTTGAGGTAACTCACGGCCTTAAGACGCTTAAAGAGGCTGTTGACGCAGCGTTCGACGCGTACAGCAAGGAATACAAGGATTCTATCTACTGCATCGGCTCGGTTCTCGGACCGCATCCGTTCCCGATGATGGTGCGCGACTTCCAGAGCGTTGTCGCCATAGAGCCAAGAGAGCAGTTTATCGATATGACCGGTCATCTGCCGAGTGCTATCGTAGCGTGTGTCGGCGGCGGCTCCAACGCAGCAGGTCTTTTCGCAGGCTTCCTTAACGATCCCGTTGACATTTACGGTATTGAGCCTCTCGGCCGCGGACCGAAGCTCGGCGATCACGCAGCAAGTCTTAAGTACGGTACCGAGGGCATTATGCACGGCTTCAACAGCATCATGCTCAAGGACGAGAACGGCGAGCCCGCGCCCGTTTACTCGGTAGCGAGCGGACTTGACTATCCGTCCTCCGGTCCCGAGCACGCGTTCCTTCAGGAAATCGGCAGAGTTAAGTATGACGTTATCGACGACGAGGAAACTATCGATGCGTTCTTCAAGCTCGCAAGACTTGAGGGTATCATTCCCGCGATCGAAAGCTCGCACGCCGTTGCATACGGTATGAAGCTCGCAAAGACTATGGAGCACGGCTCCGTACTCATAAACCTCTCCGGCAGAGGCGACAAGGATATGGACTATATCCTCGAGAACTACGGCATCAGATAAATAAAAGCACGGCGCGAATCAAACGATTCGCGCCGTTTTTTAATACGTTGCTATTTCAATTTCGATGTCACCCGTTGTGGTGGTTATCTCGCAAATTTCACCGCTTGTTTTCGGCACACTTACTTTACCCGTTGAGGTAGAAGTGTAGAAGGTCTTTGGTGAGTGAAGGGTACCTTGAACGTCGCCGGTGCTTGTCTTTATCGATATTGCTCCGGCATCGGAGTTTGCGAGGATTACGTCGCCGGTCGTTCTGTCTACTGACATCGTATCCTCGACGTAAACGTTGGTGAGAGATATTTTACCCGTGTTGCCCGTTGACGTGAGGCTTTTGCAGGTGATGTTTGTAAGCTGTGTTTTACCCGTGGTGACATTTACGTTTACTTGAGCTGTACAAGCTATGCCGGAAGCCGTTATTTTGCCCGTAGTGGTGATAAGCTCGAGTGATGCGGCGGATATATCCTCGACCTTTACATCGCCCGTGCTTGTTTTTATTTTTATATTTTCTGCGGCAGATGCGCGGCATTCAACGCCGCCCGTGCTTAAATCGATGTTGATCTTGTCAAAGCTTAACGTAGCGGGAAGTTCGATGTCGCCGGTGCTGCTATCTACAGAAAGTTCGCCGTACTGTCCCTCCTGCAGATATACTGTTATCTTGGGCGTTCCAAAATTTATACCGACGTACTCGTACCATTTGCGAGTATCAGTCAATTTGATCACAAGAGTTCCGTCTGACACATTAACCGAGTGCTTCAAATTGGCTTGCTCGACACAAACGACGGAGCACTGCGTATTTTTTGACACTTCAAATTTTATATCTGCGGTATCAGTGTCAACAGATATGTTTTTAAAGCTTTCGCTTACCGTATGCTCATTGGTTTCATACTTTTCAGTTGAAAGCTTAAAAAAATCCCACTTAAGAGCCATCATAGCACCCCCAAAGATTATTAAACCGCTCAAAATGAGTACGGCGGATGTGATAAGCCATACTTTTGTTTTCTTATTCATTATGCCGCCTCCTTTTTTGTAAAAAGGCTTTTTGCGCCTAAAACCACTACTTTCGCAAGCCGAGCTGCGCCAATCGTAGCATATTTACAGCCGATGAACAGTAAAATAGCAACTCCTGCCAATGCAATGCCTGCACCAACTATAGCTACACACGAAATCGGGATTCCCTCAAGCATAAATCCTATGCCGAATATCAGCGCGGCAGGAACACTTACCGTTACAGAGGCAAATGCTGCCCACAGCGAAATTATCACTGCCCAAAGCGACACGTAAAGCGACAACACGATGGCAAACACCGATATGAGAAGGGGAAGCCACACCGGTGAGCCGAGTATTAGCAAAATTACCGCCGGAACCGAGTGCTTGCGTTTTTGCTTCTCAGGCGAGAAATTATCTAGTATTTGCGCGGCTAAGTCACACGGAGAGCCGAGCTCTGCAACCGCGTCCTCCTCGCTCATTCCGCATTCGATGCGTTCGTCGATCATTTCAGCATAATAGTCAAGTGAGCGCTTTGCATCAGCCTTCGGTAATGCGTTAAGAAGCGCGTCGAGCTTATATAAAAATTCAGTTTTCTTCACAAGGCTCACTCTCCTTCATTACAAAATTGTATATCAAAAGCATTTCGCTCCAATCGCGCTTGAACTGCTCTATTCGCGCAAGTCCCGATTTTGTGATGTGATAATATTTTCGAAGCCTTCCGTTATATTCCTCACTGTGTGAAAAGATCAGCTCTGCCGCTTCAAGGCGGCGCAGAATAGGGTACAGCGTGGACTCGGATATTTGGGCGTACGGTTTAATATCCTGAATTATCTTGTATCCGTAAGTGTCGCCGTCCTTTATCGCTGCGAGCACACAAACGTCAAGTAATCCACGCTTGAGTTGAATGTCCATACCAATACCTCTGTTCACATAATACTATACCACACATAGTATTGTTTGTCAAGTTGCTTAATAAAAAAACTGCGCGGAATTTTCCGCGCAGTTTTAGTTTTATTCAAAGCTTCTGTTTACTGCCGCAACGAGAGCGTTTATCGACGAGGCGATGATATCGTCGTGTATACCGACGCCCCATACGCGTCTGCCGTCTCCGCACGCTATACTGAGGTATGTGACCGCCTTAGCGGACGAGCCCTTCGTCAGCGCGTGCTCCTCGTAAGTAAGGTCAGAGAAGGAAAGTCCAAGTCCGCCGCGAAGTGCATTTGCAACGGCATCGAGGCGACCGTTACCTTCGGCGGTAAGCTCACGCGGC
>JAZQZL010000063.1:0-8374 GCA_045634005.1 Candidatus Flemingiibacterium sp. | reverse complement strand
TTCTTGAGGTCGCGAAGCTCGTTATAAAGCTCCTTCGCGCGAGCGCTGATAAATCCGTCCTTGTCCGCGACCTGCGCCTCAAGCTCGTGCGCCCTTTTGTCAAACTCCTCCTTGAGTGCCGCTTTGTCCGCCTCAAGGTGTTTGTCAATACGCGCATAAGCACGCGCAAGCTTGTCCTTCTTTGTGTGATCCTTCGAAAGCTCCGCGTCAAGGCGACTTGTTCTCGCCTCCGAGTTGCCTATCCTCTTTGCGTAGTCCGCATCAATGTCAGCCTTGAGCCTCTTAAGACGCTCGATGCTCTGGAGAATCGCATTAGCCTTTTTGCTATCCTTGTTCTTGAGCGCGTCATATTCGGCTTGCTTGTCGGCTATCAGCTTATCGTACTTGGCAGCGTTCGCCTCGCGGAAGGCGGTCAAGCTCTCGCGCTCGTTCTCCGAGTGGTTGCGCTTCTCCGTCAGCTTTTCAGCAGTGGTCTTTATCACAACGTCACCGCCGATGGGAGCGAGGTCGTTGCTAACATCTGCGTCATCTCCGTAGGGGGCGACGTCCTCGACGCCCCGTTCACCCTCATATCGCAGCTCGCTCGCAGGTGTGGCGAAGTCACCAACGGGCGCGAGGCCTTCGTCGGTGGGAGAAAGTGAAAGCGCCTCAACGTCGCTTGCATCATTTTCGCTATCTTGCATAGACTGTGTATGACCGTCTTGGTCAAGCAAACCTGCCTTTTGGAGAGCGACAGCCATTGCAGTGGTATCAGTCCACGACTCGGACTTGGAAGAAAAAGTTTTGTTTTTTTCATTTTTCCACTTGACATTTGCCCAAAAGTTTGCTATATTATCCTTAAGGACAGTGTCTTGTATGGCTCCTTGGGATTTAGCCCCTCGCACCCCAGCAAGAGACTGTCCTTGCTTTTTTATGTCAAGAATCCTCTTATCTGCTATCGCGCGTTGAATCTCTATATCAATGCGATCCATAGGATAAATGGTAATATCTTTGTTAACGTTAACTCGCTTATTGTTAAGCCACCCACGCGTATCTACTTCCTCGATAACAACCGCATATCCTTCGTTCCCTGTTTCTGCGTCTACCGCTTTTACATCGGTAACGAGTACAATTCGGTTAAGTCGACTGTTTCCCTCAGCATCCGGAGTATCGGCAAACGTCGCTATCGGATTCTCGGATTTTTCGAGAATTTCCAACACCTTATCTTTACCCAATCCGTGATAATGAGGTTGTTCCTTGTAGCGCGGATTCTTCTCATACTCCGTTCGAGTTACCATAGCCGCATACAGCTTCGAAGCAGGCATCGTCTTGGATAAGCTTTGTGTCCCAATAACGTTTGTCATAAAGTTTGATGTTTCGCCGAGATAAACCTCGTTGTTTTTGGCTTTGAAAGTGCCGTTCAAAACAGCATCAAGATCGCTGTCGAGAGTAGGCGAAATCGAATACCGCACCTCACCGTCACCGACGGTGTTTTTTTGTGCCGTGCTCTCGCGGTACACCTTCTCAAACGTATGCTTTACCGCCTCGAGCGCGCGTGCTTCCTTGCTTCCTGCGGTGACGAGCTTTGCAAGGTACTTGATCTCGTCGTATATCTTTTGGAATACGTTGCGATGCTCCACCGAGAGCTGCTTCACGAATTTTTCATCCGTGAAAAGGTACTCGCCCACAAGCTCGGCGGTGAGCTCCTTCGAAATGTCGGCACCCTCGATATTCTTGTAGGTGTCTGCGATCTTCTTTCGCATTGCGTCGAACGTACCGGCGCGGTTCGCGTATTTGAAGATTGCCTCTTGAAGCGTGGTGTAAAGCTCCGTGCCCTCGAGCACGTGCGTGATCTCGTGGCCTACCGTTGACTGCCAAGCCTTCGGCGAATCCATATTGATAGTGATGCCGTCCTTTGTGACGTAGCCGTTCACTGTCACGCCGTCAAGCGCGAAGCCCGACTCGCGAAGCCGCGCGTTGTTCGTAAAGTCGAAAGAAACGCCCTTGTCCTCGTAGACCTTCGCTATAACGTCAACGAACTCGTGCGAACGGTTCGTATTATTAAGCACGCCGCTGTCGATAGCCTTTTGCACTATAACGCGTTGCTTCTCGCTGTACTTTGTGACGTCTGCCGCAAACGACTGCGAGCGGCGTTCCCTCTCGGCGTAGCTTTCGGAAAGACGGCTGCCATCTGCAAGAGCACGCACCTTCTCGCCAAGGCTCGTCTTAAGCTCGGCACTCTTTGCCTTGCCTCTGGCGTCCTTGATCTGCGCCTCAAGCTCGTCAAGACGGTTTCGCTGATTACGCGAGAGCTGGTTTTCGGGAATGTCTGCAAGCTCGTTGTACTCCTTGAGCGCCGCATCCTCACTCGCGATGGTGTCTTTGTACGCCTTGTAATCTTCACCGCCGAGAGCTTCTTCAATAACATCCGTCGCGATATATCCCTTTTCAATATCGCGCACGACCGCGTCCTCGATGCTTTTCTTGTCCTTCGCCGTGACCTTCTTGCCGTCCTTCTCTTTCTCTGCAACGCGTTTTTTGACTTCATAATCAAAAACCACGCGCTCGTCAGTTGTGAGATCAGACACCGCAGTCGCCGTATTCTTTGCGGAAGGCTTTTCTTCCGAAACAAAGTCCCGGCCCGCTTTCGTGGACTGCACAGCCGAAGGGGCTTGCATTAAAGCACTCGCCATAGCCTCGGTGACGAAAGACTCGAGGAAGTTTTCGTCCTCAAAAAGCTCGCCCCACTCTTTTTCGGACATATAGGTCAGCTTTTTCGCGGCCACCTGACCGACCGAGTCAATAAGACCTTCAAGACCTTCCGCACTCGACTTGACACCCCACTGAATGGCGTTCTTCGCAACTACGTTGTTGATCTTCGAGGTAAGCTTCTTTGCGAGCATATCGTCAACGCTTGTAAGGCCCTTTGAATAACCGAGCGCGTTCACGCCCTTGCCAAGTCCGCCGAATATCGACTCCGAGATAGCACTCGTCGCACCCGAGATAAGACCATACAGTGCCGCTTCGCCGTCCGTAGCGTCGTTCGCATACGCTTCACTCATACCCGAGCCGACGCTGCTCACGGCGTTTACCGCCAGAGGTGCATACTGCGCCGCTTTGCCGAGCGCACCAATGCCGCCGAGCGGCATCGTGAGCGCCACTTGTCCCATTCCCTCAACTATAGCGTCTGTGGTCTTTCCCCAAATAGAGCGGTCCTCTATCCACTTGCCGACCGCCGACTCGTTTACGATGCTGTTGACCGTGTCGTGCTTCGCGGCATCAAACGCCCATTTAGATGTCCTCTCCTGCGCCTCTTCATCCGCACCAACAAGCTTCGCCACACCCTTTACGGTGTGTCCCGCGCCGTATAATAAAAGGTCGGTGATGCCTTCTACTAAATTCGCAGCTCCTGTGATAGGCGCGATACCGAGGTCGGCCGAGGAACCAAACATCGTGGCAGCGGTGTCAACGATGCCCTCTCCTACGCTGTCGGTGTCTTTCCATATTTCAGGTGCTTTTACGAATTCAAGACCGTCCACCAACGTTTTAAGCGCGCCTTTGTCCTCTTTTTGGTTCTTAGAGGAGCCTGTTTTTGCCGGTGCAATATCATCACCGATTGTTTTTTTCTTTTTGGTGCTACTGCTTCTGTTATTATCGATGTAGCTTTTAGCTGTAATCTGCCCGTTTTTGTCGAGGTCGTAGATTGCCATTTGAGCCTCCTCTATTCCCTTGTTTTCGCTGTGGTGCCGCCAAGTCCGCCGCCAGCCGCGCCGCCGCCGTAATTGATTGTGATTTGCTTGTACTTATTTTCTACGCTATCCCAATACCACTGTGTGCCGTTGGCAGCTTCCCAAACCCTTCGCGTGACAGTCACACTTCTGCCATCTCGCGTTTGCGTCGTGTAGCGCACATAGTCGCCCGTGTCGGTAAGCTCTCCGTGAGCGCCAACGCCCTTCGGCTGATATCCATTTTCAAAGACACCGTATTTTGTCGCATCTTTGTTAAGCGGTCCTCTGTAAAACTCTGTGCTTACTTCGGGTTCGCGCTCCGTCGCTTCCCATTGCGATACAGTTGTGGCCTGACCGTTTTTCAAACCGTTTTGCACCTGATAAGAAGGGGAGAACGATTTTTTCGGCGTTTCGGTCGGCTTTTTGGTATCAGCCTCTGTGTCCGCACTCGTTTCTGCCGGTTGCACCATATCACCTTTATCTATACTCAGAGAAGTTCCACCGCCGCCGCTCGACGTACCCCCGGTCGACACACCGCCGCTCGACGTTGCTCCCATCTTGCTCTGTGCGAGCGCAAGCTCCTCGTTAAACTGTCTGACCCCCTCCTCGAACTCCTTCTCGGCGAGAATCTGGTTGTACACGTCCATGTAGCGGTCGTCGTAGTAGCTCTCGATCTCGAGCTTCTTGCTCGCCTCATCGAGTACGAGCTGATTCTTGTGCTGAAATCCCGCAAGCGCAAACTCGAGCTCTGCCTGAAGCGCGTTGTACGCGATCTCCGCAAGCGCGGCATTGTTCTGCAGTCTCGCCTGTGTCATCTGATTGTCATAGTTGAGTATCGCTCTGTTAACGACCTCGCGCGCAGTAGCAACTCGCTTCTGCCATTGGTTGTACATAAGGACCTGCGACGTTTCCGAGTATCCCGTGTCCTTAAGACCGGATGCCGCCATCTTTTCAGCCTCCGCGCCGTATTCTCCCGACTGCTTGCGCCAATCGGCGTACGCGCCCGACTGCTCCTTTATGTAGTCCTTCTGTGTCTGCTCTTTTTGCTGCTCTATCTGCTCAATAGCAAAATCCGTCTGCTGTTGCTGGATCGCGCTCTGCTTTTCCGCATAGTCACGCGCCGCGCCGATCTGCGCCTCGTAGAACGCATCCGACTGCTCCGTCATCTCGGCGTACGTCTGCTCGAGTTCCGACAGAGTTGCGTTCTTCTCAGCCTCGATTTCAGCCTCAGCTTTTGCAAGACGCTCGTCGTAATCGACGGGCGCCGTCGCGGAAATGTTCTCTTGTGGTGCTGCCATTTACTTCTCCCCCTATCGCTTTATGTATCCGCCGATAAAGCACTCAAGCGTGACAGACTCGAGGCTGAATCGCGTTTTTGAATGGAATTTTAGCTGTATGTCCTTGAACTTCTTTCGCTTGATTCGTGACACGAAGAAGTCCGCCACACCCTTGTACGTGCCTATAAGCTCGAAGCCCGTGTCCTCGACCTTCACGTATACGTCAACGTCACCCGTCGCCTCGGCAACACAGCCGCGCTTGTTGCTCGTTTTTAATTTGTTCGGATAGCTAAACTTGTCCTTGGGGGTTACCCAATAGCTCTCTACCGCCGCCGTGCTGTCGGAAAGCGTATAAACGCCGTCCTCTGTACCAACGTACAGAACACCCTCGAGGACGCGCACGCAAGTCGCTCGCTTGCCAAGCTCCCAATAGAACCACTCATATTCCGCGTGACCGCCATTGTCGAGCATCGCTCTCGAATCGGCGAGATAAACCCTCTCGCCTATGAATACAAGCAGGTAGCCGTCCCACTCACAAAGAAGCATATCGCGGTAGTCCTTCTCGGCTGTAAGCTTGCGGTCAACGAGCGTACTGCGGTGCGCTATGACCTGCTCGGTCGTAACGTCGCCGCTGATGCCCTCCATACCGCGCTCGGAGAAAAACACAATATCGTCGCCAAAGTTGATGGCGCGGCCGATACACCCTGTCGTAATGCTCGAGTGAGTCGAAGGATATATCTTTCCGAACTCGTCGTCTATCGTCGGCGTGTGGTAGAATACCGTCGTGTTAGCGTCCGACGGCTCACGGAACACCCAAAGAGCATTGTTTCCGGCAACCATACCACGCACCGCCGCGGCGTCAAGACCTTCGTTGTAGTAGTCCGTGTCGCTGACATACGTCGGATCGTCAAGACTGCAGTGACGCACCACGTTCGGCTCGTTTTCGTTGCCGCTAAAAAATACGCGGTTGTCAAACACCTGAAGCAGGGTGCTTTTGAGTATCGCATCACGGTACTCGGGTATAGTTTTCTTAAACTCGATAACGACCGTGTCCTTACCGTCCGTTAACGGCGCGGCAGGCGCACTCTTGAAGGTGATCTTGCCGGCGACGTAATCAACCGTGTACTCATCAGAGGAAAGCATCTCATCCTCTACCGTCACAACAGGGACGAAATCCTTGTCAATGCTCATCGTGTCAAGGTAGTAGTCTACGCTCTTGCCGTCCGCGAGAAAGCTGTTTTTTCGCTTGTCGGAGAGCATATTAACGTCCTCGAAGGGCGTGCCGCCGCCCTCGGGCTTCCTTGCAATCGTCGTGGTCGGGACGTAGCCCTCAACGTCGCCTATAACTTTGCCGTCGTAAGAAAGATAGTGAAGCCCGTCCTTGAAGTACCAGACGCCGTTATATACGAAGCTGTCGCTCACAGCGGCGCTGACTCCCGAGTAGAGCTCCTCTACATCACCGCTCGGTGCAAGCTTATATAGCTTCGTGCCGCTGTGCACGATAAGAAAGCCGTTATATGAGAAAACACCAAAGACGGTATCATCAAAAGCCGCGTGAGGCGAAAGCCCGGGGCGCGTTCTGATGCTCTCCGTTTCTCTGTAGTCCTTGTATACGTTAAGACAGTCGGGGCTTCGGACGAGGTTTATTTCCTCACCGCGAAAGTCCGCGCCGCGAAAGCCGCTATATATTCTCGATACGGTTATCGCCATCAGATATTGACACCACCTTCAAAGCGTATGCTCGGCATACCGTTTCTCGGATCAAGCCGCGCGAGCATATTTTCATATCTGTCCGCGTATATCTTGCCGTACTCTGCGGATATGTCACTCTTCAGAAGATCCGCCGCGATACCGTACGGCATTATTTCAAGCACGTCTGCCGACAGCTCGAACTCGTAGCTGCCCTTCGTCTTGTCGGTAATGCTCTCGGGGTAAACGTAGCAGTCAACCTCAAGCACACCGTCCTCGAGTACCTTGATAACGGTGTCGCTCGCTCTTGAAACGTGCCGTGCACCGCTCACCTTCGCGAGCTGGTATACGTCGTACCCGACTGCCCTGCCTATTTCCTCGAACGTCAGAACGTCGCCCGCACTAACGTCTATCTCGACGTACTTTGCAATCTTCTTCATCCTTACAAGCTCGAACATCACCTGATTTGCAACGTAGTTATACTTCGCCGCAATGTCGGGGTCATCCGTCAGAAGCTTACTGTTCGGGTTCAGCTCCTCTATAAGAGCGAGCGTCTTTTTCTTCATTTCGTCGTGCGTCACACTATCACCGCCTTACTTATTCTTTTGACCTTACCCCTCACGAGCGTTATCACGCCGTCCTTTTTCTCTACGCTCTGCAAGGGAAAAATGCGCCCTCTCGGCGCTTTTTTTGCCTGTTCAAGCTTTCCCTTCACGCCTACTCCTCCTTCATATCAAGCGGAAGCTCGTCTATTTCGCTCATAAGAAGATCCGCGTCACCGTTGCCGCCAAGTCCGTTGTGGTAAAGATCGTGCCACTTGTGCATCATCTTGCGATCCTCCCACGAAATCGACCCGTGGCGCACGAACTCCGTGCCCTGCTGACGGATAACGAAGAGCATTATGTAACGGAGCGCGGTCGTTTCCACCGCCGCCTTCTGCTCCTTCTTGTCTGCCTTCGCGTCCGCACGCTTGATCTTGTGAAGAATAATACCCATAATGCCGGTTGCAACAGCCGCGCCGATACCACCCGAAAGAAGTGCGATTAACGTTTCACTCATTCGCTCACCTCCCCGTAGTCAACGCCGAAGTGGTCAAAGATCGCTTTCACTCGCTCGTTTTTGACGAGCTTCTTGCGTTGTCCGTTATTAAGCTCGTCATACACCGTCTGCAAAGCGTCGCGCGTTTCTGTCTTTGCCGCCGCGACTGATTTGTTGAGATGTTCCTTGGTCACTCTCATAGCTTAACCCCCATCTGCTCAAGCGCGGCGATATAGTCCGCTTCGGTTGCACCGTCCTCGCTCGGCTCTTGCTGTGCGTCCATTATGGCATCGTACTCCTCGCGCGTAATCTCGCGGAAGACCGAAGCGTCTGCGCCCTCGGCAAGGTGTATCGTCGTGCCGTACGTCGTGCCGTCGGTAAGCACATACCCCTCTCGTGCTTCTATAGTTTCTCTCATACATCAGCCCTCCTTATACAAGCGATATCGTCCAATTGGGCTTCGTAGCGATAAGGTCCTGCCACTCTGCGGAAATTGCACCGTCGTTCGCTCCCTCAAGCTGTTCAAACGCCTTATTGACCGCCGTTTTGGAGAGCGTCACGGTAAGTCCGCTCGTCGTTGTTGAAAGCGCGTTTATGATGCTCACAATGCTATCGTGTGAGAGCTTTGTACTACGGTTAATATTAAATCCGTTCCGACCTATA
>JAZQZL010000062.1:0-2356 GCA_045634005.1 Candidatus Flemingiibacterium sp. | reverse complement strand
CTCGTGGCACGCTCGACGAGATAAACTCGGCTATGAACGAGCGCAATCCCACCTTCTACGAAATGATCCCGCTCACACTCGAGGAAATATTTATAAGCGAAATGGAGGAAAGAGGATATGACTTCTCAAAGCTTGAATACTGATAAAAAGCGCGCAAGCTTTTACCCGTTTTTTAGCTTTACCGCGCGCCAGTTCTGGACGACGGCACTGCTTTTCGGTATAATTTTATTCTTCCTTCTTCCCGTTCCCGTTATGATGACCATATCGGAACGCCGTCCCATTGAGGCGACCGACATCGAACGAATCCGCGAAATGTTCGAGGAGGATTGGATATTCACCATTCGTTATTTCACTATAATCTGTCTCTCGATCTTCGGCGTGGTGACCTCCTGCTCGAGATTTGCCTATCTTAAAAACAAGGTTTCCGTTGACTTTTACCACAGCTTACCCGTAAAGCGCGGACAGCTCTTTTTAACGCAGACCGTAACAAGCGCGATAGCCGTCGTAATACCGTATATCATAAACATTGCTATCACGGTGATCGTGCTCGCCGTAAATGAGCTGCTTACAGCGACCGCACTTGTCAATATCCTCTCAATGAGCGCACAAGCATTCATATTCTCGGCATTCTTCTTCGCTCTTTCCACGCTTATCGGTATGATAAGCGGTCTTGGTGCGGTTCAGCTTACGCTTACTGTCATCGCGACGTTTATTATCCCGGCCGTTTATGCGCTCTCTGTCGTATTCGTTGGGATATTCAATGAGAATATGTGGCAGGAGTTTTATCTTGGCACGAAATTCTTCGAATACTCCTCCCCCGTATTTCGACTGATGCTTAACGAAAGCTCGCTCAGCATATTTGAAGCGTTTTCCTTCTTGCTTGTAACAGCAGCGATGCTCGTCGCGGCGTACGCCATTTATATGAAGCGAAAGAGCGAGCGAGCGGGTACTCCCGTCGTATTCACAACGCTCGGCGAGGTAATCAAATACATCCTTGTATTTGTGGGCACTATCGGCCTCGGACTTATTTTCTACGCCATTATGAGTACTGTCTCCTGGATGATGTTCGGTATGGTATGCGGCGCGGTACTTGTATTTATGCTCACGAATACTATACTTCATAAGACCGCCAGAGCTATGTTCAAAGGCTGGAAGGGGCTTTGCATATACGGCGCGTGCGCGACAGCTGCGTTCATCATATTCGTGACGAATGCATTCGGTATAAACACCTACGTTCCGACAGCCTCGCAGACCGCACGCGTGAGCGTAAACTTCGATGACGTAGGCGGAACAATGGAGTTCACCGACAAGGACGTCATCGATGCAATTCGCACCATATACACGGACGGCGAAAACGTATACAGCAATTATATGTACTCGAGCATACTCACCCCAAGCTACGACTATGAGTACAAGTATTACACGAATTCGCTTTATATAGAAATGGTATTCTATCCGAAGGTAGGCGTTCCCGTTGCAAAGACGGTACGCCTCTACGACAGATACAATTTCATAGACGAATTCCGAACCATACTCGACAGCAAAGAATTTGCACAGCAATATGCAACGGCGCTTGAAGATATAAAATCAAGCGGTCATACAACGCTCATGTTAAGCCATCTGAACTTTCCGAAGGATGGCATACCGCAGGAATATTACTCCAAAAACAGAAGCTGGAGCTTCAAAGAATTCTCGCTGACAGATTCTCGCGCAAAAGAGCTCGGACTTGACATTGTAGCCGATTATATGAAGGACGTAAACTTCGATTACTTCCAGCAGCAGACCTTCGGTTACTTCGATATATACAATAGCGGCAACACTTTTTACCAGCTCGATATCCCGCTGTTTACTTCGATGGCCGAGCTTCAGGAGCATTACGTCGATGAGGGCTACTTAACGAGCACACAGGACCAGATGCTTGAAAAGCTTGCAAACGCGATAGACTCGATCCAGATCTTGCATATGGTCGGCGACGTTGAAAAATCTATGACCGTCACCGACAAGGCACAGATACTCGAGATCTTGACGGCATCGAGCAACCCTCTCGGTCGCGAATATTCCGCCTTCACGTTTGTCGATACAAGCTATAAGGTAATGTACACCATACGCGAAGCCGAGGCAAGCTACACGACGTATTACTACGACGAAAACGGCATCGAGCACGAGGAGATCGTAGACGTAGAAATAACAGACGCAAACACGTTTACGACCGACTATTCGATCGTATTCCTTCTCGGCAGAGTTCCCGATTTTGTAATAGAATATTTTGCAAAGTAATCCGTACGGCATCCCCAAACGCGATACCGTTTTTATTTGCTGAAATTTTAATTTTGTTCACTGATTGGCGCAAATTTGT
>JAZQZL010000061.1:0-24386 GCA_045634005.1 Candidatus Flemingiibacterium sp. | reverse complement strand
CGAGCTTGGGCTTACATAAAGATCTATTCAGAAAATATAAGAATAACTTAAGGAGATAAAAACAATGAGCAGTATCAAGGATATTTCGCTTGCAAAGAGCGGACACGACAAAATCAACTGGGTTAAGAGCTATATGCCCGTTCTTAACATCATAAACGAGCAGTTTACGCGCGAAAAGCCGTTTGCAGGCAAGAAGATCTCGATGTCCATACACCTCGAGGCAAAGACTGCGTATCTCGCGATCACCCTCGCCGCAGGCGGCGCAGAGGTTTACGTCACGGGATGTAACCCCCTCTCCACACAGGACGACGTTGCGGCAGCGCTTGTTGACCTCGGCTTCGAGGTGAACGCGTGGCGCGGTGTTACCGACGCGGAGTACGAGGAGCATCTTAAGAAGACTCTTTCGCTCTGTCCCGACGTTATGATCGACGACGGCGGCGATCTTACACAGCTTCTCCACGGAGAGTGCCGCGAGTACGGCAAGAACCTTATAGGCGGCTGTGAGGAAACCACCACGGGTATCCACCGTCTGTTCGCACGTCAGGCGGCAGGTATGCTTGACTATACGATGATCGACGTAAACGATGCCGACTGCAAGCATCTTTTCGATAACCGCTACGGCACGGGACAGTCCACGCTCGACGGTATTATGAATTCCACTAACCTCATCATTGCAGGCAAGACGGTTGTTGTTGCAGGCTATGGTTGGTGCGGTAAGGGCGTTGCAATGCGCGCAAAGGGTATGGGCGCTAACGTTATCGTTACCGAAATTGACCCTGTAAAGGGTATCGAGGCTGTAATGGACGGCTTCCGCGTTATGACTATGGATGAGGCGTGCGCACTCGGTGATCTTTTCATTACCGTAACGGGCTGTAAGGACGTTATCCGCGCAGAGCACTTCGACAAGATGAAGGACGGCGTTCTTCTTTCCAATAGCGGTCACTTCGACGTTGAAATTGACAAGGTGGCACTCGCAAAGAAGGCAAAGAAGGTTTGGGAGCGCAAGCCCAACATCGCAGGCTACGAAATGCCCGACGGCCGTATTATCAACCTTCTCGCAGAGGGCAGACTCGTAAACCTCGCAGCCGGTAACGGACATCCTGCAGAAATTATGGATATGAGCTTTGCAATTCAGGCAAAGAGCCTTGAATACCTTGTTAAGAATGCGGGCAAGCTTGATAAGAAGGTATATCAGGTTCCGCGTGAGATCGACGAAGAGGTTGCAGCGCTCAAGCTTCGTGCACTCGGCGCTTCTCTTGAGGTTTTAAGCGAAGAGCAGAAGGCATATCTCGCAAAGGTTGAATAAAACTTTGTCCGTCCCAAGCGAGCTTTGGGACGGACGATTTGTTTATAAAGTGTAAATGTTTCGCCTATTTGCTTGAAAGTGGCGTCAAAGTGATATATAATATGTTTGCATTATAAAATCGTTTGGAGGCGCGCGGTGAAAAAGCTGTTTGAAAAATCGAATAAAAAGCCGTGCGACTGTGACAAGCAGCAATCGCCGACGTCGCGCACGCCCGTGCAACGTACTGTTATGATAATATGCGCGTGCGTGTTTCTTATAAGCGCGGCGTGCCTTGTTCGCTATGCTGTAGATTATTATCGCGGGGACAAGCTTTACGGCGATCTTGCGGAAAAAATATTCGAAGCGGAGTTTGAAGATGATATCGGAAAGCTCGATGCTATGAAAAAAAACGTCGCGGGGCTTAAGGCGGCGTATCCCGACGTTTACGGATATATCCACGTCGACGGAACGCGTATCAGCTTCCCTATTGTAAAGGGCGAGGACAACGAGTATTATCTCAAGCGT
Source organism: Candidatus Flemingiibacterium sp. (assembly GCA_045634005.1). Taxonomy (GTDB): domain Bacteria; phylum Bacillota; class Clostridia; order Oscillospirales; family CAG-272; genus Flemingiibacterium. Next base: position 22,576 of record JAZQZL010000061.1, on the reverse strand, counting down.
GCGTATAACGGTCAGTTTATGGTGTGCGGAGCGATATTCGCGGATTTTGAAAGCGAAGATAAGCTCGAGGATAACCGCAACACCGTGCTGTACGGACATAATATGCTTGACGGCAACATGTTCAACAACGTGATGCTGTTTCTGGAGGAGGATTTTTTCAACTCCACGCTTATTGAGGTATACACCGAAAACGGGATATACACCTACGAGCCGTTTGCTATAAGCAAAACGCGCTTTGACTATCCGTATTTTGAGATGGAGTTTGAAAACGGCGGCGATTTCGTCGCATTCTGCGAGAAAATGCAGGAGAATTCGCTTTTTAATAAGGGTATGACCTTTGTCGAGGACGATAAGATAATTACGCTGTCGACGTGTACGCCTTCTTCGGACGTGGAATGGTATCACATCGGGCGATATGCGCTTCACGCGAAGCTTATAAAGGTGGAAAAATGAGTATTTTATTGTGTCCGCTGTGTAAAACGCTGCTCGTGCGTGACGGCGGAAGCTACTATTGTGACGGTGCGCGCAGGCATTGCTTCGACGTTGCCAAAAGCGGTTACGTTACACTGACGCAGGCACTTGGAACTGCGGGTGACGATAAGGAAATGGTTCGTGCACGTACCGCATTCCTTGAGAAAGGCTATTACCAACCGTTTGCCAAGGCGGTTGCCGAAGCGCTTGATGGCGCACAGACTGTGATAGATGCAGGCTGCGGAGAGGGTTATTATTCCAATATTATAGCCGAGAGCGGCCACGCAGTCTACGGCTTTGATTTGTCAAAGCATGCGTGCGATAAGGCGGCTAAACGTGCAAAGGCGGCGAATAACGGCGCATTTTTCGGAGTATCGAGCGTATTCGAGCTTCCGATATCCGACAGCAGTGCCGATGCGGTAGTAAGCCTTTTCGCGCCGATCGCAGAGGCGGAATTCTCTCGCGTGCTGAAGGACGATGGAGTTTTAGTCGTAGGTGCTGCAGGCAAAAAACATCTTTTTGAGCTTAAAGAAGCTGTGTATGACGAGGCTTACGAAAATGAGGGCCGGCGCGATCTTCCGAGCGGATTTTGCGAGATCGGGTATAAGAACGTTACGTACACGTTTAACTGTGACGACGTGAAGAGCCTTTTTATGATGACGCCGTACGCGTTTAAGACGTCGCGCGAGGATATGGCGAAGCTTGATACGATAGAAAGCCTTGAAATAACGGCGGACTTCGATATATTTGTTTACAAAAAAGTGGTGGTATAAATGAAAATTTCACTGTGCATACCAATGTACAACGAAGAAAAAACAGTGGGCGATACGATATCCCGAGTTCGCGCGTATATGACGGATAATTTCGATGATTGGGAAGTCATTTTTTCGGATGACGGCTCGACTGACGGCTCTCTTGCAATAGTGAAAGCTGCAGCAGACGATCACGTCCGCGCGGTTACTTACGAGAAGAACAAGGGCAAGGGTGCGGCGGTGCGAAACGGCGTGCTTAACGCCGCAGGCGACATTATCATATTCACCGACTGTGACCTTGCATACGGACTTGACGTTATACAGAGTGCGGTAGCTATGTTCGAGGCAAATCCTGATGCGAACATTGTTGTCGGCTCGCGAAATCTTGACAAGAGCGGATACGACGGCTACACGCTCACCCGCAAGGTAGCATCCAAGGCGTACATCAAATGCCTTGCACTTGTAGCTGGGTTTAAAATGACCGACTCACAGTGCGGTTTCAAGGGATTTCGCCGTGATGCTGCACGCAAGATATTCAGCGAGTGCGAGGTTGACGGATTTGCATTCGATTTCGAGGTGCTCATAAAGGCTAAAAAGCTCGGCGCAAAGGTTTGTGAAATGCCTGTGAGAGTGGTAAATCACTGCGAGAGTAAAGTCCACGTTCTGCGCGACAGCGTCAAAATGCTTCGTGACATCAGAAAAATAAAAAAGAGAAACAAATAAGCAAAAAGACTGCCGCGAGGCAGTCTTTTTGGATTTATGCCTTTTCGCCCTTCAGCCAAAGGTCACGCACGTATGCGTAGACCTCGTCGGACGGTCTTGGATATCTGAACGATGACGTGGGCAGAAGATCGTCGCCCGATGCGATCGATCTGTTGGTACAGGCGTTGTCGTTTCTGCACTTGTCACGCTCGGATTTTATGCGAAGGTCGGGGATTTCGACGGGCACGTTACCGTTTAAGATGGAGCGGTATGCCAAAATACCGCAGATTCCCATATCGACTGCCTTGTACACGTCGATCGACCATTCGTTACCCTCGGGTCTGCCGAGGATTTTCTGAATGAAGTAGTGTGTGGGATAATAGTCGCTTCAGTTATGGCTCGGAGAGATTTCAGTCGCTTCCTTGATAGGTCCGACGGGATCGTACTTTTCCCACTCTCCCTCACAGTAGCGTTCGCCTTCCTTGTACGCGTAAAGTGAGGGGAGCTCCTTGTGTCTACCTGATTCCATCATTCCGCGCGTTCCGTAGAGCTGGTAGTTTACCGAAGCGGGCTCGCGCTTGAGTCCGCCGTGAATGCTTTTAACGACGGCGCCGTTTTCGAGTGTTGCCATTATGATTCCGGCGGCGCAGGAAATGCCAACCTTATCGTACACCTCGGGATTGTTGCAGGTTTCAAAGCCGACAACCTTTACGGGACGAAGTCCGGTTGTGGTGAGAATCGGGCCGAGAGAGTGCGTGCAGTAGTACGTCGGATAAAGATTGTTGCGCCAGTGATCGGGATCGCCGTACGATATGCTAGGCCAAACGGACGTGCAGTCGTGAACGTATTCGCCCTCCGCGTACTGTACTGTACCAAATTCGCCCTTCTTGTATCTCTGCCACATTTCAAACGTGTGGCGCATATAGCAGTAGTTTTCTGCATAAGCGTAAATCTTGCCGGTTTCTTCGACTGTTTCGATAAGCTCGACCGCCTGCGCCATTGTTTCGCAAGGAAGCACCTCGCTCAAAACGTGAAATCCCTTCCTCATACATCTTACCGCATAGGGTGCGTGCTCGTGTGCGTAGTTTGCGAGAACGACCGCATCCATAGGATACTCGATGAAATCCTCAAAGTTGTTGAAGGTTTCGACGTGGAGTCCTGCTTCAGCTGCCTTTGCGCGAACCTTCTCGAGGATAGGCTCGTATTTATCGCAAACTGCGACAAGCTCTGCGTCAGCGTGCTTTAAAAGGATTTTTATCATGCATTCGCCGCGGTATCCGCCGAATACACCGATACGTAATTTTTTGCTCATTTGTTTGTCCCCCGTGCAAATGATTTGTTTCTTGTATTATACCACATAGACGGTTTTCATGTAATGTGCAGTATCGCCAAAGTTTCGACTGCGTTTTCGTGGGTATCGTACAACGGCGCCAAATGTTCAAAATTGAACTATAAAAGTGATTTTTTGTATTGACAAGCGATGAAAGTTAATGTAAAATTAGTTCGAAAAGGAGGTGTGTCGGATGAAAAACAAGCTTGACGTTATAAGTTGCCTCTCAGGCTCGAGCAAGGCTTCGGTCAGCAGAGCGATAAACCATTGCTTTGGCGTAGAGCGCGAAAGCCGCGAGCGAATAGTTGCAATTGCTAAAGAGTTTGGAGTCGGATCATCGCGCGAGTGCGATTTTTACTGTATTTTACCCGACCGACCTCAAAAATTCTGGAGCGAGTTCATAGTTCGCTTCGAGAACGCTTGCGGCGAGGGCGTGCGGGGCAAATACAACGTATATCCGCAGGGCTCCGAGCTGTTGCTCGGAGAGTACCTCGATGAAGCAAAGCGACTCGGCGCGAGAATTATTCTGATATGCGCACGTCCGAATGAAAAACAGTATGAGATGCTGTCGGCTACGGCGCGCGAGATACCGATAATATTCCTTTTTGACAGGGTTAGTATACCGAACACTTTCTGTATATGCACAGATTCGTTCGCGGACGGTAAGCTTGCCCGAGAAATGGCGTGTCTGAATTCCGGAGCACGAGTGCTGGTTGTTACAGACGGAACGGACGTATCCACCGCGCGGGCAGAAGGCTTCTCTTGCGGCGAGGTCGATGCGGTAAGGATAGAAATGCCCGACACGTTTACAGCGGCAGAGCTTGCACGTCGGGTCAGCGAGCTGAATACAGGCTCGTTTGACACGATTTATGCGACGGTCGGCTCGGCGCGTGAGGCGGCTATTGCGGCGCTGAAGCTCGGATATTCGTCCGAGATAGGGGTGGTAGGGCACGATTATGCCGATTCCCCTATCGTTACCGCGAGCCCAAATGGCATCGAATACGTAACGCTTTGCCCGAATGCGGCGGCAATATGTGAGGTGACGGTAAAAGCGCTGCGCGATTATATCGACTGCGACACATATCCAAGCGAAAAATATACTGTAATTTCATCTGAATGGAGTGAATTATCAAAATGAGCACTACCCTTGCATACATACTTATAGTCACGGCGGCATTTTTGTGCTCGTGTCAGTTTTTGTTTCAGCGCAAGTATAATAAAACCGAAGGGGCCGACGTTTACGCGGTGCTGGTGCTTGCCTTCTTCTGCTCGGTGCTTAATATGGCGGCGGCATTTGCCATGTCCGGCTTTAAGCACGAATTTACGCTTCTTCCTGCGCTGATAACGCTTTTGTCGGCGCTGAACTCAATGGCTGTGGCGCTTTTTTCTGCAAAGGTATTTTTGGTTGCCAATATGTCGGTATACTCAATGTTTATGATGCTTGGCGGCATGGCACTCCCTTTTGTGTTCGGTTTTACACTCGGCGAGGAGCTTACGTGCGGCAAGGCACTGTGCTTCGTGCTTATCGTGGTGGCGATGCTGATTAATACGGATTTCAAGTCTAAAAGTTCGCGCGCTGCAATAAAATATTATGCGGCGATTTTCGTATGCAACGGCTTGTCGGGCGTTTTTGCAGCGACGAATCAGCACCTTCCGAATCCTGCCCCGAGCGGAACGTACCTTTTGATGATAGGTGCTTGGATGTTTATAATATGCGGAGCATCCGTGCTGGTGCTTACGCTTAAGAGAAAGAGGGGCGTATTTGTTTCGCCTAAAAACGCGGTAACGTCAGCAACGCTTTATGCTACTATATCCTCTGTTTCTGCGCTGCTTATATTCGTTGCGCTCGAAACGCTTGATGCCTCGGTACAGTATCCGCTGATTACGGGTGGAACAATGGTGTTTTCAACGCTTATTTGCCTTGTTAGCCGCGAAAAGCTGAAGGCGCGCGATATAATAGCGATGATAATTGCAACCGTTTCGTCTGTTGTGGTGATACTGTAACTGTTTAGTCACGACGTGTTTACAATTATTTCATAAAATAGTCTTTCATATTTTTTTAATGTATGCTATAATTAATATACGGTATACTATCATAATGTAAAGGAAGGTACGATGTTATGAATAAGAATAAAAAAAGCGGACTTAGTCCTATTGCAATGATCCTTATCATTACAACTTCTATCGTTGCGGCTGCCGGCATTATTCTGCTCGTTCTCAAGTTTGTGCAGAAGAAGCGCGAAAAGAGTGCTCTCGAGGGTTGTGATTGCTGTGATTGCGACGATCTTGATTCGTGGGAGTTTGACGACGCTGATATTCTCGGCGATCTTTCCTTCGACGACGAAGAGCTTTATGCTCACAATGACGAGCAGATCGCATCCGCTGTTGACGAAGCTATCGATGCTGTCGGCGCGGTTAGCGCAGAACTCGAGGACAAATAAAAACCCAAAAGGAAACCACCCGTCAAAAACGGGTGGTTTTTTATTACTTATTTGCGTTCATTTTAAGGTAAGCGTTGATAAATCCGTCGATTTCGCCGTCCATTACTGCCTGAATGTTACCGTCCTCAAAGCCGGTACGGTTATCCTTTGCAAGCGTGTACGGCATAAATACGTACGAGCGAATCTGGCTGCCCCACTCGATGTTGGTCTTTACGCCCTTGATGTCGTCGATCTTTTCGAGCTTTTCGCGCTCCTTGATCTCCATAAGCTTGGACTTGAGCATCTTGAGTGCGGTTTCCTTGTTCTGAAGCTGGCTGCGTTCGGTCTGACATCCAACGACGATACCAGTAGGAAGGTGAACGATACGGATAGCAGAGTCGGTCTTGTTGACGTGCTGACCGCCGGCGCCGGAAGAACGGTGTGCGGTGATCTCGAGATCCTCTTCACGAAGCTCGATCTTGCCGTCATCCTCAAACTCCGGCATTACGTCAACGGATGCAAACGACGTTTGACGGCGTCCGGATGCATCAAACGGTGATACGCGAACGAGGCGGTGTACGCCAGCTTCACTCTTTAAGTAGCCGTAAGCGTTCGTGCCCTCAATCATTATAGTTGCGCTCTTGATGCCGGCTTCTTCGCCATCGAGCCAGTCGACGAGCTTTACGTTATAGCCGTGCTTTTCACCCCAACGGGTATACATACGGTAGAGCATAAGCGCCCAGTCCTGCGCTTCGGTACCGCCTGCACCGGGGTGGAAGGAAACGATTGCGTTGTTGCGGTCATATTCGCCTGAGAGAAGAACCTCGATGCGCTGACGCTCCTCTTCCTTTATAACTGCCGCCATTTCTTCCTCGACCTCGGGAACGATGGATTCATCGTTCTCCTCAATTCCCATCTCGGCGAGGGTGATAGCGTCCTCAAGACGGTTTTTAAGCGCGGTGAACGCTTCAATTTTATCCTTTTTCTGCTTTATCTTCTGGAGAACCTTGCTGGAGTTTTCCGCGTCGTTCCAGAAGTCAGGCGCGAGAGTCTTGGCTTCGTCCTCTTCGACCTCTGTGATAAGCTGGTCGATACGGAGTGCAGAAGCAAGCTCGTCGATGTCTGCGCGCATATTCTGAAGCTTGTATTTAGCGTCTTCAAGTTGAATAATCAATGTAGTTCCTCCTAAATTGCCGAAGCCGGCAAATATCAATTATTAATTATTATACCACAAGCGGTGGATGTTTGCAAGTGGATTTGCAATTTTACATATTGTTTATATATTGGGTGGGCAGGCAGGTTGAAATGCCGATACAATAACCGAATTGCGCTACTCCACCATTTTATAAAACTTTTCTATCTCCCGGACGTTGCCGAAGTCGCGTTCGGCGAGCGTTTTGCGAAGCTTATCACACAGAGCTTCGTCGGTCAGTAACTTTTTGATACCCTCGTATATTGAAGCGCAGTCTATATCGCAGATAACGCCAAGTGAGCCGTTCTCAAGTTGCTCGCAGGCGGATAGGTAACGCGAAACGAGTATCGGCTTGCACATTATTTTTGCCTCATCCACAGCAATCGGCTTGCCCTCTGTACGCGAAGGCTGTACGTAGATATCGCAGTCTCGAAGGTAAGTATACGGGTTTTGCGATGCGCCGAGAAATACCGCCATATCGTTAACGCCGGCTTCGGTGAGACGCTTTGATATATACTGCTTGTAGTCCGCGTCGCCGTCGCCGAGGACGTACCAACGAACGGTAAATCCGTCCTCACGCAGTCGCTTTAGAATGGGTACGATAAGGTCAATGGCTTTGTGGGGGTGGATGCGTCCAACCGTCAGTATGCGCTTGCCGTTGAAATCTGTGTCGGGAAAGGTATCGCCGCGCTCGGAAAGTGCGCGTATCTGCGACGGGTTTATTATATTTTCCATCATAACCGTGCGCTCTGCGATTTCGGGAAGCTCGTCCTTAAGAGCGGCATCTACGGCGTGCGAAACGGTAACGGTCCTATCGCACTTTTTAAAATAGGGCAGGTATATCTCATTGTCACGGGGTGGCTCTGTGTAATCGAAGTGCAGCCACGTGAGCTTTTTTTTCGCCTTGACCTTGTCGCACATATAGAACATAGTGCGCTCGCCCCAATAAGCTAGCGCGACGTCAAATTCTTCTTCGACTGAAGGCATTTTTCTCATAAAGTGAAGCCACATCCGCGTTGCCACAGACGCACGTCGCTCGCCTTTTGCAAACAGTATTCTTGTAAAATACGGGAGGATTTCGAAAAGCGTCAGCGGATTTTCTCTGACAAAGCAGTTAAAGAGCGTTCTTGCGGAATTTTTGCCCGACAGAAGGAACATATCGCCGTACTTTTCCATTACGCGTACGTTTACCTCCGGCGGCAAGGCGTCAATCAGCATCCCTTCGCGCTTTGCCAGCAGAAGCGTCACGTCAAAGCGTTCAAAATCGAGCGCCGATAAAAACGATAGGAAGGATTTTTCTGTTCCGGCGCAGTTCATCGTTATGCCGACGACGAGCATTTGGGCCTTATTTTTCAAAGCCTTCTGCCTCCTCATAGAGCTCCATAAGGCGCTCTTCAACTTCGGTCTGACGGGTGTAAAGCTCGTTTACCTTGACGTAGTCGGTCTGGATAGATTCGTCGGCGAGCTTCTCGGTGAGTTCTTCGAGCTCCTTTTCAAGCGCCGCGGTTTCCTCAGCGTTCTTTCTCATTCGGGTTTTGAGCTTGCGCTGCTCGGACGCCTGCTCCTTAGCGCGAAGATATTGCTCCTTTGCCTCGGTAACGGTTTCGGTCGCGGCTTGAACTGTAGCAGATGCAGTGCGGGCGCGGTGAGCCTTGTACTCCTCGTAGCTTCCGAAGAAGTCGAGCGCAGGCTTCGAGCCGAGATCAAGCACGCGAGTTGCGAGCTTCGATATGAAATATCGGTCGTGCGATACGGCGATTATCGTGCCGTCGAACTCGGAGAGCGCATTTTCGAGGGCCTCGCGCGAGCCGATATCAAGATGGTTCGTCGGCTCGTCGAGAATGAGAAGGTTCATCTTCGAAAGTATCAGCTTACAAAGCGTAAGACGTGCCTTTTCGCCGCCCGACAGGACGGACACCTTCTTTTCGATGTCGTCGCCCTTGAATAAAAACAGCGCGAGCGCCGAGCGTATTTCGGTTTGTGTGAGTCCGTCGTAGCAGTTCCAAAGCTCGTCGAGGACGGTGTTCTCGGGATCGAGATTTTGATTTTCCTGATCATAGTAGCCGATATTTACGTTATAGCCGTATTCGAAGCTTCCTTCGTCGGCGGCAAGCTTTTCGGCGATGATTTTGATGAGCGTGGATTTGCCGCAGCCGTTCGGTCCGGCGATAAAGAGGTGGTCACGCTTCTTTACGAGGAACGATACGTCCGAGAACAGCGGCTTGTTCGGGTAGGATTTCGTAAGTCCCTTTACGGTGAGAACGTCGTTGCCGCTCTCGCCCGATTTTGTGAAGGTCAGGCGAATATTTTCGGGAAGCGCGTCGGGGCGCTCCACTCGCACCATACGGTCTAGTGCCTTCTGGCGGCTCTCGGCGGCGATTATGTTGCGCTCGCGGTTCCATCTTCTCTGCTGCTCGATATACGCTTCGATTCGAGCGATTTCCTTTTGCTGATTTTTGTAGTGGCGTTCCTGTATCTCGCGCATTTCGCGCTTGAGCTCGACAAAACGTGAATAGTTGCCGTTATAAAGCTCGGCGTGGGTATTTTCTATCTCGAGCGTTTTTGTGGTAACTCGGTCGAGGAACCAACGGTCGTGCGATATAACGAGCAGTGTGCCACGGTATGACGAGAGGAAATCCTCAAGCCACGCGAGCGTTTCAACGTCGAGGTGGTTGGTCGGCTCGTCGAGCATCAGTATATCGGGTGATGTGATAAGCTCGCGAGCGAGGGCAAGACGCGTTTTTTGCCCGCCCGAAAGGCCGGATATTTTAAGATCGTGAAAGCGCTCGTCGAATCCGAGATTCTTGAGTATACCCTTGCCGCGCGAGCGAAATTCGTATCCGCCTGCTCGTTTGAAACGGTCTGCAAGCGACGTGTAGGACGAGATGAGATTTTCGTCGGCTGGAGTGATCTCAAGCTGTGCGCTTAACTCCTCAAGACGCTTTTCATCCGCGATGAGGTCGGCAAACGACTCGAGCATACCCTCGAGCACCGTACATTCGCCCTCAAGCCCTGTGTTCTGCTCGAGCATACCGACGGATTTATCCTTCGAGATGTACACGGAGCCGTCGGTCGGCGTGTATTCACCGCGTATTATTTTAAAAAGTGTTGATTTGCCCGCACCGTTTACTCCGACGATGCCGAGCTTGTCCCCTTCATTCAGGCTGAAGGATATATTATCGAGTATAACGTCTGTACCGAATTCAAGCGATACCCCGCTAAGACTTATAGCTGTCATTGTTCTCTCCGACTAAACATTATTATACATTTTATAGTATAGCACAAAAACAGGGCGATGTCAAATGTTATTATGACAGAAAAAACCGCCCGCACAGCGGACGGCTTTTAAAAATGCTTTATTTGTAAAATCTCATCGAAGCGACTACCTTGCCGAGAATGATAAGCTCGGTTGTGTATATCGGATTCATTGTGGAGTTTTCGGGCTGCAGGCGGAAGCGGCCTGTTTCGCGGTAGAAGGTTTTGACCGTTGCCTCGTCCTCGACAAGCGCAACTACGATGTCGCCGTCGTTTGCTGTGTTTGCCTTTTCAACGATGATAAGGTCGCCGTCCATTATACCGATCTCGATCATACTCTCGCCCTGAACGCGAAGCGCGAACAGATCGTTCGATGAAAGACGCGAGGACGGACGGGGGATATCAATGTATCCGTCGTAGTTTTCAACTGCGAGTATGGGCATACCTGCGGCAACCTTGCCGAGTATCGGTACGCGTACGGTTGAGCCCTTGTCTGCGGTACCGTCGTCGACGCGGATGGTGCGGCTTTTGCCTGCAGATTTCTGAATTGCACCCTTCTCCTCAAGTCGCGCAAGATACGTGTGTACCGTGGAGGTACTCTTCATTCCGAGCGCGTTACAAATGTCGCGCACGCTCGGTGCATAGCCTTCATTTTTTATGTTGTTCTTGATATACTCGAATATTTCGCGCTCACGCTCGGTAAGATTATTTGGCATTTTTCTACCTCCGGAGTTGGTTTTTATTATTTACAGAATAATTATACCATGGTTTTCCGAAAAAAGCAAACAATTGTTCTATATTTTGTGTTAATTTTTTATTTATAAATAATTAACGAAATGAAAACAACGCCGTAATACGCGTGTAGTATAATGTTTTTTGAAAGCAAATCACGAAAAGAGGTCAATAGCGTGAAGGTTTATTCAGTGTAAGTGTAATATAACTGTTCACGCACAATGTGCCGCCACGGAGCGCGGCGGAATGGAGATTGTTATGTCAGTTGTTATTCGTCGCGCTATGGTTGACGATGCCGGGGGGATACTTGACCTGCTTATGCAGATCGAGTCTATTCACCAAAAGGGGCGCCCCGACCTTTTCCGCGAGCACGGCACGAAATATACGATTACGGAGCTATTTGAAATAATGACGGATGCAGAGCTTCCGATATTCGTTGCTGTAGACGGTGCAAGGGTCGTTGGCTACATATTTGCTATAATTAGTGAAACAAAGAACAGCACGATGCTTGTGGATATGAAGACTATCCACCTTGACGACGTGTGCGTCGACGTGAGCTGCCGCGGAACGGGCATTGGCAGTATGCTTATGGAATACGTAACCGAGTGGGCGAAATCCGTCGGTTGCACGCGAATGGATCTAGACGTGTGGGAGTTCAACGACGGCGCTCGCCGATTCTACGAAAAATACGGATTCGTTACCCAAAAGCGAAGAATGGATATGTGGCTTTGAAAAATAGTATGCAATTTTTTTCGAAAACCCCTTGACATACGGGAGAATGTGTGCTATAATACCAAGGTACAACAAAGAAGAACTCTCCGTTCTCACCGCCTCAGTAAGTTGACAGCGGTTAATAACCGACAAAACGGCACTATCGGTGTCCTTGTGTTCGTGCGGAGAATCTTCTTCGCACGATTTTATTTTTCACATTAGTTTTGGAGGTGTCCGCAATTAGCACAAAGGAACTGCAAATCAATGAGGAGATAAGAGCAAAGGAAGTCCGCATTATAGGCGACGACGGCGAACAGATCGGCGTAGTAGCTACGTCGAAGGCGCTTGAGATGGCTTATGAAAAGGATCTCGACCTCGTCCTCATGGCTCCCAATGCCGAGCCGCCGGTATGCCGCATTATGGATTACGGTAAGTACCGCTTCGAGCGCGACAAGAAGGAGAAGGAAGCAAAGAAGAAGCAGACCACCGTCGAGGTTAAGGAGATTCAGCTCTCCTGCCGTATCGACACACACGATTTCGAAACCAAGGTAAAGCATGCACACCGTTTCCTCGGTGACGGCAACAAGGTAAGAGTCGTTGTTAAGTTCAGAGGCCGCGAAATGAGCCACCAGGATCTCGGCAAGGAAATGCTTGAAAAGTTCGAGCAGGCTTGCGAGGGACTCGGAAGCGTTGATAAGCGTCCCACACTTGAAGGTCGCTTCATGAGCATGATCGTAAATCCTGTAAAGCAGGGTAAGTGATCGCCTATTTGCCGTACCCCAAAGGCTTCGGCACTTAAAAATACGCGAGCCCGACGCATTAATACGGGTAAGTAAACAAAAGGAGTAAACGAAAATGGCAAAAATAAAGACTCACAAGGCAACAGCCAAGAGATTTTCTCTCACCAAGACCGGAAAGGTAAAGCTCAACCACACCAATCGCCGTCATAAGCTCGGCCTTAAGACTGCAAAGAGAAAGAGACAGCTTCGCAAGAACGGCTATCTCAGCACTTCGATGGCTCCCACCATCTCCTCGCTCATCCACAAATAATTACAATTAACGAATAATCGGAGGATAACATAAAATGGCAAGAGTTAAAGGCGCGATGATGACTCGCAAGAGAAGAAATAAGATGCTTAAGCTCGCTAAGGGCTATTGGGGCGCAAAGTCCAAGCACTTTAAGATGGCGAAACAGCAGGTAATGAAGAGCGGCAACTACGCTTTCGCCGGCAGAAAGATGAAGAAGAGAGACTTCCGGTCTCTCTGGATCACCAGAATTTCCGCACAGGCAAAGGTTTGCGGCATGAATTACTCCACCCTTATGCACGGTCTTAAGCTCGCAGGCATCGACCTCAACCGCAAGATGCTCGCTGAGATCGCTGTTTCTGACAAAGAGGCGTTTGCTGCAATCGCAGAGCAGGCTAAAGCAGCTCTCGCAAAATAATTGAGGATTGCCTCATATAAAGATTAAAAACCGGCTCATCCCCGGTTTTTTCTTTTTAAGGGAGAACGTATGGCTGAATTTTCACGCGAAACCATAACGGGACGTAAAAATCCGCTTATCGTGCGTCTGTCAAAGCTTTCAGATAAAAAATACCGCGATGCCGAGGGGCTTTTTCGTATCGACGGTGTCAAGCTTTTTTCGGAAGCGGTACAGAGCGGCGTTAAAACCGAATATATTTTTATCGCCGAGTCAAAGCGCGAAAAGCTTATAAATGAGCTTGCAAGCGAGCTTGATGGCGCATCGGGAACCGTTACCGTCGTGTCTGACGAGGTGCTCGAGAAGCTGACCGACGAGTCGGCGCCGCAGGGGATCGTTGCTTTCGCGAAGAAGTTTGGCACGTTGCCTGCGGATATTCCTGCAGACAGCGCGTTTCACGCGATATATCTTTCGTCCGTGCGCGATCCGGGAAATCTCGGAACGATGGTGCGCTGTGCGCTTGCGCTCGGCGTCGAGCGGGTGTTTGCGAGCGCTGACTGCGCGGATATTTATTCGCCTAAAGTAATACGCGCTTCGATGGGAACTGTGTTCCGTCAGCCCATCTCCGTTGTGTCCGATGAGATGGGATTTGCGGCGGCTGTAAAGGCGGCGGGATGTGAGCTTTTTGCGGCGGCCCTTGACCGCGATGCGAAAAAGCTTGGCAGCTTCGATATGCCCGCGCGCGCTATATTTGCTATCGGTAATGAAGGACACGGACTTGATGCGGATTTTATAAAGTCGTGCAGCGGTACTGTATTTATCCCGATGGAGGACGGCTGTGAGTCGCTTAATGCGGCTATGGCGGCGACGGTTCTTATGTGGGAAATGCAGCGTGGCAGACTTATTCATTAACAATAAAGGAGGACAGATAAAATGTGCAACTGCTCCGAAAACAATAAGAAATTTTATATAACCACACCTATTTACTATCCCAGCGATAAGCTTCATATCGGTCACACCTACTGTACGGTTGCGACCGATGCTATGGCTCGTTACAAGCGTATGACCGGTCACGACGTAATTTTCCTCACGGGTACCGACGAGCACGGTCAGAAGATCGAGGACAAGGCAAAGGATGCAGGTGTTACGCCGCAGGCGTTCGTTGACAACATCGTTCTCGGTGAACGCGGAGTCAAGGACCTCTGGAAGCTTATGAACATCTCTAACGATCGCTTTATCCGTACGACCGACGACTATCACGTTGAGGCTATTCAGAAGATCTTCAAGAAGATGTACGAAAACGGCGATATCTACAAGGGAAGCTACAAGGGTAAGTACTGCAAGCCCTGCGAATCCTTCTGGACTGACAGCCAGCTTGTCGACGGGAAGTGCCCCGACTGCGGACGTGACGTTGAGGATGCGGAGGAGGAGGCATACTTCTTTCGTCTTTCGAAGTACGCAGACCGCGTGCAGGATCTTCTCGAGAACACCGATTTTCTCGAGCCCCGCTCGCGTGTAAACGAAATGGTAAATAACTTCATAAAGCCCGGCCTTGAGGATCTTTGTGTATCGCGTACCTCCTTCACTTGGGGTGTGCCGGTAGACTTTGACCCCGGTCACGTTGTATACGTTTGGGTTGACGCGCTGTTTAACTACACCACCGCGCTCGGCTTTATGAATGACAAATACGATGATTACAAGGATTATTGGCCGGCAGACGTTCATTTCGTCGGTAAGGAGATCGTTCGTTTCCATTCGATCATCTGGCCCGCTATGCTTATGAGCATGGATATGCCGCTTCCGAAGAAGGTGTTTGGCCACGGTTGGCTTCTTCTCGACGGCGGTAAGATGTCCAAGTCCAAGGGTAACGTTGTCGATCCGTACGTGCTTGCAGAAAAGTTCGGCGTTGATGCGCTTCGCTTCTTCCTTCTTCGCACGTTCCCCTTCGGATCCGACGGCAACTTCTCCAATGAGGCGCTTATCGGTACGATAAACGTAGATCTTGCAAACTCTCTCGGAAATCTTCTTTCCCGTACCGTTTCGATGGTTGACAAGTACTTTGGCGGTACTCTGCCGGCGGCACAGGCCGAGGATGCAGAAAAGGACGCAGAGCTTGTAAATATGATCGCCGGACTTCGTGCGGCTTATGAGGCGCAGATGGAAAAGTATGCGTTCCAGAATGCTCTTGCGGAAATATTCAACGTGATCAGCCGCGCTAACAAGTATATTGACGAGAACGCTCCGTGGGTGCTTGCAAAGGATATGGATGCAAACGGCGCGCGTCTTGCACGCGTAATGTATAACCTTCTTGAGGTGCTTCGCGTGAGTGCAATTCTTCTGACTCCGTTTATGCCGTCGACTTCGCCGGAAATTCTCCGTCAGATCGGCGCTTGCGAGTGCTGCTCCGCTTATGAAGCGGCTGGAAAGTACGGTGCACTCAAGGCAGATGCTTCCGTTGTTCGCGGCGAAAACCTCTTCCCGAGAATTGACGAAGCAAAGATGCTTGCTGAACTCGAAGCAGAGCGCGAGGCTGCTATGAAGGCAAATGCTCCCGTGGAAAAGCCCGAGGGCTGTGCCATCATCGGTTTCGACGACTTTATGAAGGTTGAGCTTCGCACCGCACAGGTTATCGCTTGCGAGGCGGTCAAGAAGGCGAAGAAGCTTCTTTGCCTGCAGCTTGATCTCGGTTACGAGAAGCGTCAGGTCGTTTCGGGTATTGCACAGTTCTATAAGCCCGAGGATCTTATCGGCAAGAAGCTTATTGTGGTTGCAAATCTTGCTCCCGCGAAGCTTTGCGGCGTTGAGTCGAACGGCATGATCCTTGCATCCGGTGAGGAAACCGTACGCGTGGTATTCCTTGATCCTGAAACTCCTCTCGGAGAGCGCGTAAGATAATGCAGTTTGATTTTACACCCTCGCGTGAGATACCGATATTCGATACCCATGCGCACTATAACGATCCGCGATTTGAAGAAGAAATAGAAGGTGGAAGGGACGCTGTCCTTTCCACCGTCTTCTCGCAGAACGTACGCTATATCGTTAACGCGGGATGCTCTGTAGCGTCCTCGCGCGACTGTATCGCGATGGCGGAAAAATACCCGCAAATGTATGCGACTGTTGGCGTGCATCCCGGCGAGGTCAACGCTGACGATGACATGGAGGCGGCTATGGATGAGCTGCGCGTGATGCTTTCTCATCCGAAGGTTCGCGCACTTGGCGAAATCGGCCTTGATTACTATTGGGATAACGTTCCGCGCGACGTGCAGAAGGTATGGCTTCGCCGACAGCTTGAGCTTGCGCGCGAAACAAAAATGCCCGTTACGATACACGACCGCGACGCGCACGGCGATATTATCGATATTCTGTGGGAATATCCAGACGTTACGGGCGAGTTTCACAGCTTTTCCGCGAGCGCAGAAATTGCAAGACAGCTTGTAAATCGCGGTTGGTATATCTCGTTTTCGGGCGTAATTACGTTTAAAAACGCGGCAAGACTTGCCGAGATCGTTCCGAGTGTGCCGCTTGATCGGGTGATGATAGAAACGGATGCGCCGTATCTTGCACCCGTGCCTTTTCGCGGCAAGATCAACCATTCGGGGCTTATGGAATATACTGCAGAGCGTGCTGCAGAGCTTTACGGCATCAGCACAGAGGAGTTTTCAAGGCGCGCCTTTGAGAATGCTTGCAGATTTTTTAAAATAGACGAATAAAAAACCGAGATGTGCAAAGCACATCTCGGTTTTGCTTATAAGCCAAGCTTTGTCAGCTCTATTGCCTCGTCACGGCTTATTATAAAATATTCGTTAAAGCCCACGTCCATTATATTCAACAGGCGCTTTGCGTATCCCGCCGCATCAAAATCTTTGCTCGAGGGAAACTCGGAACGCTTCGGGCTTATTCTCGCGAGAGCTACCGAGCATCCGTGATGCTCCGTAACAAAGCTAACAAGCTCGTTCGCGTCTGTCGGGCACTTTGAGAATACACCGTCCTTGAGCTTAGCCACCCTGATGGGGCGCATAGCATTATCAAAGCAAGCGACACAGGTGATATCCTGACGAAGCTTTTCTCGGAAAGGATAAAACAGTTCGTTCATTTGGTCGGTGCTTGAATATATTATTCTCTCGTCAATCGGCTCTGCACACAGACGCCGTACGGCGTTTCCTGCAATTTGAAGAAATGCAGCGCTTCCGTCACCAAGACCATCTGTGGCGGAAAGCTCCTCCTTCGAGGCGGATAAGACTTTATCCGCGCTACCGAATTTGTCTATAAGAGCAACGGCGGAGTCGCGTGTATCGCGTATTTTTATGGGATAGTAAAGCAACATTTCGAGTATATCTCGCGGCAGAACGTCATTATCGCCTGCGGCGAGAAATTTATCGAACATTCGGGAGCGATGACCGTCCGCTCCCGCAGGCTTGATCTTTTTAGGCTTTTTGGCGGTATTTTCGCTGTTTGGCACGTTTACACCTCTGAATAATGATCTATCTATTTAATGATACCACATTTTCAGCTTCAGTGCAAGCCTTATCTGCCAAAATTGTTTTCAAATTCGTCCACGCTCGGAGCGCTTTCGCTTGATGCCGAAGTGGGCACGTACTCGGTCAGCGTGATGCTGACGTCATAGTATTTTCCGCCACGAATGACCTTGATGACAACCGTGTCTCCGACACTGTAATTTTTGATTACCGCCTTGATGTCGGCTTTATACATTACCTCCTGACCGTCAACGGCAACGATGCGGTCACCTACCTTGAGGTCGTCGTGCATAGATGCAGTAACGTACGTGCCAAGTGCGCTTACGCGGTACATCATCGCTTCCCACGAGTCCTCGATGTCCTCGCAGCTTATGCCGATCATAACTCTGCCGCGGACGTAGCCGTAGTTGGTGAGCTCGGTCGCTACTTTTGCCGCAGTATTTATCGGGATAGCGAAGCCGATTCCCTCGACGGAAACGCCCGAGGAAGCAGTAGTCGATTTTGCGTTAACGATTCCGACAAGCTCGCCGTAGAGATTGAAAAGTCCACCTCCTGAGTTGCCGGGGTTTACCTCTGCGTTTGTCTGAATAAGCGTCATCGTTACTCCGTCGATCTCAACCTCACGCGATGTTGCGCTTATAATGCCGTTGGTTACGGTGCCGCCGAGATTGCCGAGCGGATTGCCTACTGCAAGCACTTCCTGACCTGCCTTGAGCGTGTCGCTGTCACCAATGAGTGCATACGGAAGATCCGTTGCGCCTATTTTGATAACCGCGATATCTGTATCTGCGTCGGTACCGATGACTAAAGCGGGATATTCTGTGCCGTCCTTGGTGCGTACGGTGATGGTGTTCGCGCCGTCAACCACGTGGTTGTTCGTGATTATAAGTCCGTCGGAGCTGATGATAACTCCGCTTCCCGCGCCCGATGTTACGTAATTGCCGCCCCAGAAATAGGAGTCGGTTACTATAGACTCGGTGGTTATTTCAACGACCGTTGCCGAAACAGTATCGGCGACCTGCTCGTACGTGCCTGCGGTGACGTTGGGGTTCTCGTATGACTGCATAATCACCGAAGGGGTGCCAAGGGTACCCGACGACGGTGCTCGGTTAGGATTCAGAATACCGCTTGAGGTTAGCGCGTTTGCGATAAGCGTGCCGCCAAACGCCGCCACGGCAGAAAACAGCATACATATAAAAACAACGAGTGCCGACGTACCGAAATTAAGGCTTGCTTTAGGGGCCTTTTCGGTCTGCTGTGCTGTGGGGGGGATATAAACGGGTCTTTGCGAAGGGGAATCGTAGTTTGGCGCGCCGTAGCTGCCGGTATTGTTCTGGTTGTTGTCCACTTAATGTTCCTCCTATATGATACCGATCTCTCGGTCTTTGTTTTTATCCTACGCTGATATTATAGCTTCATAATGTGACGGCTGTATGAATAAGTAAAGAAAAATATCAAAATATAAAAAGATTTTTATTGATTATCGGCTGAAAATGTGCTATCATATTTGTATAATACCCTATATTGAGAGGAATACCATATGAAAAATTGCTTTTATCCTGCTGATATTCTCCTTCCGCGCTTTGCAAACGATGCTAACGCTATGCGTGCGTGGTCGTGCATTGCTTGCGATCAGTACACATCCGAGCCCGAGTATTGGGCAGCTGTCGAGCGTGAGGTTGGCGACGCACCCTCCGCGCTTCGCGTAACGTTGCCCGAGCTGTATCTTGCAAACGCTGAGGAGCGTATACCGCAGATAAATCGCGTGATGTGCGAATATACAAGCGACGTGCTTGTATCGCAGCCGTCTGCGATGATATATCTCGAGCGTGCGCAAAAAAACGGCAAAATACGCCGCGGACTTGTCGGAGTGATCGATCTTGAATGCTACGATTATAATAAGGGGGCAAGCACGCTTGTGCGCGCCACCGAGGGTACTGTGCTTGAGCGTATACCGCCGCGCGTTAAGATACGCGAGGGCGCGCCCATCGAGCTTCCGCATATTATGGTTCTTATCGACGATCCTGAACGTACGGTTATCGAGCCTCTTACAAGCAAAGCGGCGGCGTACGAAACGGCGTACGACTTCGAGCTTATGCTTGGCAGCGGTCACTCGATCGGTAAATTCCTGCCCGAGGCGGAGATATCGCGTGTCAACACTGCGCTCGAAGCGCTTTGGGACAATGCGGCAAAGGCACAGAACACCGAAAATCCGCTCGTGTTTGCAGTTGGCGACGGAAACCATTCGCTCGCTACTGCGAAGGCTTGCTGGGAAAAACTGAAGCCTACGCTCACAGAGGACGAGCGCGCCGTGCATCCCGCACGCTTCGCACTGTGCGAAATAGTCAACATCCATGACGAAGCTCTCGAGTTTGAGCCGATATACCGCGTGCTGTTTGGCGTTGATACGGGCGGCTTTATGGCGGAGCTTGAAAAATATGCGAAGGGCCTGCCCAAAAGCGATATAGCTGCGCAGGAGTTTGAGGTCGTAAGCGCAACGGGTG
The DNA here is from genome assembly GCA_045634005.1 of Candidatus Flemingiibacterium sp. Lineage (GTDB taxonomy): Bacteria > Bacillota > Clostridia > Oscillospirales > CAG-272 > Flemingiibacterium. The sequence goes on along the minus strand of JAZQZL010000061.1, from coordinate 2,612 downwards.
AGAGTGCGTTTGTTGTTGACAATCCCACCTCGATGCTACCTGTCGGAACCCTTCAGACGTTCATCGACGGTTATATCAAGTCCCACGCAGGCATTGAGGTCGACTATATCCACGGCATCGAATCCACCAAAAAGCTCGCATCGGGCAAAAATGCTATCGGCTTTATCTTCAAGGGAATGGAAAAATCCGAGCTCTTCCCCACCGTCGCAAACGACGGCGCTTTGCCGAGAAAGACTTTTTCTATGGGCGAGGCGGACGACAAGCGCTTCTACCTTGAAGCAAGAAAAATAGTGCTGTAATGCAGATGTAAATTTTATCAAAAGGATATTGACAAAGCTTTGCTTTTGCGGTATCATATATACGTAATCTATTGCAAAGGAGAAACAACAATGAAAACTGTAGATATTAAGCTCTCCTCTATCGAGGACGTACGCAACTTTGTAAATATCGTAGCAAAGTATGATATGGACATCGATCTTATGTCCGGACGCTATGTTGTCGATGCAAAGTCTATTATGGGTATCTTCTCTCTCGATCTTCTCAAGCCTATCGCGCTCACCGCTCACGCGGACGATTGCGATGCTCTTATGGAAGACATCAAGCCCTATATCATCTAAAGTCGTAAGACGCCCGTCACGTTATGCGTGACGGGTTATTTTTTTGCATTATTTCTTTCATATTATCATATATATCCCACGAGGTGATGATTTATATGATAAAAAAGTTTCTTTCATTATTATTAATAATAGTTCTTGCTTTATGTGTTCCCCTGTCCGCGGCGGGCTACGATGCGCGCTCCTATATTTTAATGGAAGCGTCTACGGGACGGGTTTTGCTTGAGGAAAATGCTGACGAAGCGCTTCCGCCTGCGTCCGTTACGAAGATAATGACGCTCCTTTTAATAATGGAAGCTGTCGATGATGGACGGCTAAAGTGGGACGAGACGGTACAGACCTCCGAATACGCTGCGTCGATGGGCGGATCGCAGGTGTTCCTTGAGCCGGGCGAGGAGATGCCCGTTTCAGAAATGGTAAAGTGCGTAGTAGTCGCAAGCGCGAACGATGCGGCGGTGGCGCTCGCCGAAAAGGTCGCCGGAAGCGAGGAGGCGTTCGTCAAGCGTATGAACGAGCGCGCGGCGGAGCTTGGTATGGCGAACACCGTCTTTCTAAACACTAACGGTCTTGACGATGACGTTGACGGGCACGTTACGAGCGCGCGCGATATTGCGATAATGTCGCGTGAGCTTATCACGAAGCATCCGCAGATACTCGAGCTGTCGTCTATTTGGATGGATACGATTCGCGGCGGCGCGTTCGGCCTTACCAATACTAACCGCCTCATACGGTTCTACCGAGGCGCGAACGGGCTCAAGACCGGCTCGACCTCAAAAGCGAAGTTCTGCATATCCGCAACTGCCGAGCGCGACGGTATGCAGCTTATCGCCGTCGTTATGGCGTCGCCTACGCGTGACACGCGCAACGAAACCGCCAAAAAACTCCTTGATTACGGCTTTGCCAACTACGAGGCGCTGACACTCTCCGCGAAAACGCTCCCCGAAGCGCTTCCGCTCGCCGGCGGAGTGGCGGATACGCTCAATATTTCGGCGGGCGAGCAGGCGGTAGTGCTTGAAAAGGGGCAAAGCGGTCGGATTTCGGAGAATTTGGTGCTGCCGGAGGCGGTAAATGCGCCCGTAGAGGTCGGTGACGAGCTTGGATACGTTGAATTTCTGCTTGACGGAGAAATTATTTTGAAAATTCCCGTGATTGCATCTGAAAGTGCGAAAAGAATAGGCTACACCGAGCTTTTTTGGCACTTTTTAAGGCGTGTTACAACGGCTGTCGTGTAATATTAAACCCCGTTTAAAATTACAAATACCTTACAAACAATATAAACCTATTGCAAAAAAAATGGACTTGTAGTATCATATGTACAGGGAAAATCTTCACTATGGGTAAATCTGTACCGAAAGATGAAAGGCGTTCAAGTGAGACCGAATGCTGTAATCCGAGGTAAGGCTTACACCGGTGATGATCTAACCGGAAATAATTTTTTTAAGGAGAAACAAACAATGAGAAATCTTAAGAAGTTTCTTGCATTAGTGCTCGCTATGATCATGGTAGTTGGCGCTACTGCTGTGGTTTCCGCTGATTTCACTGACGTTACTGCTGACAGCGACTACGCTGCTGCTATTAACGACCTCGCAGTGAAGGGTATCGTTCGCGGTACTTCGGACACCACTTTTGGTCCTGACGCTGACGTTCAGAGATACCAGATGGCTCTCTTCGTAGCTCGTGCTACTACCGGTGAGGTTGGCGTTGAAGCTGACTCCACTCTTTGGGCAAACGGTATCGTTCCTTTTGCTGATGTTACTGATTATAAGGGTGCTATCCAGTACGCTTTCCTCAACGGCATCATCAAGGGTCGCGATGCTGCAAACACCACCTTCGATCCCGCTGGCAACATTGCTTATGTTGACGCTCTTACCATGGCTGTTCGTGCACTTGGTTACACCAACCTCGAATATCCTTGGGGCTTCTACAACAAGGCAGTAGAGCTTGGTCTCACCGAGAACGTTGCAGTTGACGCTCTTTACACCACTCTTGACAGAGCTG